>NZ_JAFCXH010000005.1:0-292285 GCF_049898225.1 Pseudomonas sp. DSP3-2-3 | reverse complement strand
GGTCGGTACATCCACTGCATTTTCCTCGTCAGCAATGCCGCTTTCCCGGATAAATCCGGTCCCACGGATCCTCGTCAGGCCAGATGGATATGTGTTGTTTGATGAGAGCGAGGCTTGCCTGCGAATCAGGCGCCTCGGTGAGTCAGAGCCACCGCGTTATCGTTCTTCGCGGGCAAGCCTCGCTCCAACGGGGTCTGAAGGCCCCCATTCTGGCCAATTCAAACCAGTTCTGAAATCTCGATCAGATTCAAATCCGGATCACGCACATACACCGAGCGAATCGGCCCAGTGGCGCCGGTGCGCAGGATCGGGCCTTCGATGATTGGCCACTGCGCCGCGTTCAAGCGCTCGATGACCTGCTCCAGCGGAATCGCCGCGATGAAGCACAGGTCCAGCGCACCGGGTACCGGCACATGCGCCTTGGGCTCGAATTCATGGCCGCGAATGTGCAGATTGATTTTCTGATTGCCGAACCGAAACGCCATGCGCCCGGCGCCGAAGGTTTCCAGCTGCATGCCCAGCACGCGAGTGTAGAAATCCTTGGTGGCTTCGCCATCGACGGCGGTCAGTACCAGGTGGTCCAGATGATCGATCATTGTTGAGCTCCTTTGTTTGCCGGGTTCAGCGTGGCCGCGGGAGGCTTGCCGGATAACAGGAGGCGCGCCTTGTCGGTCAAATAGTAGGCCTGCGCGGGACTGCGCGGCGATGCAGGTTTGGTCATCTGGATGAGCCCGGCAACCAGTGCAGGGTTAAGGTAACTGTTGCGAAACGATTGGCGATGCGTGAGCCCTAGATGCTCAATCAGCTCGGCAGCACCAAGTGCCTGACCGCTGCGCAAAGCTTCAAGAAGTCGCCGGACTTGTTCGGTCACTTGTTCGGTCACTTGTGCGGTAGCTTGTGCGGTCAACTCAACACTTTTGATACTCGACGCGGCTTCTTCAAGCGCCTGCTGTAATGCGTTCAACATGAACTCTACAAACGGCGTGGCCTCAGCCAATTGATCCGCGGCAGCCAGCGCTGCGTAGTTAGCCTCCTGCTGCTCGCGGATAACCGTCTCGACAGGAAGATAAGCCAGCATCGGTCGCCACTGGCTGAGAATGACCGTCTGCCATAGTCGCCCCATCCGGCCATTACCATCGGCAAAGGGATGAATGAATTCAAATTCGTAGTGAAAAATGCAACTGGCGATCAACGGATGAACTTGCACAGTTGCTACCCAACCGAGCAAATCATCCATCAACGTCCTGACCCGACTGGCAGGCGGAGCCATGTGCAACAGTTGATTGCCGCGATAGATGCCTACTCCTCCTTGCCTAAAACAACCGGGATCGTCGATCAATCCCTGCATAAGCAGTTTATGAGCAGCCAATAAATCGACACGGCTGCCCGGCCGCCATTCGGCCATCGCCTCATAGGCGGCGAATGCATTGCGCACTTCCTGAATTTCCCTCGGCAAGCCCAATACCCGCTGACCATCCAGAACCGCAGTGACTTGCTCAACACTCAAGGTGTTGTTTTCGATCGCAAGGGACGCCTGAATCGTACGTATCCGATTACCACGTCGTAACATCGGCGCCTGACCGACTTCACCCAAGGCTGACAGCCGCCCCAACTTTTCGCTGATGTCAGCCACCAGGGAGAGCATTCGAGGGGTCAATGTCACAGGAGGTTGGTAGTTCTTCATGCATTCGTTTCCAGAATCAATTTGCTCGCAAGCCGACGCTATCGTCGCTCATCTGCCCGGTAGAATCACGCCCGAGGGCTGAACAGACCCTGCTGGCCGCTTCACATGCTCAATAAAACACGCCACAGCCGCGGCCTTTTCGTAGCGTCGGTAGATCAGTGACAGGCAGGAGCGCGGTTGGCAGTCGTGAAGTGGACGGTACAGCACGTTGGGCAACTGGATGCGCTCGACCATCGATTGCGGCACCATGGCGACGCCTTGTCCCAGGGAAACCAGGGCAACCACAGACACCAGCCCGCCGGGTTGCGGACCCAGTTTCGGGGCGAACCCGCCTTGGGCGGCAACGTCGAAAGTGCCGGATATCTGTTCGGGCAGAATAAAGGTTTCGTTCTGCAGGTGCGCTGCTTCGATCTGTTTCAGATTGCAGAGCCAGGACCCGGCGGGCAGCGCCAGAACGAATGCTTCTTCGAGTAAATCCAGTCTGCTCAGCGACTCCCCCAGCGGCATCGGCGAGCGCACGTAGCCAATATCCAGCCGCCCTTCCTCGATCAGGCGCGGCAAGGTCGGCATCAGCTGTTCGGTAATGGTGAAGCCCACATCCGCATAGCGTTGCCGAAACTCGCTGACCTGATTTTGCAGAACGCCCGAGAACACCGCAGAGGCGACGTAGCCTAGCTGGATATACCCGGTTTCACCCCGCCCGGCCCGCTGCGCACTGAGCTGCGCGGACTCGAATTGGCGCAGCGTCGCCTCGGCTTCGATCTGCAAGGCACGCCCGGCTTCGGTAAGGCTCACGTCCCGTTGCGAGCGCTGCAACAGGCGCGTGCCGAGTTCGCTTTCCAGGTCCTGGATCTGCCGGGTCAAGGTCGGCGGCGCGATACCCAACTGTTCGGCAGCGCGAACGAAACTCTTGTGTCGGGCGACGGCCAGGAAGTAGCGGAAATGACGGATTTCCATAATTCAATTAGCTCACAGGTAATCAAGTGACGCGACGCAGGTAATAACACCAAGGCGATGCCGGGATAAGCTGGCCACTCACTCACCTTAGGAAGATCAGCGATGCGCGTCAAATCAGTTCTTGTCATGCTTTGCAGTGCATTGGCTTTACAAATAGCCAATGCGGCCGAGCCTGCATCTAGCATTACTCAAAAAGCAACGTTGGGCCTGAAAGCCGCCAGCCAGTTGGTGCAGGCGGCGCAGGCATACGCCAGCCATCATGGATGGCCCTGTGCGGTTGCGGTCGTTGACGATGGCGGATGGCCAATTCTGACCGCGCGCATGGACAGAGCTCCGGTCGTGGCAGGCATCGAACTGGCCCAGGGCAAGGCACGAACATCAGCCTTGTTCAAGCGCCCATCAGATGATCTGGAGAAAAGCATCAACGGCGGGCGCACCGCAGCGATCACTGCCGGGCTGCTGATGATGAAGGGCGGCCAGCCGATCCGCGTTGAAGGCCAGGTAGTGGGCGCCATCGGCGTCAGTGCTGACACACCTGCCCACGATGATGAAATCGCCCTCGCCGCGCTGCAGTCATTGCAGGTTCCTCAATCACAACGGTAATTACAGGCCCGCCATGAACCTCGATAAACCCAGCCCACGCATGACTCTCCTGACCGCCTCCGGCGTCTGCTCGCTGATCGTGCTCGACACCAATATCGTCGCGGTGACCCTGCCCAGCATCGCCCGGGACCTGGGCGCCAACTTTGCCGACATCGAGTGGGTGGTCAGCGCCTACATGCTGGCTTTTGCCGCGCTGCTGCTGCCGTCCGGCAGCGTCGCCGACCGTTTCGGGCGCAAGAAAATGCTGCTCTGCGGGCTGGTGCTGTTCATCCTGGCGTCACTGGGCTGTGGCGCCGCGCCGAATATCCTGTTCCTCGATATTGCCCGCGCCCTAAAAGGCGTCGGCGCAGCGCTGCTGTTGACCTCGGCCCTTGCCACCATCGGCCATGCCTTTCATGACGAAACCGAACGCGCCAAAGCCTGGGCGTTCTGGGGCGCCTGCATGGGCGTGGCGATGACGGCCGCGCCCACCGTGGGCGGGCTGATTGCCGAACTGCTGGGCTGGCGCTGGATTTTCTACCTGAATCTGCCAGTTGGCCTGCTGCTGATAGCGATGGTGCGCCGCAACATCGAAGAGTCGCGCAACGAACAATCTGCGCGTCTTGATCCCTGGGGCAGCCTGACGTTCAGCGCGGCCTTGTTGTGTCTGATCTGGGGATTGATCGAAGCCAATCGTATCGGCTGGAACAGCCCTGCCACGTTCCTGCGCCTGTTCGGCGGCTTCGGCCTGCTTGCATTGTTTGTATTGGTCGAGCGGATACAGCACAAGCCAATGGTGGATTTGCAGTTGTTCAAATCCCCGCGTTTTATCGGCGCATTACTGGGCATGTTCGCTTACGCCGGATGTGCTCAGGTGATGATGACCCTGCTGCCGTTCTATCTGCAAAACGGGCTGGGCTTCAGCGCCATTGCTTCCGGGCTGGGCATGCTGCCTTTCGCCATGACCATGCTGGTTTGCCCGAAGATCGGCGCCCGGCTGGCGCAACACTATTCACCGGCAACGCTAATGGCGCTGGGTTTGACGCTGGTTGGTTGCGGCAACTTGCTCAGCGCCTGGGCGGTGTCCGGCGGCGGTTACGCCGGTTTTGCCTGCGCCATGGCGGTGACCGGTGCCGGCGCCGGGTTATTGAACGGTGATACCCAGAAAAACATCATGGCGTGCGTGCCTCGCGACCGCGCCGGCATGGCCTCGGGCATGAGCACCACCATGCGTTTCAGCGCGATCATGCTGGCCATCGGCGTGTACGGCGCGTTATTGGCGAGCCACACCGAGCAAACCTTGGAGGCGGCCATGCAGGCACAGGCGCCTGACTGGCTGAATCATGTCGGCAGCATCGCCTCGCGGGTGGTGGCCGGTGACATGGGCGCGGCCATGGCACCGCTTACCGAAAGCGCACGGCTGATTGTGCAACCTCTGGCGCAACAGGCCTTTGTGCAAGGCTTCGCGACTTTGCTCTGGGTGGCCGGGCTGTTGGCCTTGCTTGGCGCAGCGGTGGTGGGTGCATTGATGCGCAAGCCCATTGCGCTGTTACATCTGCAATCGGCGTGACGTTTTTTTATCCGGTTCTTTTCAGGTGGGGGAATAAAGCTCGATGAGCTTCGTCGTACAGGCTCAAGAAGTTGAACTCACCTGAACGAGACGCTCATCATGAAAACCACACTGATTGCCTTCACTTTGCTGGCCTTGGGCTGTGTTGCTACAGGCGCCAACGCTGGCCTCAAAACGCAAGCCAATGTCCAGGATTACACCTACGGCACAAAACTGGACATCGCCAAGGTCGTGTCTACACCGGAGCTGAATTTCTGCGGGGTTAAACCGGTGGAGATGACTTACGTCGACCACATGGGCAATACCCATACCCTGCGTTACGAGGTCAATGGCACCGGCTGCCTGGGTGACAATTGATCTGCATCGATCAGCGCGCCGCCAGTTGCCAGAGGCGCGCCAGATCCCGTGCCCGGTCGTGCAACAGGGTCGGGGCGTCGCGACAGGCTTGCTCCAGCGTCATCGGCCCGCTGGCCAAGGCAAATGCCGCGCTGATGCCGTGCTCGTACAAGTTGGCGTAACCCTCGCCGAGGGTGCCGGCCAGGACAATGACCGGCACGCCAGCCCGCCCGGCAACGCGCGCCACGCCAAACGGCGTCTTGCCGCGTAAGGTCTGGGCATCGAAACGGCCTTCACCGGTAATCGCCAGATCCGCACCTTGCAAAGCCTGCGCAAGCCCGGTGAGATCAGCGACCACCTCGACACCCGGCCGGAACGACGCGTTCAAGTAGGCCTTGGCCGCAAAGCCCATGCCCCCCGCTGCGCCGCAGCCCGGTTGGTCACGCAGATCGTGGCCGAGAACCCCGGCCGAAAGATCGGCGAAGTGCCCGAGGGCGTCGTCCAGTTGCAGAACCTGCGCTGGCGACGCGCCTTTCTGCGGACCGAAAATGTGCGAGGCGCCGTTGAGCCCGCACAGTGGATTGTCAACATCGGCCGCCACTTCAAACTGAACGTCGCGCAAACGCGCATCCAGTTGCTGCACATCAATATGCGCGACCTGTGCCAGTGCCAGCCCGCCAGGCGCAACCGGCTTGCCGTCGGCATCGAAAAACCGTGCGCCCAGCGCGGCAAGCATGCCGCTGCCTGCGTCATTGGTGGCGCTGCCGCCAATCGCCAGAATCACCCGCACCGCTCCGGCCTCCACCGCCGCCAGGATCAACTCGCCAGTGCCGCAGGTGCTGGTGATGCACGCGTCGCGTTGGTCGAGAGTCAACAATTGCAGGCCGCTGGCCATGGCCATTTCGATGATTGCGGTCTGGCTCGCCGCCAACCAGCCCCAATGGGCAACCACAGGCTGACCCAACGGGCCGCTGACTTCGGCGCTCATCAGCTCACCATTACATGCGGCAAGGACCGCCTCGATCGTGCCCTCGCCGCCATCGGCCATCGGGCATTTGATCAGCTCGGCGCTGGGCCACACTTCGGCCAGCCCGGTGGCGATGGCATCGGCGACACCCTGGGCACTCAGGCTGTCCTTGAAGGAATCGGGGGCGATGACGATTTTCATGTTGTTGTTCTCCGTAAACCCAGTGTCGCGATGTTCTCATCCCGGGCGGGATATGCCCCGCGCCCTGCGCACGACGCAAGCGGCAGCCTATTGGTCATTTGAACAAAGCGCAGCGCGTGGCGTCATGTGCAGACCCAGATACAGGCGCAGCAGATCATCGGTGCGATAAGGATCGCAGCCGCTCAACTCGGCGATTTTTTCCAGGCGATAGCGCAGGCTGTTGCGGTGGATGCCCAGCACATCGGCGCAGGCCTGGCTTTCGCCGCTGTAGTCGAACCAGCTGCGCAGGGTTTCCAGCAGTTGCGGATGACTGTGCAATTGCGCAATCGGCTGGGCAACCTGCGCCGCCAGCCAGTCATGCCGATAACGCCAGAACAACACCGGCAGGCGATACGCCGACAGCCGCAACAAACGTTGCTGCGGCTGAACCTCGCGGGCGTAATCCAGCAAATCCCGGGCAGCGGCCACCGCATGGCGCAAGGTCGGCAGGTCCGCCGACTGCTCGACCGTCGCCATGCGCAGCACCTGCCAGCCCTGCTCGTCGAATTGCTCCAGCAACAACGCGTCATCGCGGTCCTTGCCCATGGCCCGACACCAATGGATCAGCAGCGGCTCGCGGACCAGGCACCAGCTGTTGGCATAACGGCCATTGAGCCAGGCCACGACTTTGGCGGCATCGGTGTCGGGCCCGGCCAGTTCGATCAATACCGCCTGACGCGGCAACGCGGGTTGCAGGCCCAGTTGCTGCGCCTCGTCCACGAGATATTCCGGACATTCGGCGAGTATCAAACGTGACAGCAAATCCTCGCTGCGCTGCTGCCGCCACTGCTGATCGGCCTGCTGACGGCGATGCTCCATGAGCATCTCAGCGGTCATTTTCACCAATTCGGCATAGACCCTGACCTGCTCGGGTTCGCCGGTGATACCGAGCACGCCCACCAGTTTCTGATCCAGCATCAACGGCAGGTTCACGCCCGGCTTTACGCCGTCCAGTTGCTGCGCTGTGCTGGCGTCGATTTCAACGACGCGATGGTTGGCCAGCACCAGTTGCGCACCTTCATGCCGGGTGTACAAACGCTCAACGTCGCCGCTGCCGATGATGATGCCCAGATAATCCATGACGTTGACGTTGCACGGCAGAATGGCCATGGCCCGGTCGACGATGTCCTGCGCCAGCGAATGATCAAGGGCAAACATGGCGAGCTCCAGGCGAAGAACTAAAGATGAGGTGCATAGCAGGTGCCGCTGGTTTTTATTTGAGCGTTGAGTCTGCCTGATTCTGGATGCGGGCGCGATTGACGTGGCAAAGTGCTGGCAATATGCAGTTATGCCTGAATGGGGATCAGGTCTGGTATTCGGATTGGGCTATCCCGAAGCGGGCAAAGTGCATGCGCGACTGACGCTCAATCCGTATTTCGAGTGGCAGTCAGAGGTGATGTTGCAGGTGTTGGGGGCGGCCGAGCCCCGGGCAAAATAACGCGCTTGGTTGCAGAGACCTGCAGAAGAGAATTCATTCCCGAAGAGGCCGGTTGTAGCGCTGAGTAATCGGCAGCTTCACCGGCGCCTTCCCGGATGAGTCCAGTCCCACTGCGCTCGGCTCACTCCAGCGGCGCGAGCCTTTCGCGGCTGTTGCTCAGATGGGTCCACATCGCTGCACGAGCCGCGTCCGGGTCCTGACGGCGGATGGCGCTCAGCAGCGCTTCATGTTCAAGGTTGGCCAGATAGCCATGATGGGCAAGATTAGCGCCCGCGCGTTCGCTTGAGGCAATGCGGCTGCGGGGAATGATCGCGCTGCCCAGGTGCTGCATGATCTCGGCGAAGTACGGGTTGCCGGTCGCTTCGGCAATCAGCATATGAAAGCGCTTGTCCGCCTCCACACAGCTGTCTTCCTTGGCCAGAAGATCCTGATAATCATCCAGCGCCTGGCGCATGGCGACCAGTTGCTCGTCCGTGCGGCGCAACGCTGCCAAGGCAACCGCCTGGGTTTCCAGGCCGATCCGCAGTTCGATGATGTCGCGCACGCTCGCCGCGGTTTCGACTTTCAGCCGCAACCCGGTGTGATCGCTGCGCTCCAGGACAAACGTGCCGACCCCGTGATGGGTTTCCACCAGCCCCGAAGCCTGCAATTTCGATATCGCTTCGCGCACCACGGTGCGGCTGACCCCGTGCTCGCGGACGATTTCGCTTTCCGAAGGCAGTTTGTGGCCGGGCGGAATCTTGCCAAGAAGGATGCGCTGGCTCAGATCAGTGACCAGGTCGGTGGCAAGATTGTGTTGCCGACGCTTGGGAATCGGCCGGATAGGCTCTTGCATGGAAAGAGGTGTCCTGGACACGGAGATCGCGGAATGGGTTTGAAGGACATACTACTGCGCACTTGTCTGACGAGCTAGCCAAGCGAACTGAGTTGTCTATCTTGTATGACAAGCTGAGAACATCAATCAGCAGCACAAATGCCAAAAAATCGGCTTGATAATTTTTCTTCCGAGTCGCCAGGCAACGCGCAAACCACCTTTAAAGCCAATGGATATAGGGACAAACGGCAATCCGTAAGCTTTGTCGGCACCGACACCCACCTTCCTTGCGAAAAATATCTGACAAAACGAATCGACGCCCCCTTGCGTCACAAGTCGTTACTTGTATGATGTCTATCAACGCAAGCAACATGGCTTGCCCAAAACCCGCATAAAAATAACGAGTGGGAGATACACCTGTGAACACATCCACTACCAGGGTGAGTGACGGCGCGGATTCGGCTTTGCTTTCGGCGGTTTCGAAAGTAAAGCGTCATGTTCTGCCTCTGTTCGTCATCATGTTTATCGTCAATTACATCGACCGGGTGAACATCGGCTTTGTGCGTTCGCACATGGAGCACGATCTGGGCATCGGTGCCGCCGCCTACGGGTTTGGTGCCGGACTGTTCTTCATCGGTTACGCGCTGTTCGAAGTCCCTTCCAATATCCTCCTGCAAAAAGTCGGCGCCCGTATCTGGCTGACGCGCATCATGCTCACCTGGGGCATCGTCGCCGCCTGCATGGCGTTCATCCAGAACGAAACCCACTTCTATATCCTGCGTTTCCTGCTCGGCGTTGCTGAAGCCGGCTTCTTCCCTGGCGTGATCTATTACTTCACCCGTTGGCTGCCCGGCGTTGAGCGCGGCAAGGCCATCGCCATCTTTTTGAGCGGTTCGGCCATCGCTTCGCTGATTTCCGGCCCACTGTCCGGCCTTTTGCTGCAAATCAACGGCTTCGGCATGCACGGCTGGCAATGGATGTACTTCATTGAAGGGATGTTTTCGGTAGGTTTGTGTGCATTCGTCTGGTTCTGGCTGGACTCCAAACCTCACGATGCCAAATGGCTTACCCGTGAGGAACAGGACGCACTGGTCAACGCCATCGACGACGAACAACGGGCTCGGGAAGCCGCCAATCCGATCAAGGCGTCATTGGGCAAACTGCTCAAGGATCGGCAGATCATCCTGTTTTGCCTGATCTACTTCTTCATTCAGCTGACTATTTATGCCGCGACCTTCTGGCTGCCAAGCATTATCAAAAAAATGGGCGACCTGAGCGACATTCAAGTCGGCTTGTTCAACTCCATTCCCTGGTTGCTGTCGATCATCGGTATGTACGCCTTCGCGTCTTTGTCGGCGAAATGGAAGAAACAGCAGGCGTGGGTCGCCGTAGCGCTGCTGATTGCCGCCGCCGGGATGTTCATGTCCACCACTGGCAGCCCGATCTTCGCTTTTGTTGCGATCTGCTTTGCAGCGCTGGGCTTCAAGTCGGCATCGTCGTTGTTCTGGCCGATCCCCCAGGCTTATCTGGATGCACGCATCGCCGCTGGCGTCATTGCGTTGATCAACTCGGTGGGTAACCTGGGTGGCTTCGTTGCACCGACCACCTTTGGCCTGCTGGAACAACACACCGGTTCGATTCAAGGCGGGCTCTACGGCTTGACGGCGACGTCGATCATCGCCGCCATTATCGTCTTCGCCGCCCGCAATACGCCCAAGGTTGCCAACGCCGCAACTGTGACCACGCCAGCACCGGCCGCCCACTCTTGATCGTGCGCCACGACTATTAAGGACTCAAACATGAATACGTTGAACAATCAGACCGTACACAAAGCGCCTGTCATCACCAGCATGCAAGTGGTTCCGGTGGCCGGTCACGATGACATGTTGCTCAACCTGAGCGGTGCTCACGGGCCGTTTTTCACCCGCAACATCGTTATCCTCAAGGACAACGCCGGGCACACCGGGGTCGGCGAAATACCCGGCGGCGAACGCATTCGCCAGACCCTGGAAGACGCTCGGCAGTTGGTGGTCGGCAGCGCCATCGGCAACTATCAGAAGATCCTCAATAACGTGCGCCAGGCCTTCGCCGAGCGCGATGCCGGCGGCCGTGGCCAGCAGACCTTCGACCTGCGCGTGACCATTCACGCGGTTACCGGCATCGAAGCCGCCCTGCTCGACTTGCTCGGGCAATATCTGGACGTGCCAGTCGCCGCCTTGCTGGGCGAAGGTCAGCAGCGCGACGAAGTGAAAATGCTCGGTTATCTGTTCTACGTCGGCGACCGCAACCAGACGGATCTGGCCTACCGTGGCGAGCCGGACGCCGATAATGACTGGTTCCGTCTGCGTCATGAAAAAACCCTGACCGCCGATGCCGTAGTGCGCCTGGCCGAAGCCGCCCAGCAGCGCTATGGCTTCCAGGACTTCAAACTCAAGGGCGGCGTGCTCAGCGGCGACGACGAAATCCAGGCGGTTACCGCGCTGGCCGAACGCTTCCCCGAGGCGCGCATCACCCTGGACCCCAATGGCGCATGGTCGCTGAAAGAAGCGATTCGCCTGTGTCGGGATCAGCATCATGTCCTGGCGTATGCCGAAGACCCCTGCGGCGCGGAGAACGGCTATTCGGGTCGTGAAGTCATGGCTGAATTCCGCCGGGCCACGGGTCTGAAGACCGCGACCAACATGATCGCCACCGACTGGCGGGAAATGGGTCACGCGATTCAGTTGCAATCGGTGGATATTCCGCTGGCCGACCCGCACTTCTGGACCATGCAGGGTTCGGTCCGTGTTGCGCAGATGTGCAACGAATGGGGCCTGACCTGGGGCTCGCATTCCAACAATCACTTCGATATTTCCCTGGCGATGTTCACCCACGTGGCGGCAGCGGCACCGGGCAATATCACCGCCATCGACACCCACTGGATCTGGCAGGACGGCCAGCGCCTGACCAAAGCGCCGCTGCAGATCGTTGGCGGCTGCGTGCAGGTGCCGAAGAAACCCGGCCTGGGCGTCGAGCTGGACATGGATCAGGTGCACAAGGCCCACGAACTCTATAAAGGCATGGGCCTGGGCGCACGAGATGACAGCGTCGCCATGCAGTTTTTGATTCCGGACTGGAAATTCAACAACAAGCAGCCGTGTCTGGTGCGTTGAGAGCCTGATCGAGTCACACACTATTGCGTAGGAACCGGATGTTTGCCGCGCGATACCGGCGCGCGCCCATTTATCAGGATTTGCCAAGCTGGCACGCGGCGCGCAACCCCCTTGCGCGCCGTTTTTTCTACCCGCATCCGGGCCGTGATAAGGTTCGCGAACCTCTCGTCTCGATGCCCTGCCATGTCCCATATCGCTCACACCCACCCTCGTTTGAGCATCGCCGCAGGCCTGGGCCTGATCAGCGGTATCGCGGCGGCGATCCTTACGCCGGACATTTCCCTGACCACCAAATGCCTGATCGCCTGGAACGTCGGGGTGTGGATTTATCTGGGGCTGATCATGCTGCGCACCTTTCGCACCAATGCCGAAGACGTCGAACGCATTTCCCTGATCGAAGACGAAAACGCCAGCCAGGTGCTGTTCACCGTATGCATTGCCGCCCTGGCCAGCCTCGCGGCAATCACCCTGGAGCTGGCCGGCAGCAAGGAAATGACAGCTGACGCTCGCGCCATGCACTACGCATTCACCGGCTTGACCATTGTCGGTTCGTGGCTGGTCACCGGGGTTATTTTCAGCCTGCATTACGCACGACTGTTTTACACCTGGAAAGGCAAGGAACCGGCGTTGCGTTTCGCCGACGGCGAATTGCATCCGGATTATTGGGACTTCCTTTACTTCTCCTTCACCCTCAGCGTCGCGGTGCAGACTTCCGACGTCGGCGTGGCGACCCATGGGCTGCGCAAGACTGTGTTGTCTCAATGCCTGATCGGCTTCGTCTTCAATACGGCGATTCTCGGTTTTTCCATCAATATTGCTGCCGGACTGTTTGGCTGAGCCGCTACCGGGCTAAAGAGTCGCTCGGCGCAACATCTTGTTTCCCGCGCCGGCGGTCGGCGGTAAGGTAAGCGCACAACCCTAAAAACCTTTCCTTTGCTTTAGCGAGGCAATCTCCAAATGACTCAACGTTCTCCTGTGAGAATTGCGGTGCTCGACGACTGGCAGTCCGTGGCCAGCGACGTCGTGGACTGGTCGGTATTGAACAGCATTGGCGAAGTCACCTTCCTCCATGAGTTTCCAGCCGACACGGACAGCATGGCTGCGCGCCTGCAGGCGTTCGATGTCATTTGCGTGATGCGCGAACGCAGCACCTTCGATGAAGCCCTGCTCAGCCAGCTGCCGCACCTGAAATTGCTGGTCACCGGCGGCATGCGCAACGCTGCGATTGACGTGAAGGCGGCTGGCAAACTCGGCATCCAGGTCTGCGGCACCGACAGCTACAAACATGCCGCGCCGGAACTGACCTGGGCGTTGATCATGGGCATTACCCGTAATCTGGTGGATGAAGCCAACGCCCTGCGCAGCGGCCAATGGCAAATGGGCCTGGGCAGCGACCTGCATGGCAAGACGCTGGGCATCCTCGGCCTGGGCAGCATCGGCAAGTGGATCGCCCGCTACGGCCAGGCGTTCGGCATGAACGTGATTGCCTGGAGCGAAAACCTCACCGCCGAGGCGGCTGCCGAATCCGGTGTCACCTATGTCAGCAAGCAGCAATTGTTTGAGCAGTCCGACGTGCTCTCGGTGCATCTGGTCCTCAGTGATCGCAGTCGCGGGCTGGTGGATGCCCAGGCCTTGAGCTGGATGAAGCCCTGCGCCTACCTGATCAACACGGCGCGCGGGCCGATCGTCGACGAGGCTGCATTGATTGAAACCCTGCAACAACGGCGCATCGCCGGTGCCGCGCTGGATGTGTTCGCCATCGAACCGCTACCCGCCGAGCACCCGTTTCGCACCCTGGACAATGTGCTCGCCACCCCGCACATCGGTTACGTGACCGAAAATAATTACCGCACCTTCTTCAGCCAGATGATCGAGGATATCCAGGCCTGGGATGGCGGGGAGCCGATTCGGGTGTTTGCCTGATACCTCAGACCCTGTTGGAGCAGGGCTTGTCCGCGAAGGCGATTTTCCAGTTCAGGAAGATACTGTGAATGTCCCGACCTCTTCGCGGGCAAGCCTCGCTCCCACAAATTGTGACGATTACCAAGGAGCTTCACCATGACCCAGCCTCGATTCGACCTCGACAGCGTCCTGCTGGTCATCGACATGCAATATGACTTCATGCCCGGCGGCGCACTGGCGGTCGCCGATGGCGATGCGCTGGTGCCGCTGATCAATCGCCTGGGCGAGCAATTTCGCGGCGTGGTCATCACTCAGGACTGGCACCCGTCCGGGCACATTTCATTCGCGTCCAGCCACCCCGGCCGCGTGCCCTTCGAAACCACCACCCTGCCCTACGGCCCGCAAACCCTGTGGCCGGACCATTGCGTGCAGGGCAATCATGGCGCGCTGTTACACGCCGATCTCGATCTGCCTCACGCGCAACTGATCCTGCGTAAGGGCTGCAACCCGCATATCGACAGCTATTCAGCCTTCCTCGAAGCCGACCGCCGCACACCGACGGGGCTGGCAAGTTACTTGAAGGAACGCGGCGTGCAGACGGTCTTCGTGGTCGGCCTGGCCCTGGATTTCTGCGTAGCCTGGTCGGCGCTGGACGCCAGGGCGGCAGGCTTTAGCACGGTGGTGATTGAAGACGCCTGCCGCGCCATCGATATGAATAACTCTCTCGATAAAGCCTGGCAGGACATGATTGCGGCAGGTGTGACGCGGATTGATAGCAGCGCGTTGCTCGGATAGCCGTGTCAATCGCCGCGTTACGCCGTGGGACCGGCTTTAGCCGGGAAGGCATTTTCCCGGCTAAAAGCCGGTCCCACCTTGCAACTCAACCCAACGCAAAACGCTTCAACGTCTCGCCTTCAAGGCGATAGCGCACCCACTCATCCTGCGGCTGCGCGCCGATGGACTTATAGAAGTCGATGGCAGGCTGATTCCAGTCCAGCACGCTCCACTCGAAACGCCCGCAGCCGCTGTCGTAGGCAATTCTGGCCAGCTGTCGCAGTAGCGCCTTGCCTGCTCCGACGCCGCGATGCCGGTCGGAAACGAACAGATCCTCCAGATACAGACCCTTGCGGCCCAGCCAGGTGGAATAACTGAGGAAATACACAGCGAAACCGATGGGTTCATCGTCCAGCAGGCAGATCAGCGCCTTCGCCGGAGAGGGTTCATCGAACAGGCTGCGCTCGATTTCTGCCACGCTGGTCAGCACTTCGTGCTCGGCTTTTTCGTAAATCGCCAGTTCAGTGATAAAGCCCAGAATGACCTTGGCATCGGCTCTGGTCGCTTCGCGGATTTCGAGGGGCAAAACAGTTCTCCTTTTTGTGAATTCGGCCTCGTTCAGTACAGAACGATGGGCAGTGAATTGTGTCTTAACCAGCAGCCCGGCGCAGCACTCATCTGTCTGCGCCCTACCCGCGTCTAGCCCCATTAGCATCAAGGAAGTCGTATGCAAGAGCACACAGAAGGCAAGACCCCGGGTCTGTCCGCTGAAGAAGAGCGTGAAGTCGATAAAAACCAGCCACCCCGCGCGGCGGTACTCCACGAGACCATCCGTATCCAGGGCGATCACGAACTGGAACGCAGCGTTGCCGCACTCTGGTGGTCGGCACTGGCTGCGGGCCTGACCATGGGCCTGTCATTGATGGCCATGGGTTTGTTCAAATCGCGCCTGGCCGATGTCGAGGCCAGTCATGTGATTGCCAGCCTGGGTTATTCAGCCGGGTTCCTCGCGGTCATTCTGGCCCGTCAGCAACTGTTCACTGAAAACACCATCACCGCTGTTCTGCCGGTGATGAGCAAGCCGACGCTGGCCAATTTCGGCCGTTTGCTGCGCTTGTGGGGCGTGGTGCTGGTGGGCAACCTGTGCGGCACGCTGCTGGTTGCCTACGTGATGCTGCATTTGCCGATTTTCGATACCAAGACCGACGAAGCCTTTCTGGAAATCGGCCGCAAGGTCATGGAAAACGACGTCACCCACATGTTTTCCAAAGGCATCGTGTCCGGCTGGATGATCGCGACCATGGTGTGGATGATTGCCTCCATGGAGACGGCGAAGATCTGGATCATCATCCTCATCACTTACCTGATGGCCCTGGGCGACTTCACCCACATCGTGGTGGGTTCCGCTGAAGCCGGGTATCTGGTGTTTGCCGGCGAGCTGTCCTGGCATGACTTCTGGCTGGTGTTTGCCGGGCCGACCCTGGCGGGCAACATCATCGGCGGCAGCTTTATCTTCGCCCTGATCAGCCATGCGCAGATCCGCAGCGAGAACGACACCACGGCGAAAATGGAACGCGACCGCAAAGCCAGGGTTCTCGCCAGGCAGCAGCAGGACGAGCAAGACAAGGCAGCCGGTTAACGCTCAAGCCAGGAACAGGCCCGGCACATGAAAATCTTTTCAGAAACCGGGCACGGGATTGCAGGCAGAATACGGCTTTGGCCGTAACCCTTTCAGGCAGGCAACATGACCCGGATTCTGACCATCGAAGACGACGCCGTCACGGCGCAGGAAATTGTCGCCGAATTGAGCAGCCATGGACTCGACGTAGATTGGGTCGACAACGGCCGCGAAGGCCTGGCGCGGGCGGTCAGCGGCGATTATGACCTGATTACCCTGGATCGTATGCTGCCGGAAGTCGACGGCCTGGCGATTGTCACCACCTTGCGCGCTCAGGGGATCTACACACCGATCCTGATGATCAGCGCCCTTTCCGATGTGGACGAACGGGTGCGCGGCCTGCGTGCCGGTGGCGATGATTACCTGGCCAAACCCTTTGCTTCCGACGAAATGGCCGCGCGCGTCGAGGTCCTGCTGCGCCGACGTAATCCGGTGGCGGCCTCGGAAACCCTGCTACGGGTGGCCGATCTGGAGCTGAACCTGATCAAGCGCGAAGCCAGTCGCGGCAAACAGCCGCTGACGTTGCTGCCCACCGAATACAAGCTGCTGGAATTCATGATGCGCAACAGCGGGCAGATCATCACCCGGATGATGATCTTCGAAGAAGTCTGGGGTTATCACTTCGATCCGGGCACCAACCTGATCGACGTGCATATCGGTCGCTTGCGCAAGAAACTTGATCCACCCGGCATGACCCCGCTGATTCGAACCGTACGAGGCTCGGGCTATGTCATTGCTGAACCCGTCTAACGGCTGGCGCTCATCCAGCAGCCGTTTGCTGGCGCTGTACAGTTTTCTCTTCGTGGCCTGGAGCTGCACCCTGATCGGCGTGGTGTACTGGGAAGTCACCAGCTATCTCGACAACCTCGCCCGCCACTCCCTCATGCAACGCCAACAATTGTTTGCCCGCTTCCAGGGCGAGCAGCTGGTCGAGGCGCTGGCCACCAGCATGACCTTCGACATGCGCGCCGTGGACGCCTACGGCCTGTTCGATGCACGCCTGCAACCGTTGGCCGGGCCGATCCGCACCATCCCGGCCAATCTGCCGCTTGATGGCACGATTCACGAACTCAACAACTGCGTCGACTCCGACGACCCCGACATGCCGCGCGACAGCTGCGATGCGGTCGCCAGCCGAACCCTGGACGGCCAATGGCTGGTGTTGGTCCGGGATAACGGCTCGCTGTTCGCGGTCACCACGTTGATATTACATGCCCTGCTCTGGGGTTTGTCGCTGACGATTATTCCCGGCATTGCCGGCTGGCATTTGCTGCGGCGCCGGCCGTTGCGGCGCATACGCGGCATTCAGGCCAGCGCCGAGGCCATCGTCGCCGGGGACATGACCCGCCGCCTGCCGGTTTCAAGCCGTCGCGACGAACTGGACATGCTGGCTGTGATCGTCAACGCCATGCTCGACCGTATCGAAAAACTGATGAACGAGGTCAAGGGCGTCTGCGACAACATTGCCCACGACCTGCGCACGCCGTTGACCCGTTTACGGGCGCAGCTGTACCGGATTCAGCAGCAATCGCCGGAAGACTCCCTGGTCGCCACGCAAATGGATCAGGTGATTGCGGAAGCCGACACGCTGATGGCGCGCTTTCGTGGCTTGCTGCGCATTTCCGAGCTGGAAGATCATCAACGCCGCTCGGCCTTCGTCGAACTGGAGCCTAAGGCGCTGCTGCAGGAAGTGCATGATTTCTACTTGCCACTGGCCGAAGAAGGCGGCGTCAGCCTGCATTTACAAGTGGACGACGACCTGCCGCCATTGCTCGGCGACCACGCTTTGCTGTTCGAAGCGCTGGCCAATCTGCTGAGCAACTCGATCAAGTTCACGCCACCGGGCGGCAGCGTGATTCTCGGCGCACAGGCCGAAGGCGGCAGCACCTGCATTACTGTGGAAGACTCAGGTCCCGGCATTCCTGAAGCGGAACGCAAAGCAGTATTCCGGCGTTTCTATCGCAGTGAAAACGGCAATCAGCAAAGCGGCTTCGGCCTGGGTTTGTCCATCGTCGCGGCCATCGTCAACCTGCACGGCTTCACCCTGCACATCGGCACCAGCTCGTTGGGCGGCGCGAGTTTGAGTCTGGAGTGTCGGCAGGTTAAGGCGTTGGTTTGAGTTTCATGGCGGTTGCTCGACTCCGCTGGAGCGAGGCTTGCCCGCGAACATAGAATCTCCAACGGATCTGGACGTACAGCCGATGCATTTGCGTCTACTGGAATGCCGTCTTCCCGGCTAAAGCCGGTCCCACAGTGGGACCGGCTTTAGCCGGGAAGGCGTCGGTTCAGACGATACTTCTGCGGCGCCTGGCGGTTGCCCCCAGACATAGAATCTCCAATGGGGCCAAGTTGGCGATGTCCTATTTCTGTTAAACCTCAACCACCGAAAAACCAAACAACGCCTGTGGCGCTTCGACCAACAACGCCCGACGCACGCTGTCGGCGCAGCCTGATTCCTGTAGTTGCTGAACGACGGTATCAAAACTGACGTCCTGCTCATGCTGGGTATGCGGCCAGTCGCTGCCCCAGACCAACCGATCGAGGCCGAAATGCCTGGCCAGCAACGGCAAGGCCGCCTGGGCGAAAGCCATGTTCTGCTGGTTGCTACCGCCGAGGCGGTAGATGGCCGAGACTTTCACCCACACCTGCCCAGTCGAACCGGTCTCCAGCAACGCCTGGAACGCCGGGTGTTCGACGCCCGACAGCGCGTCCGGACGGCCGAAGTGATCAATCACAATCTTGCAGCCGAAAGGCAACAGGCCGCGAATCACCTGCGGTAAATCGACGACGCCACGATGCAGCTCCACGTGCCAGCCCAAATCGACGACATGGCCGATAAGACGCTGCCACTGCGGCTCGGTAAAGTCCGGCAGCGCCTTGCCCATCAGGTTCAGGCGGATGCCGACGATTCCCTGCCCGGCCATCTGCTCCAGTTGCTCACGGCTGATATCGATATCCACCACGGCGACACCGCGCAGTTGCTCAGGGGCTTGTTGCAGCGCTGCGAGCAGGTATCGGTTATCGGTGCCCAAAAAGCTCGGCTGCACCAATACGCCATGGCTCAAGCCGTGAATGCGCAATTGCGTCAGGTAGGCATCCAGCGTGGCATCGTAATCGGGTGTGTAGCGGCGGCCCGAAGTGAGCGTCAGCTCGCGGTTGAACACATGGGCGTGACCATCGATACCGAGGATTGGCGAGGTAGGGGAATCAGGCATGGAACTCATCTTTAGAAGGAAGGCGCGATGTTCGATACATCGCGCCAGGGGCGAAGCGTCAGGCTTGCTGCGGGGCTTGAGTACCTTTGCTGTCCGTGTCGGCAGGTGTCGCTTCCAGACTGCGACCACGGGTTTCCGGCAGGCAAAGCGCGGCGAGGACGGCAACGCCGTAGGCGATCCCGGCATCGATGCCAATCGCCGAACCCAGGGACATGGACTCACTCATGTGCCCGACCATGAACGGGAATACCGCGGACAGGACACGACCGAAGTTGTAGCAAAAACCAACCCCGGCGCCGCGCACGTCGGCTGGGTACAGCTCGTTGAAAAACGCGCCGAGGCTGGCTGGAATACCGGCGGCGAAAAAGCCCAGCGGGAAGCCGAGGAACAGCATCTGCGTGTTGGTCAGCGGCAGGAATACGTAGCACTGCACGGTGACGACGCAGCACAGCGCGAACAGCAGAATATTCATGCGGCGGCCGATGCGGTCGATCAAAAAGCCGCTGGCCACGCACCCGCACCAGAAGGCGAAGATAATCACCGCCAGGTACCCGCCGGAGTTCAGCACCGACAGATTGCGTTCGGTCTTGAGAAAGGTCGGCAACCAGGTCATGACCGCGTGATAGCCACCGTGCGCACCGAGGCCCAGCAGGCCGCCGAGCAAGGTGACGCGAATCAGTTCCGGGCGAAAGATACCGGCCATTGATTTGAAGAAGCTGGCCGGTTTGGTCTTGGCTTTTTGCAGGCGTTGGAAACTGTCCGGTTCTTCGACGTTACGACGCACCCAGATGATCATCAACGACGGCAGCAGACCGACCAGGAACATCACACGCCAGGCCATGTCTTGCGGGACAAAGGAATAGATCAGGGTGAAGACACCGACCGCCAGGCCCCAGCCCACGGCCCATGCGCTCTGTACGGTGCCCATGACTTTGCCGCGATATTTCGACTGAATGGTTTCCGCCATCAGCACCGCGCCCGCAGCCCACTCGCCGCCGATGCCGAAGCCTTGCAGCGCCTTGACGATCAGCAGTTGATGGAAGCCGGTGACGAACGCGGAAAGAAAGGTGAACACCGAAAACCAGAGGATCATCCATTGCAGGGTGCGCACCCGACCGTAACGGTCCGACAACGTGCCACCGACCCAGCCACCCAATGCCGATGTGACCAAAGTCACGCCACTGATCAAGCCTGCATCACCCTTGGTCAGGGCAAACGCGGCAATCAGCGCGGGAATCGCCAGGCCGAACATTTGCACTTCCAGAGCATCCAGCGACCAGCCGCCGAAGCAGGCCCAAAACGTTTTGCGCTCACGAGGAGTGACTTGGCGATACCAACTGAACATGTTTTTATCCTTATGGTTATACGTGCTGTCAGCGGATCTCGACGCTGTAGCGGAAATGGCTGGCGTGGCCGCGTGAGCGACGCCATTCCAGAGGCTGACCGGCGTAATTGCGGGCCAGACGTTCAATCACCACCACCGGGCTGTTTTCCGGGATATGCAGCAGTCGCGCATGCACATCACTGACGGACTCGGCGGTCAGGGTTTCTTCGGCGTAGGCCACGACCTGGCCGCACAAGGTTTCGTAGATCGGATAGAGCAACGGACCGTGAAGCTGCAGATCGGTATCCAGCAGCGCCTGGAACAGCACGCGCGGCAACCAGATTTCTTCAGCCAGCACAGGTTGCGCATCCAGCAGTCGCAGCCGCACCAGGCGAATCACCGGCGCATCGGGAATCAGGCCCAGGGCCTGGCTGACGGCGGAAGGCGCAGTCATCGGTTCGATGGACAGAATCCGGCTCTCAGGCACCTGACGCTCACCGGCAGCGGTCTGGAAGCGGAAAAAACGAAACAGCGACGACTGAAATTGCGGACGACGAATGTAAGTGCCCCGCCCCTGCTGTCGTTCGAGAATATTGTCGGCGACCAGCATGTCGATGGCCTTGCGCACCGTGCCGGTGGACAGACAATACTCGCTGGACAGCGCCGCTTCAGTGGGAATCGCTTCGCCCGGACGCCAGCGGTTGTTGGCGATCTGCTCGGCCAGTCGGTCGCGCAGGCGTTGGTAAAGCGGGAGACGTTCGTCGCTGGAGAGTCTGTTCATATTGTTATTGATCTAGTCATCTATATGAATTTGAGCGGAAGTATTGTCTCGATACAAAACTCCGTCAAGGCCAAGACAAGCAATTCTCATAGATCCTTTTTCTATAAGATGGCTGGGTTTTGCCACCGAACGAACCCTCGATGGCGATATTGAACCCGGCACCGAAGCGAGATGAAGCAATTGACCGATATTGATGCCGAACTGGCGAACTGGAACGATCTGCAACCCACTAGCCCGAGCTGGGGCCTGTTGCTGGGTAACGGTGCGAGCCTGGCCGTGTGGAAGAATTTCGCCTATGACTCGCTGTTCGACCTGTCCCAGACCACTCGCAACAACCCGATGAGCCGTACCGAGCTGGCCGTATTCAGCGCCATGGAAACGAGCAATTTCGAGCCGGTGCTGGCCGCGCTGAAGTCGACGATGCGCGTCAACGCGGCGCTGACCATCAGTTCTTCCTCGCCACGCAACCGCTACTTTGCGATCAAGGAAGCGCTGATTCACGCGATCCGCTCGGTGCACATTCCGTGGAAACTGATCGAGGCCAGGACCCTCGCGCATCTGAATAGCGCGTTGCGGCCATATTCCAGCGTGTACTCAAGCAACTACGATCTGCTCGCCTATTGGGCGGTGATGCACGCGCCGGAGCACTTCGACGATCTGTTCAACGATGAGGCAACGTTCAACCTGCATGCAGCGCAGGCCAAAGCCGCCCGCGTGCTCTATCTGCACGGCGGCATGCATCTGGTGAAAAACCTTGATGGCACGGTGCGCAAGCTGCTCTCCTCTGAAAGCACCCTGCTGGGCAGCTTTGCCATCAACGCGCTGGACGACGTGCCGCTGTTCGTCTGCGAAGGGACTCGCGCGGAAAAGATGAAGATGATCCGGACTTCGGATTACCTGTCGTTCTGCCACGGACAATTGGCGCAACACTCCGACGCACTGTGCATCTTCGGTCACGCGCTGGGCAAACAGGACGCGCACATCCTTGATGCAATCCGCCAGGCCAAACCGCAACGCATTGCGATTTCGGTGCTGCCGCGCAGCGCTGCCTTCGTTGAGTTTCAGAAGCGTCACTACCTTGAGCTGTTAGGCGATATGCAGACGCAACTGAGCTTTTTCGACGCGAAGAGTCATCCGCTGGGTAGTCCGGATTTGCTGGTTGCGGCAAAACCGTAGCGCCGCAGAAAGTCGCACGGTCCACCGAATCCCCCAATCCTTCGTGGGACCGGATTTATCCGGGAAGGGGCCGGTTCGGGCAACACATCAGCGGCGCCTGAAAAAGCTTCGAGGACAAGTCCTCTCCCACAGATTCAGCTGT
Source organism: Pseudomonas sp. DSP3-2-3 (assembly GCF_049898225.1). Taxonomy (NCBI): domain Bacteria; kingdom Pseudomonadati; phylum Pseudomonadota; class Gammaproteobacteria; order Pseudomonadales; family Pseudomonadaceae; genus Pseudomonas; species Pseudomonas sp. DSP3-2-3. The sequence continues at coordinate 269,553 of NZ_JAFCXH010000005.1, read as the reverse complement.
CTCCAACACGGATTAGCCAGCGTTTTTCTTCAGCCACGCTTGCAGATCATCAACTTCTGCTTCGCTGATGGTATGGCCGACGCCGGAATAGCTATGGAAGTCAGGCGTTATCCCCAAGGTTTTCAGATAGGCATCGGCGTCTTTCGCGCCGCTGAACGGCACACGCGAATCGGCAGCGCCGTGACCGATGAACACGGCCAGGTTCTTGAGCTGCGCATCAGGTTTGGCCTTGGCCTTCAATTCGGCGCGCAGTACCGGCAATAACCGGCCACTCAACGCTGCGATACCGCCAACCTGCTCGGGATGCCGCAACCCGACTTCGTAACTCATCATAGCCCCCTGGCTGAAGCCCACCAGGAAAACCTTGTCCGGTTGCGTGTGGTATTTCTCGGTGGCGGCCTTGATGAAGCGGCTCAACAGCTCGCCACTGTTTTTCAGATCCACGGTCACACCGTCGTATTCTTCGGTCTGCGGTTTTTTGGTGAACCACTGATAGCTGCCGGGTTGCAGCTGCACCGGGGCACGCACCGACAGGTAGTTGTAATCGGCGGCCAGCACGTCCTTGATGCCGAACAAGTCTTTTTCGTTGCTACCGTAGCCATGCATGAAGATGACCAACGGCTTGTCCCGCGAGTCAGTGCTGGCCTGAGCCAGGTAACTCAGCGGCAAGTCGGTCTGGAGCGCGTCCTGCGCCTGAACCAGCCCCGAACACACCAACAGCAGTGCAGCAAAAAACTTCAGCATATCGTCATGACCTCATAAGAGCGCCGCCTGATCAGGCGGCGCGATGCGGGTGTCGGGCGACATCATACGCGGTTAATCGTCGAGGCTCTGACGGGCTTTTTCCGGACGCAGCAACTGCATCTGCTGGCGATAATCGTCAGTCACCTGACGCGACTGGCTGCTGCTGGTGATCACCCGCGGCGTGATCAGCACGATCAGTTCGGTGCGGTCCTTGGTTTTTGTGGTGCTGCCGAACAGCCATTTCAGGCCGGGGATTTTCCCCAGATATGGCACGGCGGTGCCGCTGTCGCTGTTGTCCTGCTTGATCAAACCGCCGAGCAGCACGGTCTGGCCACTTTGCACCGCCACCTGGGTCGAAACCGAGCGGGTCGAGATGCGCGGATTGGTCTGGGTATCGGTGGTGGTGCCCGCATCGCTGACTTGCTGTTGGATATCCATATACACCAGACCGCCCGGATTGATCCGCGGCACCACATCGAGGATCACCCCGGTCTGGATGTATTCGACGCTGCTCAAAGTGGTGTCGGAATTGGTGGTGTTGACCGTGGTCTGGCTGATGGGAATGTTGTCGCCGACCTGGATCTGCGCCGACTGGTTGTTCATCACTACCAGCGACGGAGCCGACAGCACTTGCGTGCGGCCATTGGTTTCCAGGGCGTGCAAGGCAATCTGCAAATTGGTGCTGACGAACGAGTAGAACAGCGAGTCCGCGCCCAGACCCGCGCCGCCAGCGCCCAATGCGCCTTGACTGCCAGCGGTGTTGGCGACGGTGGTGCTGGTGGAATTACCCGCCAGACGCCCGAGGTACCATTGCACGCCGAGTTCCAGGGAGCCGCTGAGTTTGACTTCAAGGATCCGCGTCTCGATCTGCACTTGCAGCGGCGGATTGTCCAGGCGCTTGATGGCCACCTCGATCTCTTTCCACTGCGCCGGGCGCGTGCGCACCAGCAACTGGTTGCTGCTTTTTTGCGCAGTGATACGGGTGCTGGAATCGAGAGTTTTTGCTGCCGTGCCGGACTCGCCGCCCTGCTCTGCGCTGCTGTCGGCTTCGCTGTCCTGGCTCTCGCCGTCGGTTTCGGCGTCCGGGTCTTGCTCTGCCTCGGCATTGGAATTCTGGGTGTTGCCCATGCCCATGCCACTGCTGTTGCCCATGCTGCCGCTACTGTTCATGCCGCCGCTGCTGTTCATCCCGCCAGAGCTGCCACTGGAATTGAGCGAAGACATCGTCTTGGTGCGCAGGCCCGGCGCAACTTTCGCCGCCGCGTCGTCCTTGATCGCGCCGTTGCCGTAGATCTGCCGCAGGTATTTGGCCAGGTCAGAGGCTTTCATGTTGCGCACGTCATAGACGTACATTTGCGGCTCGTTACCGCCGCCTTCATCGATGGTGTGAATCCACTCGCCGACTTCGCGCAGGTACTCGGGCTGCGATGAGATCGCCACAATCGAGTTGGTTCGCTCCACGGGCAGGAAACGCACCATGCCCGCCAACGGCATGCCGCTGTCAGGACCGAACATTTTCTGCAATTCGGGCATCAGCTCGCCAACCGACGCACGTTGCAGGCCGTACACGCCCACCGACATGCCTTTGAGCCAGTCCACATCGAAGGTGTCGATGGTTTCCTGATAGTTGGCCAGTTCGTCCGGCGTACCAGCCAGGCTCAATACGTTGCGCGCCGGATCGACCAGCAGGAAGGCATTTTCCCGGGCGAACGGCTTGAGCAGTTTCTGCATTTCAGTGGCCGAGATATAGCGCAGCGGAAACAGCCGCGCGGACATGCCATTGGACGGCTGCGCCACGGCCATTTCCGGCACCAGCTTGCCGGCCACCGCCTGGCTGGCGGGCAGGATCACGTAGCGATCACCCTGTTTGATCATGGCGTTGTCGGTCCAGGACAGCAGCGTTTCCAGAATCGACAGCGCCTGCTTCTTGTTCACCGGCTTGGAGGTCGAAAAACTCACGTCGCCCTTCACGCCCTGGGCGATGCTGTAGTTCTCGTGCAGCAAGTCGCCCATGACGCTGTTGATCACCGCTTCAATCGGCTGATTGGTGAAGTTGAAGACGATATCGCCGCTTTCCCCCGCCCGCGCCGCAGGTGCCGCTGCCGTTTTACGCACGAACTGCTGGTTGCCACGGATCAACTGGCGCGAAGGCGCAGTGGCGGCCTGCGGCTGCTGGGTATCGGCTGGCGGCTGTTCGCTGCGCGGGTCCACCGGGGCACGTTGCGAACCGGTGCCTTGCAGGGCTTCGCGCATCAGGCCGTCATCCTGATCGACGGAACTGGAGGTAGAAGCGCAGCCGCCAAGGGCGACAGCGGTGGCGAGGCAAAGCATGGGCGTGCGCAAGGTGGCTATGTTACGAACTCCTGGAAAAGTAACGATCACGGGGTGGACTCACGGGGAAGAGAAATCGGGGGTGTATTGGACGGCAGCGGCAAACGCGGTGCGCGCAGGCTCAGGGTCTGGGTGCGGCCATCGGAAGAAAATTCGGCTTGCGTGGCGGTCAGCTTTTCCAGCTTCCAGCCATTGGGTAGCGCCTGGCCCTGGTGAATTTTCAGCGGCGGACCATCGCTGCGCTTGATCAGCGCCACGCGCAGCTCGCCGTCGATCATCACGCCGGTCAGGGTCAAGCCTGCCAGATTGGAAACCTGGGCTTGCTGGGCTGAGCGATCCGGGCTGCGATCGGTGCTGAACAGCGGCGCTTGCCAGGTCGCCGACAGGCTTTGCAGGCTGGCGTTGGGCGCGACATGGGTTTTGCCCGCGTCGTCGATCAGGTTGCGTGGCGCGCGTTCCGGCAACCAGTCTGGTGCGTCGGCTACGCCACCGAGAATGCCGGCGATCAGCAGGCCCAGAACCAGCGCGACGCCCAGCAGGCTCATTTCTGACGCACGTAATGAACCGATCATGGCGCGGTCTCCGCAATGGCTGCCGGTTGCAGATATCCGCGCACCAGCAGATGCGCCACCAGCTTGCCGGCGCCGCCTTTGACAGGCGCGTTGGCATCGCGGCGCACGCTCATCTCATCGATGAACAGGAACGGCCGTTGGTATTCCAGCTCATGCAGGATCGCGGTCAGCGGTTCGATGCCGCACTCCAGAGTCAGGCTGACTTTCACCTGCCGATACGGCTCGGCGCCGTCCTGCTCCGGCGTGATCGGCATGCGCTGGGTCAGGCTGCAACCGGCGCCGGTGCTGGCGTGACTATTGATCAGGTCCGCAATGCGTTGCATCAGATCAGCAGCGACGGCGCTGGGGTCTTCGCCGGGCAACAGGCTGGTGCTGCTCGCCGGATCGTTGCGGGCCTGCTCCAGTTGTTGTTTCAGCGAGTCGCCCTGGCGCAGCAAACCGGCATAACGTTGCTGCTGTTCACGCAACTGCTCGGCCTGCTCGTTGATATCGCGCAGCGGTCCGGCGAACCAACTGTCGACGAGCAGCCAGTAACCGACGCAGAGCACCAGCGCCAGCACGATCAACGCCGCGCCGCGACGTTCACGGGATGTCAGTGGTCGGCGCATCGGCGGCCTCCTGATGCAGGTGCGCGCGCAAGGAAAAATGATCCTTGCCGGTTTGCGCGTCGGGCTGGATCACGCCTTGAAACTGGGCGTTCTCCAGGCTGTGGCAATCCTTGATTCGCGCGATCAAGGCACTGGCCTTGGCGCTCTGCCCGGAGAAGGACACTTCGGCGCTGTCATTGATTTCCAGTTGGTCGATCCAGGTGTCGCGCGGCAGGCAGGCGGTCAGCTCGTTGAGCAGCGCGGCCAGCGGCGGCTGCGCGGCTTTGCGGCGGATCAGGTAATTGGCCGCGCCTCGGGTGTTGGTCAGTTGCTGACGGATTTTCTGCACTTCGGCGACTTGGGATTTCTGCGCCTGGACCGTGTTTTCCATCTCCGTTAACAGCCGCTGACGGTCGTCGAGCCACAGCAACATGGCGACGATCAGCAAGCCGCCGCATAGCCAGGCCAGTTTGCGTTGCAAGCCCAGACCGCTGCGGCGCTGACGCGGACGCAGCGGAATCGGCAGCAAGTCGATGCCCATGCGCTGGCCATCGCCGCCGACATCCACGGCATGGGGTTGCAGCCCGAGGGCCGCGCATTCAGCGAGGATCTGATCCAGCCGCTCGCGCAAAATGGCCACCAGCGTGACCTGAATCGAACTGGCATTGCGCCGTTCCTGGCGCGCGACAAAATACAGTTGCGAGGCGTCGAACGGAGTAAAGCGGTCCAGCTCGTAACCCACCACGGTGGCCAGGTTGCGCGCTGCTGCCAGCGGCAGTTGCAGGGTTTGCACCAGTACCGCCGAGGGTGGCAGCAAAAGAACCTGCTGCACCTCGGCGGGGAGCACTGGTAACGGCGCGGTCAACGGCCAGGCGTGCAGCTGCTCCGGCGTGTCGTGGATCAACAGCCGTTGCAGTTTCTGCGGCAGACAGGCGCGCAACTCGACCAGCCACAAGTGCCAGCCGCGTTGCAGCAGACTGCCGCGCCACTCTTGGGCGATGCGTTCGACCAGGGCCAATACCGGCGCTGGCAGCGTCGTCAGCCGCGCTGAAATAAGTCGATTCATTCTTGCCAACGCAGCACCCGATAAGGTTGTGCGCTTCCCTCCGATGGGCTCAATAAAACAGTGGTTTGCAAACGGGCAGCAAAGCCGCCCGCGCGTTGTGCCCGACTATCGATCATCAACACTTGCCCCGCATCGGCGCCAACCGCGCTCTGATTCGGCAAGTTCAACGCCCGGCGCACCAATCCCGAAGCAAAGGCCGGATCGGGCCGATCCATCCCGCTCCATAAGGTGACTTCCGGCAGCAGACGCATGTACAGCGCCTGAGTCATGCCCGGCAGCTGGCGCACTTCTTCAATGACCCGCAACGGCGGCGAGCCATTGCCACGCCGGCCGTCCAGCGCCTGAGCCATGGCAGCGGCCTGGTCCTTACCCGCGCCGCAGGCCTGCGCCAATCGCGCGATATCGCCCACCACCGCGCTGTTCAAATCCAGCTTGCCGCGCTCGCTGCGCACACTGACCAGCAGTTGTGCGTCGTCGAAACGCAGGGTGATGTCCCGGCCATCGGCAATCCAGCGCTTGCGCTGGGCCGGATCGGCCAGGCCCTGCACCGCCAGCGCCAAACCCGCTTCGGCCGCTAACAGCGCCTGGGTATGCTGACGGGCGAACAGCGCCTGACGGGTTTCCAGTTGCACCCAACCCGCCAACCCGCCCAGCAACAGGCTGAGCAAGGCCAGCGCCCACAACACCAGCAACAAGGCAACGCCCCGTTGGTGCTTCATTGGCCGCCCGCTCCGCCGGAAAGATCCAGACGCAAGGCCACCACTTCCGCCAGCCACGGCACCGGGCCATTGACCTTGGCGTCGATGCGCACGGCGCGGGGCAGACGTGTCGGCCACGGCCAATTGCTGATCCAGCCGGTCGCTTCACCTTTGGGTGACACGCCGCGATAGCTGAGTTGCAACTCTGCAACGTCATGCACCAACACTTGCGGGTCGCCCCAGGGTTTGGCCACCGTACCGTCGGCGCTGGACTGAACCTGGGCGAAGGCTATTTGCAGATCAGTGCCGTGCAACGCCAGCGTGTGCAATTGGATGCCGCCGCCCAGCTCGCCCGGCAACGTCGCGACAAACTCAAGTCGCTGGGCGGAGCCCACAAAAAAGCCGCTGCTTTCGCTGTCGTCTTCCGAACTGTCCAGCGGCAACGCCTGGCCGATGGAGCTGCGCAAAAAGCGCTGCGCTGCACGCATCTCGTCCAGACTCACCGTGTAACGCTGCGCCTTGAGCACCGCGCGATTGGCCCCCAGCAACGCGCCGCCGACCAAGGCCATCAACACTCCCATCAGGCTCAGCACCAGGAGGATTTCCAGCAGCGTGAAACCACGCTGGCGCTGCTTCACGCGCCCGCCTTGTCAGTCGGCCCGCGCAGTTTCAGCGTGCTGAACGTCGCTTTGCGGCGCGCTTCGCTGACGGTCAGGTCCAGGCGATACAAGCGCGCCTGACCGGCTTTGCCCGGCTGTTGACTGATCTCCAGCTGCCAGTTGATGTCACCGTCGAGGACGCCGTTGCGGGTGCCGCTCTGCAACGGTCCGGCAGCTTCCTGATCGAACACCGTGCGCGCCGCATGGCTGAGTCGATCGCTGCGCGAGACCTGTTGCAACGAGCGCGCGCTCTGGCCGAAAGCGACCAACAGCACGCTGCTGCACACCGCCATGACGGTCAGTGCAGCAAGCATTTCCAGCAAGGTGAAACCCGTCTGGGCGCTGCGCCTCATTGCAAGGCCTTGGACTGCACGCTGCCGGTCAGCCAGCCGATATCAATACGCCAGCGACGATCACCATTGGCCAGCATCACGTTGCCGCCGGTTGAACCACCATCGGGGTAAAACTCCACGGTCGACCCCATCTCGGCAGCGGTCTGCAAGGTGACCTTCAGCTCCGCAGGCCACTGGCGGATCGGTTGTCCCGGCGCCTGAAAGGCCTTTTTGCGCAGATCGAACACGGTTCTGGCCGGTTGCCCGGTGACAATCGCATTGACCCGGGTCGCCCGGAGCGCATCCACCATCTGCCCGACCGCCTGACGCTCCTTCGCAGCATGCAAGCCTTGTTGCAAGCCGAAACCCACCAGGCCAACGGCGATGCTCATCAACACGATGACCACCAGCATCTCCATCAGCGTGAAACCACGGCTCGCAGCAGGCATTCGCATAAAACGTGTTATTCCCAGTTGCCAAGGTCAGCGCTGTAACCTTCGCCGCCCGGTTGGCCGTCCTGACCATAAAAAATCAGGTCAAAAGTGCCGTGCTGACCGGGGAAGCGATAGCCGAACGCGTGACCGAACGGGTCTTTCAAATCCGAAGGCTTGGCATACGGGCCAGCCCAGCCAGCGGCATTGCCGGATTTCTCGACCAGTTGTGCCAGGCTTTTCGGCGGCGAACCGACGTCCAGGCCGTAGCTTTCGATTTTCATGCCCAGGCTGGCCAACTGCGCCTTGCCCGCGCCGTATTTGCCCTTATCGACGTTACCGCCCACCTGACGCACAACAATCGTCGCGACAATGCCCAGCAGGACAATGACCGCGAGCATTTCCAGCAGGGTGAAACCGCCTTGTTTACGGCCGAATGCAGCGTTGAATCGGGTACGGCTCATTGCGTTGAATCCTCAAGTTTTCACATTCAGATATTGCTGGTCAGGCTCATCAGCGGCAGCATGATGGCGAGCATGATCACCGCCACCATGGCGGCCATGACCACGGTCAGGGTCGGCACCAGTGCCGCGAGCATGCGGTCAATGCCGCGCTTGGCCTCGACGTCGAACACATCGGCGACTTTGAGCAGCATGCTGTCGAGTTCACCGGCCTGTTCGCCGACTTCAATCATTTGCAGCGCCAGGTCCGGCAGCAGCGGTTGCGCACCGAAGGCGCTGGCCAGGGTGCCGCCGCCTTTGACCGATTCCGCGGCCTGGGCCACTTGCGCCTGCAACGCGCGATTGGTGCAGACCTGTCGGGCGATCACCAGCGCTTGCAGCAAGGCCACGCCGTTATGCAGCAAGGTGCCGAGGGTTCGCGCCAGCCGCGCCGCTTCAATACGCTGCAACAACGGACCAATAATGCGGATGCCGAGCAACCGGCGGTCGTTGCGCTCGCGGCGTTGCGGGTCGCGCATCCGGATGCGTAGCGTCCAGATCAAGCCAATCAAGCCGACCAGCACCGCCAGACCATACGCACTGAGGAACTGGCCGAGGGCCAGGATCACCTCGGTAATCATCGGGATCGGCACGCCCAGATCCTTGAAGATCGGCACAAACTGCGGCACGACGTACGCCAGCAGCAACGCCAGCGAACCGAGTACGCCGACCACCAGAAACGCCGGATAGATCAGCGCATTGATCACTTCGCCGCGCAGCAACTGGCTGCGTTCCAGGTAATCGCTGAGCTGGCGCAGGGTGCTTTCCAGCGCGCCACCGGCTTCACCGGCGCGGACCATGCTGATGTACAAGGCGGAGAACTGGCTGCCCTCCTCCTCCAGCGCCACCGATAAAGGCTTGCCGGCTTTTACCTGTTCACGAATGCGTTCGATGAGCGCGCGGGTTTGTGGCTGGCCGGGCTGCTTGAGCAAAATGCCCAGCGAGCGTTCCAGCGGTTGACCGGCGCCGAGCAAGGTCGCCAGTTGCTGGGTGAAACTGACCAGCGCCGCGCCATTCAACAGCCCACCGCCAAACGCATTGCGCAAACCGCCGATGCCCGCTGCTTCTATATGCAGGACCATCAGGCCGCGTTTTTGTAACGCCGCGACCGCTGCGGCCTGATCCTTGGCATCGAGGTTGCCGTTCTGCGCAGCGCCCTGGCTGTCGAGGGCGCGGTATTTGAACAGGCTCAATTGCCTTCACCGCGAGTGACGCGCAGTACTTCTTCAAGCGAGGTCACCCCGGCAACCGCCTGGCGCAAGCCTTCTTCGTGCAAGGTTCGCAATCCGCCGCGCCGCGCGGCTTGTTCCAGAGTCGCCGCGTCGGCGTGGCGCATCAACAGGCTGCGCAGTTCTTCATTCATCACCAGCAATTCGGTGATCGCGCTACGGCCGTGATAACCGCCGCCGGGCGCATCGGCACGCGGCCGATAAAGCAAAATCGGGCGTTCGTCGGTAAAACGATCAAGCCCGTGCTCTTCAATCAATTCAGGCGGCGCTTCGAACGCTTCGCGCGTGGCCGGATCAAGTCGCCGCACCAGACGCTGAGCCAAAATGCCATTCACGGTCGAGGCAATCAGATAGCTTTCGACGCCCATGTCCAGCAAGCGGGTGATACTCGCCGCCGCGCTGTTGGTGTGCAGGGTCGAGAGCACCAGGTGACCGGTCAGCGACGATTGAATCGCGATGCGGCAGGTTTCCAGGTCGCGCATCTCACCGATCATGATCACGTCCGGGTCTTGACGCACGATGGAGCGCAGCGCGCCAGCGAAGTCCAGGCCGATGGCCGGCTTGACCTGAATCTGGTTGATGCCTTCGAGCTGGTATTCCACCGGGTCTTCGACGGTGATGATCTTGCGTTCGGCGGTGTTGAGCCGCGACAGCGCGGTATACAGCGTTGTGGTCTTGCCGGAACCGGTCGGGCCGGTGACCAGCAGAATGCCGTGAGGACGTTCCAGCACCTCAAGAAACTCATCAAGGCGCTCGCCGTCGAAACCCAGGCTCGGGAAGTCAAAGTTGATGGTCTGCCGATCCAGCAAACGCATCACCACGGATTCACCAAAACTGGTGGGCACCGTGGACACCCGCAAGTCCAGCTCCTTGCCCTGAATGCGCAGCATGATCCGGCCGTCTTGCGGCAAGCGACGTTCGGCGATGTCCAGCCGCGCCATGATCTTCACCCGGGAAATCACCGCTGCGGAGGAACTCGACGGCGGCGCTTCGGCTTCATGCAGCACGCCGTCGATGCGATAACGCACCTTGAGCTGGCTTTCGAACGGCTCGATATGAATGTCCGACGCGCGGTTTTCCACTGCGCGCTGCATGATCAGGTTGACCAGGCGGATCACCGGGGCTTCGGATGCCATGTCTTTCAGGTGCTCGATATCCTCAAGAGCACCGCCCTCTTCGTCGAGATTCTCGATCAAGGTGCCCATCGCCGAACGACCCTGGCCGTAATAACGTTCGATCAGGGTTTCCACTTCATTGCGCGGCCCGATGGACAGCCACACCGGTACACCACAGGCGTAAGCGATGGCCTGAAACGGATATAAAACGCTGGGATTGGCCGCCAATACGCGCAACCCGCCCTGACTCCAGCCTACCGGCACCAATTGGTACTGGCGCATGAAGCGTTCGGTCAGGGCTGGCAACGGATCAAGCAGCGGCGGCGCGGAATCAGCGAGCAGCAGCGGCGCATCCAGCAGCGCCGACCAGGCTCGAGCCAATTCGAATTCGGAAACCAGCCCCAGGCGCGTCAACAGCCCGAGCAGTTCGGTGCCATCGGATTCCAGCGCCAGACGGCGGGCGCGTTCCAGATCCACGGTTTTCAGACCGGCATTTTCCATCAGCCAGGCACAGACCTGCTCGGCATCGGGAATCAGCAATCGGGAAGCATCGACAGGGACTAACGGCATGGGCACGGACATCTGTGTAGATCGAAGGAGCAGTGTTCGCAGCGCTCCCCTGCATCAAGGGCAAGGAAGCCTGCGAGCAGGAATCTCAAAGCGTTATCAGTTCGGCGCTTTTTGAGTCGTGGTGGTCTTGGTGGTGCTGCTGGTTGGGCGACCGCCTTTGGTGGTTTCGGTTTTCTGCTTCTTCACGGCCTTGGCGTCGTGAGTCTGGGTCATCACGGTGGAGTCGGCAGCACCGGACTTTGCATCGGCGTCAGTTGCATCAGCGGCCATGGCAGCACCACAAAGAGCAAAACCCAAAACAACACCTGCACCGATCAAGGGCAACTTCATAAACAATCTCCACACACAAATATAATCAATAGACATAAAAACAGCCTGAGTAATTCAGGACATTTTCCTGCAACTTAACTAGAACTCCGGCACAAGGCCATCAGGTGATCCACCCTGCACTGAAAATTCTTAAACCAATCGACCAGTAGGTTTAGCGAGAGTTCAAAATTGTAAGCAAAAAAGTCAAAAAACCATTCAAAAGCACTTCAAACAAGCTTTTGTTTGACTTCTTATGACAAGAATTGTCTTAATTACGCCGCTTGCGACCTGCCAAACCTATTTTTATGATGGCACTTTGATAGTTCGCAAGAAGTACAACTTAGACAATTCTTATAATATTAAATCGTCGAAATTAATCACATATTGCAATGAGCCATCATGCTCGATAGTTGCGAAAGTGGCCAACTATTGCCTGAAGAAAAGTAACACACTTTGCCGGGAAGGATACTTCCCGACCATGAATTTGAATGAGCAGTTGTCGGAGATACACATGAACAAACGGAAAATGATTGGCGCCCAGTCGGCCTTGGCGCTGCTGGCACTGGCGGTGTCGCAGGTACATGCGGCAACCAGCCCTGCGCTGAATGAAGGCATGGTCACGCGAGCGGAAAAAGCCGCTGACAAGACCCTGGCCAAAATGACCATGGAAGAAAAGCTTGCCTATATCGGCGGCACCGGTGGCTGGGATGTCAAGCCGCTGACCCAGTACGGCGTTCCGCAGATTCACGGTGCCGACGGCGGCGTCGGTGTGCGTTACACCAGCGAAGGCAATGATCAGGGCGTGGTTTACCCGTCCGGCCCGAACCTGGCCGCGACCTGGAACCCGCGTCGCGCCATCGACCTGGGCCGCGCCCTGGGGTATGACACCGCTTCCGGTGGCTATCAGTTCATCACCGGTCCTGGCGTCAACCTGTACCGCATGCCGTACAGCGGCCGTGCCTTCGAATACCTTTCCGGTGAAGATCCGTTCCTCGGCGCCAGTCTGGGTCCTGCAGTCATCAACGGTATTCAGTCCCGTGGTGTCTGGGCCAACGCCAAGCACTTCGCGGCCAACGATCAGGAAAGCAATCGCTTCCACCTGAACGAAATCATCAGCGAGCGCGTACTGCGCGAAATGACCTTGCCGTCCTTCGAGTCCGTGTCGAAGAACAGCAAAGTGGCGATGATGATGTGCTCGTTCCAGAAAGTGAACGGCGAATACGCCTGCGAAAACCAACACTTGATGCGCCAGATCCTCAAGACCGAATGGGGCTATCCAGGTTTCGTCCAGAGCGACTACAACGCCGTGGTCAACGGCTTGAACGCTGCTCAGGCCGGTACTGACCTGGACATGATGGGCTATCAGATGAATAGCACCATTCTCAAGCCGTTTCTGGACAGCGGTGAGCTGAGCAGCGCGACCATCGATGACAAGGTCCGTCGCATTCTCAAGCAGATCTACCTGTACAAGTTCGACAGCAAAGCGCCGTTGACCACCCACAACATGAACAGCGCCACCAGCAACCGTGTTGCCCTGAACGCTGCGCGTGAAGGCATCGTGCTGCTGAAAAACCAGAACAGCCTGCTGCCGCTGGACGCCAGGAAAGTCAAAACCATTGCGGTGGTCGGCACCCTGGCCAAGTACGCACCGCCTACCGGTTTCGGTAGCGCCAATGTCATGGCCGCCAACTACATCAGCGAGCTGAGCGGCCTGCAACAAATCGCCAAAGGCGCCAAGGTTGAGTTCATCGATGGCCTGTCCCTGGACCCGACCACGACGAACTGGACCAGCACCGACACCAACGGCAAGAGCGTCAAAGGCCTGAAAGCGGAGTTCTTCAGCAATGCCAACTGGTCCGGCGATCCTTCGGTTACCCGTACCGACACCCGCGTCAATCTCGACTGGTCCGACGGCAACCTGCCAAGCGCCGATGACGCGTACAGCACCGGTAACACCTCCACCGATTACAACGGCACGACCAGCGGCAACATCACCGGTGACGACTCCAACACCTCGATCCGTTACAGCGGCCAGTTCACTCCGGCTGTCAGCGGCGACCAAGTGTTCAAAGTGCGTGCCGATGGCGTAATTCGCCTGTGGGTCAACGGTAAGCAAATCCTCGACAACGGTGACGGCAAGCCACTGATCAACAACAGCATTCCGCCGACCATTCCGCAATTTGCCAAGATCAGCCTCGAAGCCGGCAAGGCCTACGACATCAAGCTGGAATACTCCCGTCGTCCAGGCTACCTCTCGACAATGGGCGGCATGGTTGGCGTGCAGATGAGCTGGGCATCCCTGGCTGCGCCGCAGGATCTGTCCAAGTACGACGCAGTATTGGTCGCAGTGGGCAACAACAACGAATATGAAGGTGAAGGCTTCGACCACAGCTTCGATCTTCCGGAATTCCAGGGCGAGCTGATTCAGAGCATCGCCAAGGTCAACCCGAACACCGTGGTCACCCTGCACGGCGGTACCGGCCTGAAGATGAGCGACTGGATCGATCGGGTTCCGGCTGCACTGCACGCGTTCTATCCAGGCCAGAACGGCGGTCAGGCCCTGGCCGAGATTCTGTTCGGCAAGGTCAATCCGTCGGGCAAGCTGCCGATCAGTATCGAGCGCAACATCGAAGACAACCCGATCTACGCGACTTTCCCGAAATTCGACAACGCGGAAACCCTCGCCGAGATGAGCTACAAGGACGACTTGTTCCTGGGCTATCGCGGTTACGAGAAGAACGGCACCAAGCCGCTCTACCCGTTCGGTTACGGCCTGTCGTACACCACGTTCGGCTACAGCAACATCAGCGTGACGCCAGGTGTCGCAGTGGGCAACACGCCGATCAAGGTGTCGTTCGACCTGACCAACACCGGCAAGGTGGGTGGTTCTGAAGTGGCTGAGCTGTATGTCGGTCAGCAGAATCCGAAAGTCGAGCGCGCGCTCAAGGAACTCAAGGGCTACAAGAAAGTGTTCCTGAATCCGGGCGAGAGCAAGCACGTCACCATCGAGCTCAACGACCGTTCGTTAGCCTACTACGATGTGACCAGCAAGCAATGGGTCGTAGACGCAGACAGCTTCAATCTGTCGGTGGGCGCGTCCTCTCAGGATATTCGCCTGAACGCCAAGCTGGTCAACCCGTTCCGCCAGGAACTGTCGACCACCACCAGCAACCCGCTGCCACGTTCGGCGTTGAACTCGACGCTGCGTGAACTGCCAGCGGTCAAGACCGGTGGCGTTCTGAATCAGAACACCGACGATGAGATGGACACCACCGAAGACAATTGATCGGTTGAATCAGGGATAGATCAAAGCTCAGGGACGAGCTCTTACCGCCACATCGACCCGTGCGATGTAACTATCGAATCGCTCCACCAGATCAAGCTGATCGGGAAACCGCAGCCACTGAATCTGCAAACCGTCCATCATCGCCAGAATCTCCTGGATCAAGCCCGCAAGATCCACATCCCCGCGTACTTCGCCCATTTCCACCAGATCGGCGAACTGGCTATATAAACGCCCGTAAATTCCCTGATAACGCTCCTGAAACCACTGCCAGGCTGGCTGATTCTCGACCAGGCTTTCTGCATTGAGGATGGTAAACGCGCGCACCACACCGGGTGCCGTGGCATTGGAACGGTTGATGGCGCGCAGGCTACCCAACAGACCGGACAAGGATTTTTCCGCCCGGACCTCATCGGCGATGCGCTGATTGACCTCGTCACGGCGCTGCAAAACCGCCATCAGCAAGGAAATCTTGCTCGGAAAGTGATGCAGTAATCCGGCCACGGAAATCCCCACGATACCGGCAACTTGCGCCATGGACGCGCCGCTGTAGCCTTCCAGGGAAAACACCTGTAACGCCGCATCGAGCAATTCTTCGCGACGCTTTTCGCCCTTGGGCGCACGCCGATGCTTCGGGGTAGCTGGCAGTTCCGCTGCTATTCCAGGCGCGGTTGACTGAGTCATTTCAAGCTCCTTCTTGGGCAGCCGCGTACCCTACCTACAAAGACAAATTGTCGCAATCAATGGCGTTCGTTGAAACAGATGCCAGCCGGGCGGCACATTGGCACGCTATTTTCAGGGAATTCACTGTTCTTGAGTGTTGGGCCAGCAAATCCGCTGCTGACACGGATGTGGAACGCACTAATGACAGTCACTCAACCTCGTGGCGTCCATTAATAGTGCAAAGAGTCGATCAACGGCTCGTCGATCCAGCCATCGAAAAGGAGCTTCTGCTTATGTTCACTCTATCGCAGCTCAAGGAATCCTTGTTCCCGCGCCGGGATGCGAGCCCGGAGCAAACCGGACTTAACGCCAGCGTTACCGGCCACGAGCAAGCAGAACCGACGATGAACATTGCCATGGCCGACGCCAGCAGCGCCCATCTGGATGATTTCATTGATGGCGTCGAATGGGACTTGCTGCTGGTCGACCTGGCCTGTTTCACGGAAATGTCGGATTACGCCGGCCATTCCAGGCTTTAGTAGCTACCAGCTTTCCCCCAGACCCAACAGGCCGAGAATCTGTTTGCGCAGATCGACCAGGTACGGGTCATCCCGATGGCGTGGATACGGGCGCTCGATGGTCAGTTGCGCCTTGATACTGGCCGGGCGGTCGCTGAACACAATCACCCGATTGGCCAGCAGCAACGCCTCTTCCACATCATGGGTGACCAGTAACGCTGTGTAGCCCTGACGTTGCCACAGATCGATCAGCTCCTTCTGCATGGTGATGCGGGTCAGAGAATCCAGCTTGCCCAAAGGCTCGTCGAGAATCAGCAGGCGCGGTTCGTTGACCAGCGCCCGCGCCAACGCCACGCGCTGCGCCATGCCGCCGGACAATTGCCGGGGATAAGCGCGGCCGAAATCACTCAAACCAACCTTGGCCAGCGCGGCATCGACTTTGGCCCGATGCGTCTTGAGCAAACCCTGGGCCTGCAAGCCCAGCGCCACGTTGTCCCAGACGCGCCGCCACGGGTACAGCGTCGGGTCTTGAAAGACTACGACTCGACTCGGATCAGGCCCGGTGATGGGCGCACCGTCGGCCAGCAGCGCGCCGGAATCAGCCGGTTCCAGCCCGGCGACCAAGCGCAGCAAGGTCGATTTACCGCAGCCGGATGGCCCCAGCAAGGCAACGAATTCACCGGGCGCAACGTCAATCGAGACCTTTTCCAGCACAGGCAGACGTTGACCGTCCAACGCGAAACCGTGGCTGAGGTGTTCAATGCGCAGGGCCAATCCAGCGGTCTGCGTTGCCGATGTATCGAAAGCTGCCGCTACCATTTCATGGCTCCTTGCTGCCAGGCCAACAGGCGGTCACGAATCAGGAACAGGCCGGAAATCAGCCCCGAACAGGCCAGCGCCATGATCAGCAGCGCGGCATACATGTTGGCGTAAGCCGCCCAGCCTTGCGCCCATTGCAGATACCAGCCGATGCCGGACTTGACGCCCATCATCTCCGCCACCACCAGCGTCGAGAACGATGCGCCCAGGCCCATGAACAAACCGACGAACACGTGGGGCAGCGCTGCGGGAATCGCCACGTTGAAAATCAGGAAACCCGGCTTTGCGCCCAGGGTGCGGGCCACATCGTAGTAAGCCTTGTCGACGCTGGCGACACCGGACCAGGTCAGCACCGTGACTGGAAACCAGGTGGCCAGCGCAATCAGAAACACACTGGCGCTCCAGCTGGTGGGGAACAGGAAGAAACACAGCGGCAGCAATGCGGTGGACGGCACCGGGCCAAGAATCCGCAGCACCGGATGCAGCCAGTAGCCAATGCTGGTCGACCAACCGATGGCGACACCGGCGACAAAACCGGTCGCCGCACCAAGCGCAACGCCCGTGCCGAGCAACAGCGCCGAGTGCAGCAAGCTGTCGCCCAGCCGTGGCCAATCCTCGACATACACATCAAGCAAGGCTTGCGGCGGTGCGAAAAACGGCACCGGCAACACGCCGAGCTTGGCGGTGAGCAATTCCCAGATGCCCAGCAGGATCGGCAAGGCGATCAGCCAGGCCCCGACAGGTCTGACCCGGCGCGAGATGGCCGGCAACCAGCGCCCGACAATCCCGGCCAAGCCAATCAACGCGGCGACCACCAAACACAGATTGGCCAGGCCTTGAGTCATGGGCCAGTTGCGCGTGGCATTGGGCATGTAGACGATCAGCGCGGCGACCGCGATCCAGGCCGCAACGGCTATTGCGCCTTGCACCCAGATGCGTGCGGGGGCGCGCACCAGAGAATCCACCCGGGAAATTGCTTCAACTGAAGACATCGGCGGTGATCTCCTTGGCGAACGCCTTGGCATCGGTACTCTGGCGAATGACTTCAACCGTCTGCAAATCGGTCGCGTAGGTGACGATTTCCTGGGTCAAAGCCGCGCCGACCGCGTGGTGGCCGTGAGTGTGGTCATGCAGAATCGCTTCGACTTCCTCGGTGGACGTGTTCAGCGCATACGCCTGGAAGCCTTTGGCGACCACCGCAGGATTTTTCACCGAATAGTCATGGGCCTCGAGAATCGCCTGAGTCAGCGCCGCAGCCACACGCTTGTCTTCGCGCACCAGCTTGCCGGTCACGCCGACCACGCAGCAGCTGAGGTTGGCGTATTCCTCGACCAGGTTGGTGGACAGTTCCCGAGCCTTGCCGGATTTGATCAGGCGATACATGAACGGATCGCTGCCGCTGACTGCCTGCACTTCACCACGCTCCAGCGCCGTGCCGAGCAGATCCGCCGGATACAGCCGCCACTCAACGTCACGCACCGGATCGACGCCGTGCTTTTTCAGCAGGATGGAAAAGAAGTTGCGATCCGGGCTGGCCATGTCCGTCACGCCGATGGCCTTGCCCTTGAGGTCTTCCAGTTTATTGACCGACCCGTTCACGGCGCTGAGCAGACGCAGGCAGCCGCCGTGAGTACCCGCCGTGAGCTTGACATCGAAGCCCTGCTCCAAAGCCTTGAGCCAGCGCAACGCCATGCCGATACCGGCATCGGCCTTGCCGGTGGCGATGGCTTCGAGCAGCACTTCGGTGGAGTTGCCGAAATTGACCAGTTCCACGTCAAGGTTGTGCTTGGTGAAAAAGCCCTGACCGTGAGCAATAACTACTGGCGCCAGGCACACCGCATTGAGGTTGATCGCCAGCTTGAGCTTGCGCGGTTCAGCAAGTTTGATGAATTCGCCGGTGCCGACAGGCTCGGCACCGATGCCAGCCTGATGCCCGGCATGCTCGTCCACGGCCCAGGCCGATCGCGGCAGGGACGCCAGCAACGGGCTGGCCAATGCGACGCTGGCCAGGCCCAGCAGACGACGACGGGTCAAATGATCAAATGCTGTCATGCGGTGTTTCCTTGAGAAGTGATGAGGTCAGGCCGTCATCTGAAAATCCTTTTAATAACTTTTCTCAAGGTTCCAGTGACTGGTTAAAACCATATCACTGGTTAAATAATAGCGAAAATGCATTTAAATTCTAAACTAATATGCAAATAGTCTATTGATCATCCGGATCGCCGAGCGCGCCATCGCCTAGGGCTCGCTGCATGAGAACCGTATCGACCCAGCGCCCGTGTTTGAACCCCACCGCTTCGAACACGCCAACCCGCCGAAAACCCATCCGTTCATGCAAGCGGATCGAAGCGATGTTCTCGCTATTGCCAATCACCGCGATCATTTGCCGCCAGCCGCCGCGCACGCAATGCTCGATGACTTCGGCCAGCAACGCCTGACCAATGCCCTGCCCGCCCATACCTTCCTTGATATAAACCGAATCTTCGGCCGTAAAGCGATACCCTGGCCGCGGCCTATATAAGGTGGCATAGCCATAACCGACAACTTCGCCGTCCAGCTCGGCAATCAGATAAGGCAACTTGCGCACCAGGATCTCGGCACGACGGCGGAGCATTTCTTCCAGACTGGGCGCTTCCAGTTCGAAGCTGGCCAGACCGGTCAGCACGTGTTGCGCATAAATCGCCTGGATAGCAGGCATGTCATCCTCGCGGGCTTCGCGCAAGGTCAGGGCTGGGTTCATGTTCAGGGCTCTAACATCAGATGTTGTTGGACGAACCGCATTCTATCCGCGTTGCTCCATACAGTACGCGATGGTTGAGGTCCTTCGCGAGTGGGCTCGCTCCCACCAGTTCGACGCCGGTTTAGCCGCACTGGGCCAGGGATGGCCCTTTGCGGCGACCCTCCCAATCAATGTCGGATTACGGGCATGCCGAGCCAAAGCGAGGGACCGAGTGGTGGGGCAAGAGCGCTTTGGTTACTTTCGCGCTTTTCGAAAGTGACCCGCCGTAAGGTCGGAACCAATAGCCGCCTTTACCGCAACAACGGATATGGACCCATCCCCATGTGGGAGCGAGCTTGCTCGCGAAGGACCTCAACCATAACCCGTACTGTCTGAAGGAACGAGATACCCATACATCTTTCGCGAGCAAGCTCGCTCCCACACAAGTTCGCGCCAACCACGACATTCCATCCGCCACCTGCATATCCAACGGTGAGTTGATTGCCGAGCTGGCCGCCGGGAAGTAATCTGCTTTCCTGATCTCCGTAGGACAATCCACATGCAGTTCCTGCCGTTACTGGAAGCTTCTCCAGCAATCAAGGCCCAGGTGCGTAACCTGCGCAATCAGCTCGCGGTGCGCAGTTTCATGTACAGCGATCATGAAATCAGTGAATCGGAGCACGCTGCGTGGCTGCGATCTCTTGAAGGCAATCCGCGCCAGGCGGTCTTCGTGGTGCTGATCGATGGTCTTGCCTGCGGGGTCGTGGCGTTGAATGCCATCAACGCCACCCACCGCAGCGCCGACTGGGCGTTTTATCTGGACAGCGCACTGCAAGGCAAAGGCGTTGGCAGTCGGGTCGAGTTCTGGTTGCTGGATCATGCCTTTAATACGGCAGGCCTGGAGAAGCTCAACTGCGAAGTGCTGGCGACCAATCAGGCGGTGATCCGTCTGCACCAGAAGTTCGGTTTCCGTATCGAAGGCGTGCGTCGCCAGAACGTCATCAAAAACGACGAACGTATCGATGTGGTATTGCTGGGCATTACCCGGGATGAATGGGTTGCGCAGCGACCAGGAATGCTGGCTGTGATGGACAGGTTGATGCGCTAGGGATGAATGAAAATCACCGTTGGAGCGAGCGGGCGGCGTTCCGACTTGCCCGCAAAGACATCAGCACAGGCGTTCAAGATGTCGACTGACTCCAATCGTGGGCAAGCCGCGCTCCAACAGGTCATTTTGTTCGCGGCGCCTCGTCGGTGCGATCCGCATCGCCGGTTGCGCAGTCCGGCTGCTGGTTGTACGATGACTGTCAACTTTTTCGCTTCATCTACCGTGCTGGCAGCTTGTTTACAGGGCGCAGCACGGTCGGCAGATGTCTAAAACAGGCAACACGCCCGATTAAACCCGCAAATATTTTTGCCAAACAACTCTTTACCTATAACAACAGGAGACACAGATGCCTAATGTTCTCGGCCACAACTTCATCGCAGGTGCCCGCAGTGCCCTTGGCGAGCCGCAACACAAAAGTCTCGACGCCACCACTGGCGAAGCGCTGCCATTCAGTTTTTATCAAGCCACCGACGCCGAAATCGATGCGGCAGCCCTGGCTGCGCAAGCTGCGTTTCCTGAATACCGTCAGCTGAGCCCCGCCCGTCGCGCAGAATTTCTTGAAGCCATCGCTGATGAGCTGGATGCGCTTGGTGATGATTTCGTTGCCATCGTTTGCCAGGAAACCGCACTGCCAGCAGGGCGCATCCAGGGCGAACGCGGTCGCACCAGCGGCCAAATGCGTCTGTTCGCCAAAGTCCTGCGTCGCGGTGACTACCTGGGTGCGCGCATCGACCTCGCTCTGCCGGATCGCAAGCCGTTGCCGCGTACCGATCTGCGTCAATACCGCATTGGCGTAGGCCCGGTTGCCGTATTCGGCGCCAGCAACTTCCCGTTGGCCTTCTCCACCGCTGGCGGCGATACCGCTTCGGCGCTGGCCGCCGGTTGCCCGGTAGTGTTCAAGGCTCACAGCGGCCACATGGCGACTGCTGATCTGGTGGGCTGCGCAATCATCCGCGCTGCCGAGAAAACCAACATGCCTAAAGGCGTGTTCAACATGATTTTCGGCAGCGGCGTCGGCGAAGGCCTGGTCAAGCATCCGGCCATTCAGGCTGTGGGCTTCACCGGTTCCCTGAGCGGCGGTAATGCGCTGTGCAAAATGGCTGCGGAACGTGCGCAACCGATTCCAGTGTTCGCGGAAATGTCCAGCATCAACCCAGTGGTGCTGCTGCCACAGGCGTTGTCGGCTCGCGGCGAAACCGTGGCCAAGGAATTGGCCGCTTCGGTGGTCATGGGCGCAGGTCAGTTCTGCACCAACCCTGGCGTTGTGATTGGTGTCAGCTCGCCTGCCTTCACCGCGTTCCTTGAGCAGCTCAAGGAACAAATGGGCGGCCAGCCAGCACAAACCATGCTCAATGCTGGCGGTCTGCGCAGCTACAGCAAAGGCGTCGAGCATCTGTTGTCGCACCCTGGCATTACCCACCTGGCTGGCAAGCCGCAGGAAGGTAAACAGGCTCAGGCGCAACTGTTCAAGGCTGATATCAGCCTGCTGCTCAATGGCGACGAACTGTTGCAGGAAGAAGTTTTCGGCCCAACCACCCTGGTGATTGAAGCGGCTGACGATGCCCAGCTCAAAAGCGCGCTGCAAGCCTTGCGCGGCCAGCTCACTGCAACCCTGATCGGCGAACCGGCTGATCTTGCGCAGTACCAATGGCTGGTGCCGGTGCTGGAAGAGAAAGTTGGCCGCATCCTGGTCAACGGCTACCCGACTGGCGTTGAAGTCTGCGAGGCCATGGTCCACGGCGGCCCATACCCGGCAACTTCCGATTCGCGTGGCACTTCGGTCGGCACCCTGGCGATCGACCGCTTCCTGCGTCCGGTCTGCTACCAGAACTACCCGGATGCCCTGCTTCCGGCAGCGTTGCAAAACGCTAACCCACTGGGCCTCAAGCGCCTGGTGAACAGCGAGTGGAGCGATCAACCCATCGCTTGAGTACTGACTTCAGTCAGCTGAAACGGCGCGGCCCTCAAGCCGCGCCGTTTTTTTTATGCCCCGCAAAAAACCATCAGAACGGGCTTGCGGTAGGCCGCACGATAATTTCGCTGACGTCCACGTCCGCAGGCTGTTCGATTGCGTAAGCGATGGCGCGGGCAATCGCCTCGGCGGGAATCGAGATTTTGCGAAATTCACGCATTTCGGCGCGCCCACCTTCATCGGAGATACTTTCCGCCAGTTCCGATTCGGTAACCCCCGGCGACACCAGTGTCACGCGGATATTTCCGCCCACTTCCTGCCGCAAGCCTTCGGAAATCGCCCGCACTGCGTACTTGGTCGCGCAGTACACCGCAGCAGTCGGCGATACCGCATAGGCACCAATCGACGCGATATTGATGAACTGACCCGAGCGCTGCTGCTGCATGATCGGCAATGCCGCCGCGATGCCATGCAGCACGCCACGGATATTGACGTCGATCATCTGGTTCCACTCCTGAACCTTGAGTGCTTCCAGCTTTGAAAGTGGCATGACTCCGGCATTGTTGAGCATCACGTCCAGGCGCCCGTGACGCGCGACGGTGTGCTCAACCAGTGCCTGCACGCTTTGCAGGTCGGTGACATCCAGCGCGTGATATTCAGCGCTGCCACCCGCCTCCTCGATCTCGGCACACAGGCGCTGCAGACGCTCAGTGCGACGCGCGCCCAACACAACATGTGCGCCGCGCGCTGCCAGCAGCCGCGCAGTCGCTTCGCCGATGCCGCTGCTGGCGCCGGTTATTACCACGATTTTGTCTTGAATAGTCGACATGTCAGCACACCTGAAACTGTGGATGCTCAGGGCGAGCATCGCTGTGGGATCAGATTAGGCGCACGACAATCTTGCGGTTAGACGAATTCTCCGCAGTTCTTGCCCGATTCTGTCCGGAGTTCCTGGCCTTTCCAGTCTGGGAAAAGCCTGTGGGACCGGCTTTAGCCGGAAATACCTCTTCCCGGCTGAAGCCGGTCCCACAGAAAAGACACAGATTGAACTCATGCAACACCGGCTCCTCGAATCTCAGAGGCAGGCATTTGCCCTTCCCTCCCAGCGAGGTAGCGTCATGGACTTGAAAAAACTGACCACACACGTGAAAGCCGGCGACATTCAGGAAATACAGCTGGTAACCATGGAAGGCGGTTCCTACGTCATCCAGGCGCTGATGCACGGCAAATCGCACCCGGTGAAAGACAGCCACGGCGACACGTTTCATGTCGCATCGGTAGACGAGGCGCGTAAATATCTGGCGGGCGTGCCGGAAGTGCCGCTTTATCTGGTGCATCCGACCGTTTATGACGAGATGGTGGGCCAGGCCGACAGTGACGCTATGCCCACCCGCGAGCCGATTCCGTTTCGCTCAAGCCTGTGACGGCAGCGGCTGGCCAAGTACAGAGCTCATGCTGACACTGGTGAGCTCGTCGCGTAACTCTTCAATAAGCGTCAGTACAACGTCATGGCTCTTGAGCGTGTCGACAGCGATCCCTGTCACGACCAGATCGACCCGGCCACTGTCGCGATCATAAATACGCACCATCAATGAGCCGTCCGGGCTCACCGTACATTCACACGCCATGGGGGTGAAGCTGCGCTCGATCAGCTGGCGCACCTGCGCTAAGTAAGTCACGAGCGGCGGCCTGCTTCGGCCAGGCAACTTGAGGTCTGCAAATTTCTGCCCTGCAAAGGTCGAATAAAGACCGTCAGGTTAGAAATATCCCGCTCAATTGGATAGACGAATTTGCACCTGTCGCACTAGTAGATTCGCACCAGAACAGCGGAACTATTTACGTTTGTCAGACGAAAACAATGCCCGCTTGCGCGCCCAGATAATCGCCTCCGAGCGACTGTGCAGACCGAGTTTGGAGTACATGGTGGCCACGTGATTACGCACGGTATTGGGCGCCAGCTTGAGTCGCAAGGCGATTTCCTTGTCGGCCAGACCCTCGCAGATCAGGCCCAGCACGTCCTTTTCCCTGGCGGTCAGGTCGACCAGCGACGTGCCCGGCAGCTCGGGGCGCTTGACGCTTTTGGCGCTGGCAAGCTTGTCGATCAGCGTGCGAGTGAACCATGACGCGTCCTGCATGACCTCTTCAATCGCGCTGACCAGCTCGGTTTCCGAGCGCTTGCGTTCGGTAATGTCCATCAGCACCAGCAGGTAGCAGGTGGCGTCCTGAATGCTGACCGTATCCGCCGACGCGACGCAGTCGTTGATTTCCCCATCTTTCCTGCGCACCTTCAGATCCATGCCCTCAATGCGACCGGATTTTTCCAGGGCCTGCAACAGCTGGGCGCACGTGGCCTTGCCGTCCAGGAAGTCGATTTCCTTGAGCGACCGACCAGTGACTTCCTCGCCATTGAAGCCGGTGCTTTTCAGAAAGGCATCGTTGACTTCCAGCACCTGCTGAAGGTCAGCACTGCACACCAGGGTCGGCACCGGGCTCAGGCGAAACGCCTTGGCGAAGCGCTCTTCGCTCTGGCGCAAGGCGATTTCGATCTTGCGCCGTGGTTCCAGATCCATGAAGGAGAACAGCATGCAGTCCTCCTCGTTGATATCCAGCGGCTGGCCGGCGACGATCACCAGCTTGTTGCCGCCGTCAGGCAACTTCAGGTCAGCCTGCATTTGGGGGATGGTCAGGCCCTCATTGAGGCGCTGGATCGCCAGATCCTTGCGCTCGGCATTTTCCAGCACATCCACTTCATAGACCGAACGGCCAATCACCTGCTCCCGGCTGTAACCGGTCATTTCCAGAAAGCCCTGGTTGACCTTGATATAGCGCAGGTCACTGAGGCGGCAGATGACCGCAGGCGCTGGATTGGCATTGAACGTCCTTTCAAAGCGCTGCTCTGCACTGGCCCATTCGGTGGCATCGGTCATGATCAGCGCCAGCAGTTCCGGTTTACCGTTGCCGCCGTTGAGAATCATGCTGCGCACCCGATGCACCCAGTATTTCTCTTCGTCATCCTTGGCCCGCACTTCCACCACCATGTCACTGAACGCCTCACCGGCTGCGACCCGATTGATCGGGTAGTGCTTCTGAGCCAGCGCCTTGCTGTCGCGATAGCTCAGGGCAAAACGCGACGCGTAATCGCTGGCGTCAGTACCCAACTGCCCAACCTTGTCCACACCATGCATTGCCAGCGCTGCTTCATTGGCCCAAATGATGGTCTTGTCCAACTCGATCAACAACACGCCATCGGACAGACCGGAGATGATCTCCTGCAATTGTCGACGATTGGTTTCGCTCTCCAGAACGGCCTGACTCATTGGAACTCCATGACCTGAAAACATGAATTGAAAAACGCGACTTGAAAAAACAGGCTTGCGCGTGGAATACGCGCCAGCCATTGGCTGGTTGGACATTCGCCAGACGCGGCAAATTCCACCATTTTTTTTCAGGTATGCAGTTTTTCAGTTTCGTCCTTTGCAACCCTGGCCTATAGCCGGGGTCAATGTTTTCTGTAACGAGACCGTTAATCCTGGGTTGCTGCGGTCTGGCCGCGTTCAACACGTTCGCATTGTCCTGTCTGAAGAGATTTCATGCCCGCATTCGACCCGTCAACGGCCATCTGGATCGTGGCCGCCCTGGCCACCTGTGGCGTCATTCTGCGGCCGTGGCGCGTGCCGGAATTTGTCTGGGCCATGGGTGCAGCCGTGCTGCTGACCGTCTCGGGATTGATCCCGCTACGCACCGCGCTGCACGCGGTCGGCGAAGGTCTGGATGTTTATCTGTTCCTGATCGGCATGATGGTGCTGGCCGAACTGGCCCGCCAACAGGGGCTTTTCGACTGGCTTGCGATGTACGCGGCGCAACATGCGCGCGGCTCGGGGCAGCGCCTGTTCGATCTGGTGTTTCTGGTGGGCACGCTGGTGACGGTGTTTCTCTCCAACGACGCAACGGCGGTGGTCTTGACCCCTGCGGTCTACGCGGCGGCACGGGCGGCCAAAGCCGAACCGTTGCCCTATCTGTTCGTTTGCGCGTTCATTGCCAATGCGGCGAGCTTCGTCCTGCCGATTTCCAATCCCGCCAACCTGGTGATTTTCGGCAGCCACATGCCGCCGTTGCTGACCTGGCTCTGGCATTTCACCTTGCCGTCGATTACCGCCATCGGCCTGACGTATCTGGTGCTGCGTTTCACCCAACGCGCCCATCTGCGCCAGCCGCTGGAAACCGCCATCAACCTGCAACCGCTGTCCAGCGGCGCCCGCCTGACTGCGTTTGGCATCGTGTTGACCGGGATTGTGCTGCTCAGCGCGTCAGCCCTTGGCGTGCAACTTGGCTTGCCGACCTTCTGCGCCGGTATCGCCACAGCGGGGCTGATTCACTTGCGTCAGCGATTGAGCCCGCTACCCGTGCTCAAAGGTGTGTCCTGGGGCGTATTGCCGTTGGTGGCCGGGTTGTTTGTGCTCGTGGAAGCACTTGCGCAGACCGGTCTGATCAATCAGTTGGCGCATGCGCTGCAAACCCTGGCGGAACGTTCCAGCGTCCAGGCCATCTGGGGCGCCGGTGTGCTGGTGGCGATTGCCAGCAACCTGATCAACAACCTGCCAGCCGGATTGATTGCCGGGTCGATGGGCCACATCGCGCACCTGCCCACGGAAGTCACCAGTGCGTTGCTGATCGGCGTGGATCTGGGACCCAATCTGTCGATCACCGGTTCGCTGGCGACCTTACTCTGGCTGATCGCGGTGCGCCGCGAGGGCGAGAATGTCAGCGCCTTCACTTTTCTGCGGCTGGGCATCCTGGTGATGCCGCCGGCCTTGATCGGCGCGCTGGCGGCGTTGTCGATCACGGCAGGCTGAAACGCGCGAAAAGACTGGTCGGGATCAAGACGGATTGAGCGACTCCACGCCCATTTCGTCCCAGACTTCTTCGGCCAGATGAAACGTAGCATTGGCCGCTGGAATGCCGCAGTAGATCGCGCTTTGCATCAGCACTTCCTTGATCTCGTCGCGGGTCACGCCGTTGTTTTTCGCGGCTTTCAGGTGCAGACGCAGCTCACCTTCGCGGTTCATGCCGATCAACATGGCGATAGTCACCAGGCTGCGGGTATGCCGTGACAAGCCCGGTCGGGTCCAGATATCGCCCCAGGCATGGCGGGTGATCATTTCCTGAAACTCTTCATTGAATGGCGTGAGTTTCTTCAGACTGTTATCGACGTGGGTATCACCCAATACAGCACGGCGTACTTGCATGCCCGCTTCGTAACGTTGTTTCTCGTCCATCCTGTCCTCCGGTTTCAAGCTTGCAGAAAAGCCAGCACGCGCTCATTGAACGCAGCGGCGGCTTCGACACTGGAAAGGTGTGCAGCGTGGAATTCAGCGTATTGCGCATCGGCAATATGCTCGACCAGATAGCGCCCATCGTCGGGCGTGGTGACCGGGTCCTGAGCGCCACTGACCACCAGCACCGGCAGCGAGATCGAGCCCAGCTGTGCGCGAAAATCCGCGTCACGCACCGCCACGCAATTGGCTGCGTAACCTTGGGGCGAGGTTTGCCCCAGCATGTTCACCAAGGCTTCGACCTGTTGCGGCTGCGCCGCGACAAATCCTGGGGTAAACCAACGTGCAATGGTTGCTTCGCGCAACGCCTGCATCGCCGCAACACCGTCGCGCAAGACAGTTTCAATGCGCGGATTCCAGATCTCCGGGCTGCCGATTTTCGCGGCGGTATTGCACAGCACCACGCGCTTGAGTCGATCAGGTGCATTAATCGCCAGCCATTGGCCAATCAGCCCGCCCATGGACAGGCCGCAGAACGAGACCTGCTCCAGTTGCAGTGCATCCAGCAGCGCCAACACGTCGCGGCCATTCTGCTCGATGCTGTACGGACCTTCGGTGACCAGCGACTGGCCGTGCCCGCGAGTGTCGTAGCGCAAGACCCGGAAATGCTCGATGAACGTCGGAATCTGCGCGTCCCACATGTGCAGATCGGTGCCCAGTGAATTGGACAGCACCAGTAACGGCGCGCCTTGTGGGCCGTCGAGCTGGTAATGCAGATCGCCGTCAGTGAGGTGAATGAAAGGCATTGCAAGCTCCAGAATGTTTAGTTGAAGAATCCGTGGGACCGGATTTATCCGGGAAGAGGCCGGTTCAATCAATGCATTTCGTCGTCAGAAATGCCGCCTTCCCGGATAAATCCGGTCCCACATTTTTGCTGTTTGCTGCGTGACATCGCGGCGTCTGGACGACAGGGAATCTCCTACTGAAGTTGCAGCGCTTCATGCTCCGCCACCGCCCGTTCAACCCAGTGTCCGGCCTGGCCCAGGTAGCTGGCGGGGTCGAGCAGATGATCCAGCTCAGCGCTGGACAGCTCGGCACTGATCTGCGGATGTTGCCCCAGCACCAGACGCAGATGCGCGCCCTGCTGCACCGCGCTACGACAGCAGTGTTCAATCAGGTGATGGGCGGCATCGCGACCCAGACGTTTGGCCAGTGCGATGCTCACCGCTTCGGCCAGCACCAGACCTTTGGTCGAGTCGAGGTTTTCCAGCATCCGCGCCGCGTCCACTTCCAGCTCAGGAACGACCTGCAAGGCCTGCTGCAACGAGCCGGAAACCAGGCAACACAGTTCGGGCAAGGTTTCCCATTCGGCATGCCACAGGCCCAGACTGCGTTCGTGCTCCTGGGCCATAGCGGCAAACATCGTGGCAACCAGCCCCGGCGCGCGCACCGAGGCGCCGATCATTACCGCCGCGCCCACCGGATTGCGCTTGTGCGGCATGGTCGAGGAACCGCCCTTACCCGCCGCTGCGGGTTCGAACAGCTCGCCGACTTCGGTCTGCATCAACAAGCTGATGTCCCGGCCAATCTTGCCCAGGCTGCCAGCGATCATGGCCAGCAGGCTGGCGAACTCCACCAGCCGGTCGCGATGGGTGTGCCAAGGCTGCTCGGGCAATGTCAGCTGCAGCTCCCGCGCCAAAGCTTCGGCCACGGCAAAACCCTGATCACCCAGCGCCGCAAGGCTGCCGGATGCGCCGCCAAATTGCAGGCTCAGCAGGCGCGGCTTGATTTCGCTCAGTCGTTGACGATGCCGCGTCACTGCGCCCAGCCAACCGGCGATCTTCATGCCCAGCGTCACCGGCGTAGCCTGTTGCAACCAGGTCCGCCCGGCCAGCGGCGTCAACGCATAGCAGCGGGCCTGTTGCGCCAGGGCGTCCGCCAATTTGCCCAGATCGATCTCCAGCAACTGCAACGCCTGGCGCAGTTGCAGGATCAGGCCGCTGTCCATGGCGTCCTGACTGGTGGCGCCCATGTGCACGTAGCGCTCGGCGACGGGATTGCACGCGGAGATCTTCTTGCCCAAGGCCTTGACCAACGGAATTGCCGAGTTACCGGCATTACCCACGGCAACCGCCAGTTCGTTGAAGTCGAACAGCTCGGCGCGGCAGGCGGCTTCGATGTCCGCAACCACTTCTACCGGGATCAATCCGGTGCGGGCCTCGGCCCGGGCCAGCGCGGCCTCGAAGTCGAGCATGCCCTGCACCCGGCCATGATCGGAAAACACTTCGCGCATGGCCGGCTGGGTAAAGTACGCGTCGAAAAGCTGGTTCACTGCTGTGTTCCTTCTATCAAGTGGCGTCCGAATGGCTGACCCAGCCTTTGATCACTACGGCAATTGCCGCCAGCGCCGCAGGTACCACCAACGCAGTCAGCACTTGTTCGAAATTCCAGCCCAGGCCCAGCAAGGTTGCGCCAGCCCATGCGCCGAGAATCGCACCGAAACGGCCGATGCCAAGCATCCAGGACACGCCCGTGGCGCGGCCTTGTGTTGGATAGAACCGCGCGGCCAGTGAAGGCATGGCCGATTGCGCGCCGTTGATGCACATCCCGGCGAGCAGCACCAACGTCGCCAATACTGCGACGTTGCCCAGGCTTTGACCCACCAGCCAGGCGAATATCCCCGCCAGAAAGTAAGCAATACCAATCACTTTGTGCGGGTTGAATTTGTCCATGGCCCAGCCCACGCCGACTGCGCTCAACACACCGCCGAACTGGAACAGCGCGCCGATGAACGCCGACTGCTCCATGCTCGCGCCGCTGTCGCGCATCAGGGTTGGCAGCCAGCTGGTCAACAGGTAAACGATTACAAGGCCCATGAAGTAGGTCAGCCACAGCAGCAAGGTGCCAGCGCTGTAAGTGCCAGAGAACACCACTTTCAGGACATTGCGGCTGCGCATGGTTTTCTGTTCGGGCACGCTGAAGTCCTTGGCGTTGGCGACGTCCAAGGGCGAGATCGGCGCCAGCACCTTGCGAATGCGCTCCACGCCGCGATTGCGCACCACCAGGAACCGCGCTGATTCCGGCAACCAGAACAACAGCACCACAGTCAGCAGCAGGGGCAGAACCCCGCCGAGCATCAGCAGGCTATGCCAGCCCAGCGCGGGGATCAGTTTGGCGGAAATGAATCCACCGCAGGCCATGCCCAGATTGAAACCGCAGAACATGCTGGTCACCAGCAGCGACTTGAGTCGTTCCGGGGTGTACTCCGAGAGCAGCGTCGTCGCATTGGGCATGGCTGCACCCAGGCCGACGCCGGTCAGGAGGCGCAGGATCAGCAATTGATCGATGTTGCTGCTATAGGCCGACAACAGGCTGAACACGCCGAACACA
Source organism: Pseudomonas sp. DSP3-2-3 (assembly GCF_049898225.1). NCBI lineage: Bacteria > Pseudomonadati > Pseudomonadota > Gammaproteobacteria > Pseudomonadales > Pseudomonadaceae > Pseudomonas > Pseudomonas sp. DSP3-2-3. The sequence goes on along the minus strand of NZ_JAFCXH010000005.1, from coordinate 238,725 downwards.
AACACCGCCACGACCAGTACGACCTTGCGGCCGAAGCGGTCAGCCAATGGCCCGGAACCCAACGCGCCAAAGACCATGCCGATCAGCGCAGCGCTCATCACCGGGCCAAGGCTGGCGCGATTGATGCCCCAGTCCAGGCTCAACGCAGGCGCGATAAAACCCATCGCAGCAGTATCCAGGCCATCGAGAAAAACAATCAGAAAACACAGCGCAACCACTCGCCACTGGTAGCGGGACAAGGGTTTGGCGTTGATGAAAGCTTGCACGTCAAGCGTGCCAGCCTCCGGGAAGCGAGCCGAAAGTGTCATGGTTATTCCTTTTATTATTATGGGGTCGTCCGCTGCAGCGGACGCCCTGTATCGCACGCGTTTTCTACACAACTGGAGCCGGATCAGAAATCGAAGAACACCGTTTCGTCCGCGCCCTGCACCCGGATATCAAACTGATAGGCCAGCTTGCCGTCGATGCTGCACCGCTTGGCGATCAGCGTTTCCCGGCGCGCCGGTTGCTCGATCAGGTTCAATACCGGATCAATCGCGTTGGCCTGGGCTTCATCATCGAAGTACAGCCGGGTTTGCAAATGGATGTTGATCCCTCGGGCAAACAGCGACAGGTTGATGTGCGCCGCCATGGGTACGCCAGCGGCATTGAGCACGACGCCTGGCTTGACGGTATTCAGCAACCACTGGCCGTCTTCACCCGTGGCAGTACGACCGAAACAGTTGAATGGCTTTTGCGGATCATAGATCGGGTCGTAAACGCCTTGACGATCGGCCTGCCAGAACTCAAGAAAAGCGTCGCGAATCAAGTGGCCGTTGCCATCGTAAACGTTGCCCACCAGCACGATATGCTCACCAGGCGCGTCGGCCGTGGCCATTTCATGGGCGATTTCCAGATCCCGGGGCGGGTTGCCCGCAGCTTCCAGCGCCAGGCCGATATGCACGTACGGGCCGGCGGTTTGCGAAGGGGTTTCAGGCAAAAGTTGAACGGGCATGCTCGTGCCTCCTCAGCGGTTTTCGAAGTGCGTGCTGCGCTGGCCGCGCAGGACGATGTCAAAGCGGTACGCCAGGCAATCCATGGGATTGGCCATGCCCATGTCGAGCCGCGCGATCAGGCTTTGCACCGCTTCGGGGTTGGCAATGGATTTGACGATGGGGCACAGCGGAATCAGCGGATCGCCTTCGAAATACAGCTGGGTGATCAAGCGCGTGGCAATCGACGGGCCGCTGACCGACACGTGGATGTGCGCCGGGCGCCAATCGTTGGGGCCGTTGCGCCACGGATATGGCCCGGGCTTTACCGTACGAAAACTGTAGTTGCCGTCACGATCAGTCAGGGCGCGACCGACGCCGCCAAAGTTGGGATCAATGGGCGCCAGATAAGCATCGCGCTTGTGCCGATAACGCCCGCCCGCGTTGGCTTGCCAGATTTCCACCAGCGTATGCGGCACAGGTTTGCCATATTGATCGCAGACCCGACCGGCAACGATGATCCGTTCGCCAATCGGCAAGCCGCCACGGTTGAAGTTCAGCAGCAGATCGTTGTCATGCACGCCAAAGTTCAGGTGGGAAAAATCAGGGCCGGTGGACTCGGAAACGGACTGCGGAATGCTCACCAGCGCTTGTTTTGGCGAGCGCAGGATCGACGTCTTGTAATCGGGGGTCAGGGCTTTGGGGTGCCAGTTTCGGTCACGAATGACGAAACGACTGCTGTCTGCATCAGACATGAGGTTCTCCTTGGTTTTTATGAGGAGTTTTGAGTGGCGACATGACCGCTGAGGACGATGCACCAGGCTGTTACGCAGTGTCCCTTGCCCTGAACAAAACCGAAATTGAATAAAATTACGCGATCCATATCCATATGGTTATGGATGCGTGTCTTTGCCATAGTCGTCGCCCACTTCCCGCAACACATCGACGCACCACTGCGCCGCTCGGGAAAGCGGCAGCGCCGGATTGCTGCAAATGCCCACCGAACCGCCGGGTTCACGGATACCCAGTTCCAGCTCGCTCAGCTCGCCGCTGTTGAGATCCTGCTGCACTGCATCGAACGGCGCGATCCAGATCGCATCGCTGCATTGCACGTAGCGGCGACTCAAGGTCAGGGACAAGGTTTCCAGACGCTGGCGCGGCGGGCTGATGCCGTATTGGACGAACAGGCTGTCGGCGAATTTGCGAATGGTGGTCCCGGCCAACGGCAGCACCATGGGGAAATTTTCCAGGCTTTCGCGCTTCACCGCACCTTGCAGCAACGGATGGTCGCGGCGCACCACCAGGGTCATGGACTCGCTGTACAAGTGCTCGAAGGTCAGGCCCTGAATCAACGGGCTGTCGGTCATGCGTCCGACCACCAGATCCAGCTCGCCAACCCGCAACTGGGACAGCAGATACGCACTGGGCCCGGTCATCACGCTGACGATCAACGCCGGATGCCGGGCGTGCAGGCGACACACCACTTCTGGCACCAGTTGGCTTTCGACGGTCGACAGCACACCCAGGCGCGCCGTAACCGGTTCATGTTCGCCGGAACGCAGGCTGTTCACCCCTTCCCGTAACGACTGCACGCTAGGCCCGGCGAAGCGCAGAAACGCCACCCCCGCCTCGGTCAACGCGGCGCCGCTTTTGCTGCGCAGGAACAACTGGGTGGCGAGCAGGGTTTCCAGCTCCTTGAGGGTCTTGGACAGCGCGGGCTGACTGATCGCCAGTTGGTCCGAAGCGCGGGCAAGGCTGCCTTGGCGGGCGACTTCGAGGAAACACACCAGATGGCGAAACTTGATTCGGGTATCGATATTCAACGCAGAATTCGCCTTCGGGAAAAAGCATCCGCTCAACGCTGGATGCGAAAGTGCTTGGGTGACAGACCGGTGCAACGTTTGAAAAACCGCGAAAAATACGCCGGTTCGGAAAACCCCAGACGGTCGGATACCTGATTGATGGTCAACGTGGTGTAGACCAGGTCGCGCTTGGCTTCCAGCAGCAGACGCTGATTGATGATCTGCAGGGCCGATTGTTCGGTCAGGCGCCGACACAAGGCATTCAGATACGCGGCGCTGATGCCCAGTTGTTCGGCGTAACGCTCGATAGGCCAGTGCTCACGAAAGCGCACACCGACGGTGCGAGTGAACGCCTGCAAATGCTCCCGCCCACGCTCCCGGGATCGCAGCTCTTGCGGCGCCTGCTCAAGGCTCCGGCGACCCAGCCAGATGGACAGCATGGTGATCAGCGATTGAAGCATCGAATCGCGCCCGGGCTTGTGCTGAGTGTATTCATCGATAATCGCGGCAAACAGCGTATCCAGCTGTTGCCGCTGCTCGCTCTCCACGGCATGACAGGCAGCGACCGCCAGTGCCGGAGCCGCCAGCGCAGCATTCAGCTCGTCAACCAAGGGTTGCGCCAGGCTGAGGATATAGCCCTGGATATCTGCGGAAAAACTGAAGCGGTGCACGCTCAATGCCGGGATGACTTGCAGCGCAGCCGATTCCACGTGGCAAACGACATCTTCCACATACAGCGTCGCCTGCCCGGATTGCACATAAAGCAGCTGCGCCAGATCACTGTGGGCGTGAGAGCTGATCTCCCAGCCATGCAGCTTGCTGCGTTCCGGAATCGACTCGCAATGAATCAGGTCCGGCGTGGGCCAGGCGCTGGTTTCGCCGTAAAGCTTGAAGACCGGTACAGCCTCTGCGGACGGTTTGCTCATCCCGCCTCCATTGATAACAGCTATGAAAAATCCATGAAAAGCAGTGAATAATGTCTTCAATCCGTACCTTTAGCCACCAAAAATACAGGACACAAAAATAAAGCGTCTCGCAAGGACCACCCGAATGAAAACTCAAGTCGCCATTATTGGCGGCGGGCCGTCCGGCCTGCTGCTCGGACAACTGCTGCAGCGTGCCGGTATCGACAACGTCATCGTCGAGCGCAAGATCCCCGATTACGTCCTGTCGCGAATTCGCGCCGGGGTGCTGGAACAAGGCATGGTCGACCTGCTGCGCGAAGCCGGCGTCGCTGAACGCATGGATCAGCACGGCATGGTTCACGAAGGGTTCCAGGTGGCCCTGGGGGATCGTTGCGAACGCATCGACCTAAAACACCTGACCGGCGGCAAAACCGTCATGGTCTATGGCCAGACCGAAGTGACCCGCGACCTGATGGACGCTCGCGCCGAATCCGGGGCGCTCACCTTCTACGATGCGCAGAATGTCCAACCCCACGGCATGCAGACCGATTCACCTTACCTGACGTTCGAGCATGACGGCCAAAGCCTGCGCCTGGATTGCGACTACATCGCCGGTTGCGACGGTTTTCATGGGGTTTCCCGACAGTCGATTCCCGCCGAGAGGCTGGAGATCTTCGAGCGGGTTTATCCGTTCGGCTGGCTCGGTGTACTCGCCGACACCCCGCCCGTCGATCACGAATTGATTTACGCCCGCCACGAACGCGGCTTCGCCTTGTGCAGTATGCGCTCGGCCACCCGCACCCGTTATTACGTGCAGGTGGATGCCGGGGAAAAAGTCGAAGACTGGTCGGACGAGCGCTTTTGGCAAGAACTCAAGAGCCGCCTGCCCGCCCCCGTTGCAGAACGCTTGATCACCGGACCGTCGATTGAAAAAAGCATCGCGCCGCTGCGCAGCTTTGTCGTCGAACCCATGCAATACGGACGCCTGTTTCTGCTCGGCGACGCGGCCCATATCGTGCCGCCCACCGGGGCCAAAGGTCTGAACCTGGCGGCCAGCGACGTCAGTACGCTGTACCGCATCCTGCTCAAGGTCTACCGCGAAAACCGCACCGACCTGCTGGAACGCTACTCGCAGATCTGTTTGCGGCGCATCTGGAAAGCCGAGCGTTTTTCATGGTGGATGACTTCAATGCTGCACAGTTTCCCCGACCACGACGCCTTCAGTCAGCGCATTCAGCAAACCGAACTGGATTACTTCATGGGTTCGGAAGCCGGGCGCAGGACCATTGCAGAAAATTATGTCGGCCTGCCGTACGAAGAGATCGAGTGAAGTTCGCGATGCATTGCGTTGCGGCTGCTACAAAACGGCATTGAAAATCAAGCAAAAATCTCGAAATTTGTCGCTGCTCATTTCCTGACCATCGTCCGAAACGCCCGGCCCGCCGGGCTTTCACATGCTTATCCACAGACATACCCCCACTTTCCGTGGACAACTTTATTCACACGTTCAACAAAAGATTTTCAGACCCTGTCAAGGGGCTTCCTGCAAACGAATGATGCCTACCCCCTTTCGGGGTAAACAATTAACCCGCTTCATTTCAGCGCCGGATCATTCCGGGCGGCTGTATCTCAACCAGACGCCACCGCCGTCTTGCACCTCTGCCGAAATCAGCTTCAGATAGGTCGGCTGGGTCCATGCCTGAGTGCTCACCTCAAACGAGGCCGGATGCTCGCCGCGACCATCGATCAGCGGCAGGATCAGCACGCTGACCTCATCCACCAACCCCGAATTAACGAAGGCACCGCTGACATGCGGACCGCCTTCTACAATCAGACGCTTACTACCCAGCTCCCGGGAAAGCGTCTCGACGACATGCGCCAGATCGATGTCGATCTTGCCGCCAAAGATGTAGGAAACCTGAATGCTTTGCAGATAAGCGAGGTAATCGTCGGCGACGGTTTCGGCAACCACTTCGACGACATGGGAACCCAGTGCCTGATTGGTCTTCCAGGCGACTTTGCCATGGGGATCGATGGACACGGCATAGCTGGCAGCATGTCGATCAGCGAAATAATCGGTGCGGGGGATGGGCGAGAGGTTCAGGCCACGGGGGTAATCATCGCCGTGAGAAACTTCTTGCATGGTCACACGACCGCAGATCCAGGTATCGAAGTTGAAGGTTTTCGCCAACTCCTCATAGAGCTCGCCAGCAGCTTTCTTGAACGGGCGTTCCCAGCCGTCAGTCAGGGCGTGGCCATCGATGGACGACATCATGTGGCAGATGACATAAGGCTTCATGGTTCGGGCTCCGGGCATGATTCAGTGATTCGCCAAACAGCGACGCTGTAATACCGACCCGATTCAGCAACCGATAGTTCGCAGCGTTCAAGGCTGAGTAATGCTCCCTGATGCTCCGCCCGCAAGCCAGCGCAGGAGATGCTGCACATCTGGCTGAATTCGACACATTGCGCTTATTTGCAGTGAATTCGAGCCCGCTTTGGTTAGGCCGATGCCAGTACATTAAGGTTTGCAGGGTGCCGCAGAGCGACCTGAGAAAAACCAGAAATCGCCTCCAACACCTGCCAACCATTGGGAGTCCTTCATGACAAGATCCGGTATCCGCGCATTCAAACTCGCCAGCCTGGCCCTGCTGACCAGCAGTGCAAGCCTGGCGCTCGCTGAAGACATCACCTTCGTTTCCCAAGGCGGGGCGTATCAGGAAGCGCAAAGCAAGGCGATCCTCGAACCTGCGGCGAAAAAACTTGGCCTGACCTTGAAACAGGACAGCTCGCCCAAGGCATACCCGATCATCAAGACCCAGGTTGAAAGCGGCAAAGTGACCTGGGATGTGGTGGACCTGCCCACCGGCGACTGCATTCGCGGCGAAGAGGAAGGCCTGTTCGAGAAGCTCGACCTGGCGCTGATCCCCAATGCCGCGCAGTTGCCAGCGGAGGTCAAAGACGACTACAGCGTCGGCTACATCAGCTATTCCACGGTTCTGGCGTACCGCACCGACGCCTTCAAGGGCAAGCCAGTGCCCAAGACCTGGGCGGACTTCTGGGACACCAAAAAATTTCCCGGCCAGCGCTCGCTGCGCAACCTGCCGCGCCCGACCCTGGAAATCGCCCTGATGGCCGATGGCGTGGCCCCGGACAAGCTGTATCCGCTGGACGTGGACCGGGCGTTCAAGAAACTGGAAGAAATCAAGCCGCACATCGCCACCTGGTGGACCTCCGGCGGCCAATCGGCGCAGTTGATCAGCGACGGCGAAGTGGACATGATCCAGGCCTGGAACGGCCGCATCACCGCCGTGCAGGCTGATGGCGCGCCGGTGGCTTTCGACTACAACCAAGGCGTACTGGAAACCAATTCGCTGTGCGTGCTCAAGGGCTCGCCGCACAAAACCGCCGCCATGAAATTCGTCAATGAAGCCATTCATGCGAAGTTGCAGGCCGCGCTGCCGATGATCATCGATTACGGCCCGCTCAACCCGCAAGCCTTCAAGACCGGCACCATCCCCGCCGAGCGGGTCGCAAAGCTGCCTTCGGCACCGGAAAACATGTCCCGCCAGGCCTTGCTCTCGGCCAAATGGTGGGCATCTCAGGATGGCGTGAAAGCTGAAGAACGCTGGTTGGCGTTTGTGCAGAAGAAATAAGCCTGTGGGACCGGATTTATCCGGGAAGAGGACCGTACATCCACAACATTTTGGTGGTCCGAAACGGCGCCTTCCCGGATAAATCCGGTCCCACGTGTCCTGCAGCCGCCCATATAGACGGCCCAACGCAGGACATGCCGTCAGCCGACCCCATTACGCAATAAAGCGCTTTGCCACAGCGCATTTGTAGCCGCTTCATTCGCGGTCATCTCGGTACATTACAGGCTGCATGGTCCCGCAGAGCGACCGAGAATCACGCCAGCTTTCAGAATCTGCCCCTTCTTCGGGAGTCCTCCACATGACAACACCCAAGCACTGCGCACTTCAGGATGGAGGCCGATATGTCCAATGCCTATCTCGCTAAAACCTTGCCTGGCTCCGATGATCAGCCGCAGCCGCCCATGACCACTACCCACGCCCTAGCCCGGGAAGAACGCAAAGAAAACACCTCGATGCTGCTTCTGCTGGCACCCGCACTGTTCATGGTCGTGGTGTTGCTGATCCTGCCGATGTGCTGGCTGGCGTTCCAGTCGGTACAGACTGAAGAAGGCTTCTCGCTGGCCAACTACGCGCGGATCTTTCAGGAACGCATTTACTGGGACACCTTCAGCCTGACGTTCAAGATCAGCTTCATGGTGACCATTCTCTCCATTGTGCTGGGCTTCCCCATCGCCTACGCCGCCTCCCGGCTGCACGGTTTCTGGGCCAATCTGATTCTGGTCTGCGTGATCATCCCGTTCTGGACCAGCGTGCTGGTGCGCTCCTATGCCTGGCTGGTGCTGCTGCAACGACGCGGCCTGGTCAACCAGACGCTCATGGATCTGGGCATCATCGATCAGCCGCTGAACCTGATGCACAACACCACCGGCACTGTGATCGGCACCTTGCACGTCATGCTGCCGTTCATGGTCCTGCCGCTGTACTCGGTGATGAAAAAGATCCCGCAAGACTTGCTGCAAGCCTCGGAAAGTCTCGGCGCCAAGCCGTTCTACACCTTCCGCCGGGTATTCCTGCCCATGGCCGCGCCGGGCATCATGGCCGGTTCGATCCTGGTGTTCGTGATCTGCCTGGGCTTCTTCATCACCCCTGAGTTGCTCGGCGGCGGTCGCACGATTCTGGTGTCGATGCTGGTCCAGCGCAACGTCGAGCTGTATCACGCCTGGGGCGCCGCCAGTGCGGTCGGTCTGGTGCTGCTGTTCGTGGTGTTCCTGATTTTCTGGGGCATCAACCGCTTCATTCCTATCGAACGCATCCTGGGAGCGCGCTAAATGAAACTCCTCGCCAACCTGCGTCATGTGCGGCTTTCCCAGGTTCTGTTCACGCTGGTGGTCGCCGCAATCCTGCTGTACCTGATCATCCCGGTATTGATCGTGGTGCCGATGTCGTTTTCCGAAGCGCGCTTCCTGCAATTCCCGCCCAAGCAGTGGTCGTTTCGCTGGTACGAAGCGTTCTTCAACAGCGCCGAATGGATGTCGGCGGCCAAGGTCAGCCTGATTACCGCGACGGCGACCATGGTCGTCAGCCTGCCGGTGGGCATGGCGGCGGCCTACGCCATCAACAGTTCGAGCCTGCGGGTGATCCGCACCCTGCAGATCATTCTGCTGTTGCCGATGATGGTGCCGATCATCCTGATCGCCGCCGGGGTGTTCTTCGTCTATGCGCGGGTCGGGCTGATCAGCACGCTGACCGGACTGGTGCTGGCGCACATCATGCTGGCCCTGCCTTACGTGATCATCGCCTTGCTGGCCGGGCTGCGTAACTTCGACATGTCCCAGGAAATGGTCGCCCGCAGCCTGGGCATGAATCGCTTTCGCGCGTTCATGGCCGTGACGTTGCCGCAGATCAAACCGAGCCTGGTCTCGGCCACGCTGTTCGCGTTCATCACCTCGCTGGATGAAACCGTGGTGGCGCTGTTCATTTCCGGTGGCGACAACCAGACCCTGACCAAGCGCATGTTCACCGCCTTGCGCGATGAAATCGACCCGACGATTGCGGCGATCAGTTCGCTGTTGATCCTGGCATCGCTGCTGTTGGTGGTGATTGCCGGGCGCAACAAGTCATAGCCGCAAGCCCGGTCAATTCTGCCGCCAACTCCGGCAATTCAGCATTTGAACATCATTCCAGCGCCCATCTCGGCATCGGGCGCTGGCTGGACATTTTTACAATGAGTCCATCGTCCGGACCTTCAAGGCATTCTGATCATGTTGAAAAGCACACTGCGTGACCCTTCCCTGCTCGTCGAGCGCGCCTATGTCAACGGCACCTGGATCGAGGCCGACGATGGCGCCACCATCGCCGTGACCAACCCCGCCGACGGCAGCGTTATCGCTCACGTCCCGGCCTTGCAGGCCGCCGAAACCCGCCGCGCCATCGAAGCCGCCGAAAGCCGCTTCGTCACCTGGCGGGAAGTACCGGCCGCCGAGCGCGCGCGCTATCTGGAAGCCTGGTATGCGTTGATCCTGGAAAACCAGGAAGACCTGGCGCTGATCATGACTGCTGAACAAGGCAAGCCGTTGAGCGAATCCCGTGGCGAAATCGGCTACGGCGCCAGCTTCGTCAAATGGTTCGCCGAAGAAGCCCGACGCATTTACGGTGACACCATTCCTGCGCCCACCGTCGACCGCCGCATCGTGGTCCTCAAGCAACCGATTGGCGTGGTGGCGGCCATCACGCCGTGGAATTTCCCCAATGCCATGATCACCCGCAAATGCGCCCCGGCGTTGGCAGCGGGCTGTACCGTGTTGGTCAAACCCTCGGAAATGACCCCGTTGTCAGCCCTTGCCCTTGCCGTGCTGGCTGAACGGGCGGGCATCCCGGCCGGTGTGTTCAGCGTATTGACCGGCATGCCGGCCGGTGTCGGTGGCGAGATGACCAGCAACCCGGCGGTGCGCAAACTGTCGTTCACCGGTTCGACCAAGGTCGGCAAGCTGCTCATGAGCCAATGCGCCAGCACTATGAAGCGCCTGAGCCTGGAACTGGGCGGCAACGCGCCGTTTATCGTGTTCGACGACGCCGATCTGGATCTGGCGATTGCCGGGGTCATGGTCAGCAAGTTCCGCAACGCCGGACAAACCTGCGTTTGCGCCAACCGCATTCTGGTGCAGGACGGCATTTACGACCGTTTTGCCGAGCGCTTGAGTCAGGCGGTCGCGCAACTGAAAGTCGGCGACGGACTGGCCGAAGGCGTGACCATCGGCCCGTTGATCAATGCTGCGGCGGTAGACAAAGTCGGCCATCACATTGGTGACGCGCTGGAGAAAGGCGCGAGCATCGCCATCGGCGGCCTGCCACAAGGCAATGGCTTGTACGTGCAGCCAACCGTATTGCTCGACGCCACGCCAGACATGTTGCTCGCCAGCGAAGAAACCTTCGGCCCGGTGGCCCCGCTGTTCCGTTTCAAGGACGAAGCCCAAGCGCTGGCCATGGCCAACGCCACGCCATACGGGCTGGGCGCGTATTACTTCACCCAGGACATCCGCCGCGCCTTCCGGGTCGGCGAGCGTCTGGAGTTCGGCATGGTCGGGCTCAACACCGGCATCATCTCCATGGAAGTCGCGCCCTTCGGCGGCATGAAGCAATCCGGCACTGGCCGTGAAGGTTCCAAGTACGGCCTGGATGAGTTCCTTGAGGTCAAGGCCTGGCACATCGGCGGCCTGGGCTGAATACATCTGCTTGAACGTTGCCGGGCAGCAGGTCCTGCTTGCCCGGCGCATCAGAACGGCACGAACACACGCTGCGACTGTGTTCACATGGCAAGCAGATACGCCGACAGCTTCGGTGCCCTGCAAAGGAGAATGCTTCATGAATTTCACTGAAGGTTTTGAATCGGTCAGCGTCAATCAGGTCTGCAAGGACTACGGCAGCCTCAAGGCCTTGAACAATGTCAGTCTCAAGGTCGAGGCTGGCGAGTTCATGTCGCTGCTCGGTCCATCGGGCTCGGGCAAGACCACGTTGCTGAGCATTCTCGGCGGCTTCATTCGCGTCACTTCCGGAAGCATTTTTTTCGGCGAGCGCGACGTCACCCTGATGCCGCCACACAAGCGCGAAATCGGCGTGGTGTTCCAGAACTACGCGCTGTTCCCGCACATGACCGTCGGCGAAAACGTCGCCTTCCCGTTGCGCGCTCGTGGCGAAAGCGCCAGCAAGAGCCGTGACCGGGTCAAACAGGCATTGGCGACGGTTGAATTGTCCGGCTACGAAGAGCGCTCGATTGCCGCGCTCTCCGGTGGCCAGCGCCAGCGCGTCGCCCTGGCGCGGGCGATTGTCTTCGAACCCAAACTGATCCTCATGGATGAACCCCTTTCGGCGCTGGACAAACAGCTGCGCGAGACCATGCAGATCGAACTGCGCGCCCTGCACAAACGCCTCGGCGCGACCATGATCTACGTGACCCACGATCAGCGCGAAGCCCTGACCATGAGCGACCGCATCGCAATCATGCGCGGCGGCCAGCTGGTGCAGGTCGATACGCCGCGCCGCCTGCACGATCATCCCAGCGATGACTTCGTCGCCAGTTTCATCGGCGAAAGCACCCTCGTGCCGCTGCAACGCAGCGCCGGCAATGGCCTGACCCTGGGCAGCACGCCACTGCGCACCACGCGCCCGGTTCCGGCCTCCGGCGACCTGTTCCTGGCGTTGCAATCGGAGAAACTCATGCTCGACAGCGATGCTGCCGGACCCGAGTGGAACCGCCTGCGCGGGCGGATTTCCGACATCGTGTTCCAGGGCGAAAGCCTCAAGGTGTTCGTCGATCTGGAAGGCGGCCCGACCGTCAGCCTGCGCCAACCCAGCCACCATGAAGGCAACCTCAGCCTGCCGCCGATTGGCGCGCTGATGTCCATGCGTCTGCACCCGGAAGACACCATCGTGGTGCCGAGGGCGGTGGTTTAGCGGCAAAACCTGTTGGAGCGACCGGGGTGGCGATCCACCTTGCCCGCGAATCGGTATCCCAGTCGAAATAATTGTCGACTGAGCTGACGCCTTCGCGGGCAAGCCTCGCTCCAACGGTGTAATCCGCCAACAGCGAAATATTTCGTAACCCCCCTGCAAAACAGTCGATCACAGCACTGCCAACGCCAAGTTCAGCGCTTGTCACCCGCGACCAATCCTTATCCTGAGCACATCACTTGCCGAGCCCGGCGCACACGGAGATCGAGATGAATTCTGCACTGACTGAAAACCAACGCCTGCTTGCCCTGCGCGAACAGCACATTCCGCGCGGTATCGTCACCGCCCATCCGGTGGTCGCCGCCCGTGCCCAAGGCGCGGAACTGTGGGACGTGGACGGCAAGCGTTACCTGGATTTCGTCGGCGGCATCGGCGTGCTCAACGTCGGTCATAGCCATCCGCGCGTAGTAGAAGCGGTGCGCAGCCAGGTCGGGGAAATTTCCCACGCAAGCTTTCAGGTCGTTGCCTACGAAACCTATATCGAAGTGGCTGCGCGCCTCAACGCCATGATCGGCGGCGACGAGCATTACAAAAGCGTGCTGTTCACCTCTGGCGCAGAGGCAGTCGAGAATGCGATCAAGATCGCCCGGGGCTACACCAATCGCACCGGGGTGATTTCCTTTCGCGGCGGCTTCCACGGCCGCACTTTGCTGGGCGTGACACTGACCGGCATGAGCCAGCCGTACAAACAGAATTTCGGGCCCTTCCCCGCCGAGATCTATCACGCAACGTACCCAAACGCCTATCGCGGCATCAGCAGCGACGACGCCCTGGCGGAACTCGATGAACTGTTCGCCACTGACGTTGCGCCCGACCGTGTTGCAGCGATCCTCATCGAGCCGGTGCAAGGCGACGGCGGGTTTCTTGCCGCGCCAAAGGAGTTTCTGCAAGCCCTGCGTGAGCGCTGCACGAAGCACGGCATCGTATTGATCCTCGATGAAATCCAGACCGGATTTGGCCGTACCGGCACGATGTTTGGCTTCCAGCATGCCGACATCAAACCCGATCTGGTGACTGTCGCGAAAAGCCTGGCGGGCGGCATGCCGTTGTCGGGGGTGGTCGGGCGCGCAGAGATCATGGACGCGCCCACTCCGGGCGGTCTGGGCGGCACTTATGGGGGTAACGCCGTAGCCTGCGCGGCGGCACTCGCCGTCATGAAAATCTTTGAAGAAGAAGACCTGCTGGCCAAGGGTGAAGCCCTCGGCGCCCAGCTGCACGACGGCTTGCTGGCCTTGCAGAAACGCTATCCACGAATCGGCAACGTACGCGGCCTGGGTTTCATGCAGGCCATCGAAATGGTTGCCGACGACGCCCGCCAAAGCCCTGACGCGGCCCTGGCACAAACCGTCATCGACCACGCCCGCGATGCCGGCCTGCTGGTGATCAAGTGCGGCGTGCATCGCAACGTGGTGCGCTTCCTCGCGCCATTGGTAACCAGCCCGGCACAAGTGGCAGAAGCCTTGCAGATGCTCGACAGCGCAATGGCCGCCGCCAGCGCCTGACCAGCAGTTCGCCCGACCTGAACGTCGGGCGTTTTGAACGTGAAGGACCGCCACGAATCACTCAGGAGCGAACCATGAAAGTCACCCAATACCAGGCGTTGGGCTTTTCCTTCGGCACCCTGGTTGATCGGGAACGGGGCATCCTCGAAGGCCTGCGACCCTTGGCAGTGCAAAGCTTGACCACCACCAGCGACGACCAGCTGCTGGTGGCTTATCGACACATGGCCGACGAACTGGCGGCCAGTGGTTCGGATATCAGCCCGAGTGCTTTTCAGGGGCAGTTGTACCAGCGTCTGGCGCATCAATTGCATGTCATTCCCGGCTGGGACGAGAGTGTTGCGTTTAGTAGCTCCTCCGCCCAATGGCCGATTTTTGAAGACGCGCCGGGAGCCTTGCAGTACCTGAGCAAGTTCTACCGGTTGATACTCATCGCCCCACCCCACGGCATTGATGTGGGCTCGCTGCTACGCCGTTTGCCGGTGGCTTTCGATGCGATCATCGAGCCCCAGAGCGATGACTGGCACGCCAGCCTGGACACCGCGCTGCAAAGGCTGGGACTTGAACGCACGCAAATGTTACCGGTGCGCAGTACTGAAACAGATGACCCGTGGAACGAACGTGTGGATTTTCCGATATGCACCTTGCGCCGCGATCATGGCCAGCCCTGGAACAACTCACCGCAGGCGCTGGACGGCAAACGCTGTGAATACGCCAGCCTTGCCGACCTGATCCATGCGCATCAGAAGGCTTTGCACGCCTGAAGCCACGGCCCCAGATTCGACATTGCGAGAACTGAACTATGGACGCTGCAACCAAGCTGGATCGTATCGACATCAACATCCTGGTCCAACTGCAAAAAGACGGGCGCATGACCAATGTCAGCCTCGCCGAAGCCGTGGGCCTGTCCCCCAGTCCTTGCCTGCAACGTGTCAAACGTCTTGAGTCGGCCGGTTACATCAGCGGTTACGAAGCCCACGTCAATCTGGCCAAATTCGCCAACTCGGTGACCGTCTTCACCGAAGTTACCCTCTCCGATCACAAGCGCTCCGACTTCGTGAAATTCGAGTCGAGCATCCGCAATATCGACGAAGTGCTGGAATGCCACCTGATCAGCGGCGGCTACGATTATCTGGTGCGCTTCCTGTGCAGCAGCATTCAGCATTATCAGGAACTGATGGAGTCGATCCTCGACAAGAACATCGGCATCGAGAAGTACTTCAGCTACATCGTGATCAAGTCGCCGGTGATCAAAAGTACCGTGCCGTTGCGGAGTCTGGTCAGAGCGGTTTAAGTATCTGACCAATGAAAACTCGTGGGACCGGATTTATCCGGGAAGAGGCCCGTTCATTCACTGCATTTCGTCGTCAGAAATGCCGCCTTCCCGGATAAATCCGGTCCCACATGGTCCCTCCTACAGTTTCACCCCAAAATGCAATACACCTTGCGCACGGTCTCTTCGCTGCTCCACGCATTGGTCGCTCCCGCAGGTACCACCACGATCTCCCCCGCTTTGACACGATTGGCATGCCCGCGCTCCGACGTCAGGGTGACGCTGCCTTCCAGGATGTACATCAATTCGCTGTAACCCGGTTCGACCTGTTTACGGGCATACGGCTCGCACTGCCAAACGCCGATGCGCAAGTTGGAGGCGCTGAACGCCTCAGCGCTCCAGGCTTGCGGCGCCGGGGTCAGCAGCACGTTGGCCGCTGGAGGATTGCAACTCTGCAAGGTCGATAACAGATCGATTTTCACCGGGCGCGTCGGCATGTCGTTGCCCGCTGCCAAGCCTGGAAACGCCATGAACACCCGACGCAACAAACCCCGATGCTGCCAGCGAACCTTGACCCCGCGCGGCACCACAAAGCAATCGCCAGGCTTGAGTTCAAGGTCAAAACCGTCACCGCGCAGGGTCAGCTCTCCCGCTTCGACGATACCCAGTTCGGCCCAGGGGAAATCCTCGATCAGCAGATTGGCGCCAACACTGACGCTTTCGCCCACGGCATAGCCTTGCGCCGAATCGTGATAATGCACGGTCCGGCCAGCGGCCAGGGGATCGTTGTGCAGAGCAAAAGCAGCGCGGGGCAACTGACGGCGGGTATGGGGAATCGGGTAATGCAAAATCTCGGGCATGGGATTGGGCTCGCCGCGGCTCATCGGCCGATGATGTCCAGAAATTGCTGCCAGCCGGCCGCCAGACGAACGCCCGGCGCGCGGAAAGCATGCAATGGAATAGGGTTGAAATGATCGCCGGCCAATAAGCCCAACTCGACTTTTTCGCCAGCCGTCATGGCTGCCAGTTGCTTGCCCATCCAGGTCGACATGGCCACGCCGCCGCCGTTGTAACCGATGGCGTAGAAGCTGCGCTCGTCGAGCTGACCGGCATGGGGCAGATAATCCAGGGTCATGGCCACCAGACCCGACCAGCGATAAGCAATCTTCTGCTCGCGCAGTGTGGGAAAAACCACGCCCATGCTGCGCTGCAAATCGTTGAAGGCGCTGTCCGAATCACCTTTGCCAAAGGCACCGCGGCCGCCGAAAATCAGCCGATCACCGATGACCCGAAACCAGCGCAGCATGCGTTTGGTGTCGCCGCACACCTGACCGCCCGGCATGATGCCCGTGAGGATATGCGCCGGCAGCGGTTCGGTGGCGATGATCGCGCTGCGAAACGGAATCAACCGACGATGCAGGGTGTCGGTGGCCTTGGTCTGATCCGAGTAACCGTTGGTGGCGTAGATCACCTGTTTGGCGATGACCCGGCCTTGAGGCGTCTGCACGACAACGTGCTCGCCTTCCCTGCGTACCTGTTGCGCCGGGCTGTTAATGTAGAGCTTGACCCCGCGATCATGCAGGCTCTGGGCGATGCCTCGGGCGTAGTTCAGCGGATGGATGCCGCCCGCCTTGGGCGTCAGCAGTCCACCGCTAAAGATCGTCGAGCCAGTCATTTCCCGGACTTGTTCGGCGCTGATCATCACCGACGAACTGCCGCCGGTTTCGCGCTTGATCCAGTTCGCAGTGGACTCAAGACCGACCAACGCGTGGGCATTGTGCGCCGCAGCAATGTGCCCGCCCATGTGCAACTGCGCATGGGCAAGCCCGAGGCTGTCGACCATTTCCACCAGACTGTCCACAGCGGCATAACCGGTGTGATACATCTGCAGTGCCGTGTCACGACCAAAGCGCTGCATCAGGGTCGAGAAGCCGACGCGAAATTTCGGCGAAACCACCCCGCCGTTGCGCCCGCTGGCGCCCCAGGCCAGGGTATTGGCCTCGACGATCAGCGGCTCGCGCCCGCTGAGCGCGATGTGGTGCGCCGCGCTCAAGCCGGTGTAACCCGCGCCGATGATCACCACGTCACAACGCCGCTCACCCTCCAGGGATTGCAGCGCGGGTGCGGGTTGGGCGGTAGCCGCCCACAAACTGTCAGGAGTCATCGCCGGCCTCATGTCATGGAATGCAATTCGTTGAAGCGAAGCTTGCCCGCGAAGAACGATAACGCGGTGGATCTAGCCCCTCGCAGTGCCCGGTTCGCGGGCAAGGTGGATCGCCACCCCGGTCGCTCCAACAGATCCGGTGCTTTGCCGTTAACCCAACTCTTTCTCGACCGCATCGGCCAGTTGCGCCAGGGACGTGAAGTGGTAGTGCGGTTTGGTGTGCTCGGACTCCAGCGTGCCGCCGGAACCTTTCTGGGCGAAGCGCCGTTCGATCCAGCAGGTCTGATAACCCAGACGCATGGCCACGCCGATATCGTGGTACTGGCTCTGGGCAACGTGAAGAATGTTTTCGAACAGAATGCCTTGCGTCGCGAGCACGCCACGGGTGTAGGCGAAGAATTGCGGATCAGGCTTTTCGAAACGTACGTCATCGACCGTGACACGCACATCGAAGGGTTCTTCCAGGGTCTTGGCCATGTAGTCCAGTGCCCAGATCCGCGAGTTGGTAGTAGCGACCAGCTTGAAGTGCTTGTGCAGACGCTTAAGGGCTTCGACCGAATCCGGGAACGCCGGGAAGTTTTTCACTGCCAGGCTCAGGCCCTTGGCGTATTCGTCGTTATCCGGCAGACCGAGTTTGGCCGCCATCAAGTGGTAGCAACGCTCCAGATCGTCCGGCCACCAGCCCGAATCCGGGTTGGCGCGGGCTTCGCGATAGGCCTTGAGGAGATCGTCATCGCTGCACGCCTTACCCGCATCGCCTGCGACTTCACGCACATGGTTCAGGATTCCGGCTTCGAAATCGATCAGGGTACCGACGACGTCGAACGTCAGGGCTTTGAACTGCTTGAATGACATAAGGCGCTCCGCAAGATAGGTCATGAGGGTGAAGCTGTCTGGGGTCAATTATCGACCCCGCTCTCTCATGAAATATTCTGTTTTGACCTGACCTCAGGGCATAACCTACTGTTTTTTTACTCCTCGCGGCACACCTGCCCTCAATCGGCAAAATCGACCTTCGCTGCCAGCCCGAGATGCGGGTACAGCGCATCGATTTTAACGAGGTCTTCGCGCATTTCTTCGGCAATCCAGTCGCGGACATTTTCCACCACCGGGCGCACTGGACGGTTGCTGGGCGACACCAGACAACAGCGTCGCGAGGCAACCCGCACCTGATCGGCAGCCGGCAATAATTCGCCCTTCACCAGGCAGTGGGAAACCACGTTCAACCAGCCCAGGGCAACGCCTTGCCCGAGCAAGGCCGCCTGCACCACCACTGCGTAATCGGAAAACACCAGGGCGTTGTCGCTGCGCCCGGGTGCCGCGAAATCCTCGGCCCAACTGCGGTCCTGGTTGTCCATATTGATCAGGGTCGGCGGACATTTCTTGTTGCTGCTGTTCACCACATTATTGAGGTACGAAGCGTTGCATACCGGCAGGGTAATTTCCGGGACAAGCAGTAAATCCGTGGCTTTTACACTGCCGGCGTCCAGGTAGCGCATGCCCAGATCGACATCCACCAACGGCCCGCCGATGCGCCCCGACATCAACTGGTAACGCATGTCCACGGTGGGAAAGCGTTCGTTGAAGCGGCTCATGCGCGGCATCAGCCAGTGGGTGGTGAACGCCGTGGAAACCGACAGCGTAACCGTTTCAATACCCGTGGCCCGGGACTCGATTTCACTGATCGCCGACTCGATGGTGCTGAAGCCTTCCTGCACCCGGCGGTACAAAATGCTGCCGCTTTCGGTCAGCCTGGCACCGCCGCGCACCCGCTCGAACAACTGCACGCCAAGGTGTTCCTCCAGCCGCGACAACATGCGGCTGACCGCAGGCTGGCTGACGCATAATTCATCCGCCGCCCGAGTGAAGCTGCCACAGCGCGCGGCGGCCTCGAAGACGAATAATGAGCTGGAACTGGGGAGCTTTCGGCGTAGATTAGACATGACCTGAGTTTATGCCTGGCACAACTATTAGTAAATTGCCGAAATGAAAAATACGGGCTTATTCTTGCGAGGAAACGGCCATGCTTCCGGCCTGAATAAACTCGCGTGCCACCCCTTTTCAATTCGTCTGCAGAAGAGCACTTCCCCATGCACAACGCGCTCAAGTTCTATATCGATGGTTGCTGGGTCGAACCGTACTCCAGCAGTCGTATGCCAGTGATCAACCCGGCCACCGAGCAACCGTTCAGCGAGATTGCCCTGGGCAACCAGGCTGACGTGGACGCCGCCGTGTCCGCTGCGAAACGCGCATTCCCGGCGTTCGCGCGCACCACGGTGGCAGAACGCAAAGAACTGCTTGAACAGATACTGGCTTCGTTCATGCAGCGCTATGACGACATTGCTGAAGCAATCATGCTTGAGGTCGGCGCACCCAAAAGTCTCGCCCACGACTGGCAAGCCGGTATCGGCAAGCGCCATCTGCAGGAGTTGCTGCGCAGTCTGGACGCCTTCACCTTTCAGAAAATGCGCGGCTCGACCCTGATCAATTTCGAGCCGGTGGGCGTGGTGGCGTTGATCACGCCGTGGAACTGGCCGATCAACCAGATCGTCTGCAAGGTCGCGCCAGCCTTGGCCGCGGGCTGCACCATGGTGCTCAAGCCCAGTGAAATCGCGCCACTGAACGCGCTGTTGTTTGCCGAAGTAATGCATGACGCAGGCGTGCCTGCCGGGGTGTTCAACTTGCTCAACGGTGACGGGCCTGCCGTGGGCGCGGCGCTGGCCGGTCACCCGGATGTCGACATGGTGTCCTTCACCGGCTCGACCCGCGCCGGGGTCGAAGTCGCCCGTCTCGCGGCGCCGACGGTCAAGCGCGTGCATCAGGAACTGGGCGGCAAGTCGGCCAACATCCTCCTTGATGATGCCGACCTGGAAACCGCCGTGACCGCCGGGGTCAATTCCTGCTTCGGCAACAGCGGTCAATCCTGCAATGCGCCGACCCGTATGTTGGTGCCAGCGGCTTTGCACGATCAGGCGGTAGAAATCGCGCGTCGCGCGGCCAGCGCTTGTCGTCTCGGCGCGCCGGAAGATCCGCAGACCACCATGGGCCCGGTGATCAGCGAACGGCAATACCAGGCCATTCAACGCATGATCGCCATTGGCATTGAAGAAGGCGCGCAGCTGGTCTGCGGCGGATTGGGACGCCCTGAACATCTCGATCAAGGTTACTACGTGCAACCGACGATCTTCGCCGGGGTTGCGCCGCACATGACTATTTCCCGAGACGAGATCTTCGGCCCGGTGCTGTGTATCCAGCCCTATGCCGACGAACAACAGGCAGTTGCCATGGCCAATGACAGCGTGTTCGGCCTCGCCGCCTATGTGCAATCGGCCAGCCTTGAGCGGGCACGAGCCATTGCCATGCAACTGCGGGCGGGCAGCGTTTCTATCAACCATCCGGCCTGGGACGCAGGCGCGCCGTTCGGTGGCTACAAACAGTCCGGCAACGGTCGCGAATATGCGGAATGGGGGCTGGAAGCGTTTCTTGAGGTCAAGGGCATCATCGGCTATCAGCCTTGAACTGACCGCCTTACAACACAAAAGACCGCCCTGATCAGGCGGTCTTTTGGTGTGCGCCGCTTGCCTCGGCCTTGATCAGATCGGCAATGCGTTCGGCGATCATGATGGTTGGCAGGTTGGTGTTGGCACAAGGAATGGCCGGCATCAATGACGCATCGCACACTCGCAGATTGCCGACGCCGATCACCCGGCCGTCACTCAGGGTTACCGCTGCCGGATCATCGCTACGGCCCATGCGACAGGTACCGGAGGGATGCCAGGTGCCGCCGACGTTCTTGCGCACGAATTCAGTCAGAACCACATCATCGGCCAAGAGCTTATCCAGCGTCACGCCCTGCGTAACCAGACCATGAATCAATGCCTTGCGCAGTGGACCGGCGATGTCCAGCAGCAGGCTCAAAATCCCGCGCTGCAGGGCATTGAACAGTCCCGGCATGGCGATTTTCGCCACCCGAGGCGAATAACTGGAGGGGAACACAACGCTGCGCACGCTGCCCATCGAAGGCGCTCGCAAGGTGTTGGCACCCAAGCGCAACGCCTGCTTGAGACGCTCCAGATCGCGCGGATCCGAGAGCATGTCGAAATTCACTTCAGGTTCGTCGTGAGGGTTGTTGGAGACCAGGCGCAGGCGCCCTCGGGAATAGGATTTATTGACCCAGAAGAACATCGTACCCAGCCGATAGCCCACTGAATGCCAGCCCGAGCGTGACAGGATCGCGCCATGCATGTCGCATTCAACGGTGTTATTCAGCCCGGACGAAAAGCGCACGATGGCCTGTTCGTGATGCTCATCCTTGAAGGGCGTGCGCCCGGCTTTTTCCAGCAATGCGCAGACGGCAATCGACGGATGCTCCATCAGATTGCCGCCAACACCCGGACGATCCACCACCAGGCGAATGCCCAGATTGAGCAGCTCATTAACCGGACCGATGCCGCTGCGCATCAGCACCGCCGGGCTGTGGATCGCCCCGGCGCAGACAATCACTTCGCGCGCTCGGACCTGCTCGGCAGCGCCGCCCTGCCGGAGCAGTCGCGCGCCCGTGGCTCGGCCGCCTTCGATCAGTACCCGGTCGACAATGGTATCGGTCAGCAAGGTCAGATTGCCGCGCTTACGCACTTCATCCGTCAGATAGCAGACCGATGTCGGAATGCGTTCGCCCTGTTCGCTGACACCAATGGCACCGGCATACACACCCTCCTCCCAATCGCCATTCTGATCCGCTTTGCGCGCCAGGCCGCGTTCGGCCAAGGCTTTGATCACCGCGTTGACGAAAGGTGACAACGCGGTTTCAGGCGTGCGCCGAATTCTGATGGGGCCTTGTGAACCGTGCAGCGGGCCGCCGAAATCGCAGTCTGTTTCCAGCTTGCGAAAATACGGCAGCACGCTCGGCCAGTTCCAGCCATCGGCGCCCAGTTGCTGCCATTCGTCATAGTCGGCCGGAGCACCACGATTGGTCATCAACGCATTGATTGCCGAACCGCCGCCGAGAATCCGCGCCTGCTCATAACGGCGCCCCGCCTGCGACTTGCCGCCCATTCTGGCGGCCAGCCGTTTCCAGATATTGCTGACATCCAGATAGGCCCGCCCCGGATAGCGACTGCGAATCGCCGCTGGCATGTCCCCGGCAGAAATGTCACGCCCGGCTTCCACCAGGCAGACCTTGTGGTCGGGGTTTTCCGAGAGCCGCGCGGCCAGCACACAACCCGCGCTGCCGCCGCCGAGAATCAGGTAATCGATCATGGGTTGCCCAGTCCCTTACTGAACGAACTGCAACCAGCGATCCTTGGCGGCAATGCCGGCCGCTGACGACCACCATTCTTCGGAAAGCAGCGCCTGCTTCGCCGCGTTCTCTGGCGAACTTGGCAGTTCCCTGGCGCGTTCAGCGGTGATCTTGCCGGTGCCAAACGCCGCCGGGTTACCCGGACCGTAGTCGATGTACAGCGGCAAATTGGCTTGCAGATCCGGGGAAACCGCTTCGTTGAGGAACGTCACCGCCGTCGCATAGTTGGGTGCGTTCTTAAGGATGCATAACTGAGTGTTCTGCAACAGACCGTCGTTGTAAGTGAAATCCACGTCGGTGTTGTCCTTGCGCACAGCGCTGGCGCGACCGTTCCAGATCATCAGCATGTCGACTTCGCCGTCATTGAGCAGCTGCGCCGACTGACCGCCGGAACTC
The DNA here is from genome assembly GCF_049898225.1 of Pseudomonas sp. DSP3-2-3. NCBI lineage: Bacteria > Pseudomonadati > Pseudomonadota > Gammaproteobacteria > Pseudomonadales > Pseudomonadaceae > Pseudomonas > Pseudomonas sp. DSP3-2-3. The sequence goes on along the minus strand of NZ_JAFCXH010000005.1, from coordinate 215,813 downwards.
CACCAAACGGCAATATCCGGCTTGATCTGTTGCAGGCGTTTATAGGCGCGGTCCACATCCAGCGGATAAAGCTTGTCGCGGGGCACGCCATCGGACAGCAAGGCGGCTTCGAGTGTGCCCATCGGGTCGTTGCGCAAGGCGCGGGTGCCGGGGAATTCCTTGACGTTCCAGAAATCGGCCCAGCTTTGCGGCACTTTTTTCAGGGTTTTCTTGTTGTAGCCGAGCACCGACGAATAGAACTCGTAGGCAACCGACCAGGGCGTGCGATAAGCCGCCGGCATGCCTTGGGCATTGGGCATCTTGCTCAGGTCCAGCGGCTCGATCAAACCTTCCTTGCCGCCGCGAATGCAGTTCGAGGTTGGTGTATCAATCACGTCCCACAGGGGCTTTTTCGCCTCGCCCTGGGCTTTGACCATTGGCCATGCGTCTGGAACGCTGTCCTGCTTGACGGTGATGTTCAGGCGCTTCGCAGCCGGATCAAGGATCGCCTTGGTCTGCGCCTCCTGATAGGAGCCGCCCTGGGAAACAAAGATAATCTCGGCCGCCATGGCGGGAATCGAGCAGGCTACCGACAGACACAACAGGGATAAGACTGAACCACGGGACAAGGTTTTCATGGCAAATCATCCTGAACGTAGATTAATTCGGCAGCTTCAAAAAACCTCGACTGAATCCTGGCAATGGCTTGCGTGCTCAGGTCTGATTTTTTTGTTTTACCGAGCGGGACGGCAGGACGTTACAAGACCGTGACGTACGCCGACAATGAACGATTAGTCAGACAGAGCATAACTTCAGGTTATAAACCAAAAACTGGACACGACATCATCTCGCTCCAACTGGGCAGGAATACGCGGCGCTTGCAGTGACTCAATCATGCACCCACCCCTCAAGTACAAACGCTCATATTTCGCTCGCCGCAAAGCAGGTTCTACCGTATCGGCGCGGCGAACGGCAAGCGCTTGGCCAATGCCTGGCCCAGGTATTGGGTAAACACCGAAATCCGCTGTGGCAAATGGCGACGTTGCTGGTAAACCGCGTAGATATCGCCATTGGGCGCCTGATGATCTTCCAGCACCGCTTGCAAGCGACCGCTTTCCAGATGCTCCTGAACGTCCCAGCGTGAACGCAGAATCAGTCCGTGACCCTCCAGCGCCAGGCCGACCGTGACCTCACCGTCGTTGCTCGACAAGGTTCCGCTGACCTTGTGCGCATGCTCGATGCCGTCTTTGCGAAAGCGCCAGATCGCATAGTCGCTGCCAAACTGACGCAGAACGATGCAGTTGTGCCGAGCCAGATCCGCCACCTGTTGCGGTGCGGGCATGCTGTCCAGATAGCGCGGCGCGGCGCAGAGAATGCGCGGATTTTCCAGCAGACGAATACCGATCAATCGCGAGTCAGGCGGCTCGCCCATGCCGACACCGATGTCGAACTGATCGTCCAGCAGGCTCACGGGCTGGCTGGTCAACTCCAGGGAAATCTCCAGCTCCGGATGCAGTCGGGCAAAACTCGACACCACGGGTGCCAGATGCCGACGGCCAAATCCCAGGGTGCCGTTGATACGCAAGCGTCCATGCAGCGTCGGCTGGCGGCTGCTCAGCGCGCTCTCCAGTTCTTCGAGCTGGCGCAGGATCGGTCGGCCGCCATCCAGATACAGCGTGCCCTCGGGCGTCAGCGACAAACGGCGGGTGGTGCGCTGCAGCAATTGCACGCCCAGGCGCTGCTCAAGCAGGCTCAGGCGCTTGCTTACCGCTGGCAACGACAAGCCCATGTGGCGCGCGACCTCCGTCAGGCTACCGCGAGTCGCCACCTGCTGAAAGAACGCCAGGTCGTCGATCATGCTCAAGGGATTGTTTCCTTAAATCTAAGAATGGCTTTCGTTCAAGGCCAATTATTAATCCACTAACACTGCATACACTGAGTCGCATCCACTGATCAATCCCCTGGAGACGAACACATGAGCAAGTCCCACTACAAAATTGCAGTGATCCCCGGCGACGGTATTGGCAAGGAAGTGATGCCTGAAGGCGTCCGCGTGCTGGATGTGGTCGCCAAGAACCACAATCTGCAGCTGCAATGGGATTGGTTCGATTTCGCCAGCGCCGATTACTACCTGGCCCACGGCAAGATGATGCCCGACGACTGGTTCGAGATTCTCAAGGGCTATGACGCAATTTATTTCGGTGCCGTGGGCTGGCCGGATGTAGTGCCGGATCATATTTCCCTGTGGGATTCGCTGTTGCAGTTCCGCCGCGAGTTCGATCAGTACGTCAACCTGCGCCCGTGCCGCCTGATGCCCGGCGTGAAGGCGCCGCTGGCCAATCGCAAGCCCGGCGACATCGATTTCTGGGTGGTGCGCGAGAACACCGAAGGCGAGTATTCCAGCGTTGGCGGCAAGATGTTCCCCGGTACCGAGCGGGAAATCGTCCTTCAGGAAACCGTAATGACCCGGATCGGCGTCGACCGTATCCTGAAGTTCGCCTACGAGCTGGCGCAGAGCCGGCCGAAAAAGCACCTGACCTCGGCCACCAAGTCCAACGGCATCGCCATCACCATGCCGTACTGGGATGAACGCGTCGTGGAAATGGGCAAGAAATACCCTGAGGTCAAGGTGGACAAGTACCACATTGATATCCTCACCGCGAACTTCGTCCTGCACCCGGACTGGTTCGATGTGGTGGTGGCCAGCAACCTGTTCGGCGACATCCTGTCCGACCTCGGTCCGGCCTGCACCGGTACGATTGGCATCGCGCCATCGGCCAATATCAACCCGGAACGCCATTTTCCGAGCCTGTTCGAACCGGTACACGGTTCCGCGCCCGACATCGCTGGCAAAGGCATCGCCAATCCCATCGGACAGATCTGGTGCGGCGCGATGATGCTGGAACATTTGGGCCACCCGCAAGCCGGTGCCGCTGTGTTGACCGCCATCGAGACCGTGCTGGCGATGGGGCCGGAAAACGCGCCACTGACTGCCGACATTGGCGGCACCGGCAATACCGAATCGCTGGGCAAGGCGATCGCGGCGGCCTGCGAACGCTGAAATAAAGCGCAATCTCCCGTTTGCCAAACGAGAAACGGGGGATTGTTGCGTTCGAATCAGGCATCTTCATGGCTCACTTCAGAGCTGTGAGAATCACCATGACCCTGCTGTTCAAGATCGATGATGCACGCGGCCAAGTCTGGAAATCCCTGTTCCAGCGCCATGCGCCAGACATCGACGTGCGCCTGGATTCCGACAGCGGCGATCCGGCGGATGTGCGCTACTTCGCCTCGTGGATCGCACCCAAGGCGCTGCACAGTACTTATCCCAACCTGGAAGTGGTGTTTGCCACCTCGGCGGGCGTCGATCAGTTCGACCTGAGCGAACTGCCGCCGCACATCGACGTGGTGCGCATGCTTGATCCCGGCATTGCCCAGGGCATCATCGAATACGCCTGTTTTGCAGTGTTGAGCCTGCACCGTGACATCCCGCTGTACCTCGACCAGCAACGCCAGCAGCAATGGCAAAACCGGCCGCTGGTGCCGGCCAGTCAACGGCGCGTTGGTGTGATGGGTCTGGGCAATCTGGGCGTGGCGGTGCTGCAAAGCCTGCAAGCGTTCGGCTTTACGCTGAGTGGCTGGGCGCGTTCCGCCAAAGCCATCGAAGGCGTGCAGTGCTTCGCCGGGCAGGAGCAACTCAAGCCGTTTCTCAATCAATGCGATGTACTGATCTGCCTGCTGCCGTTGACCGATGACACGCGGGGCATCATCAATGCCGAACTGCTGGCTGCCCTGCCCCAAGGCGCGAAGCTGATCAATCTGGGGCGCGGCGGGCATCTGGTGGAAGCCGATCTGCTCGACGCGCTGGCGTCAGGCCAGATCGACCGGGCGATTCTCGACGTGCTCAATGACGAGCCCCCGGCTGACGATCATCCTTACTGGCAACACGCGCGCATCTGGCTGACCCCGCATATTGGCGCCATGACGTCGCCAGAAACTGCCTTCGAAGTCCTGTTGGCAAATCTCCGCCGCCATCAGCGCGGGGAATTCATGCCGGGGACCATTGACCGTAGCGAGGGGTATTGAGCAACGCAGTCAGCGTCATACTTAAAACATCTCGAATCACAACTTTCTATATATTTTTAATTCCCGATTGCAAGCATTAGCCTTTAGAAACCGCGCGCTGTGATGAGCGGACGCGCGGCAATAATTCTAAAAATAAAGGCGACACGCCGGGAATAACAATGCACAAATCCCCTTCTGCTCTAGGTTTCACTACTGCTGTACTGGGTCTGTCTCTCGCCCTGCCGTCCATGGCCGAAGCAGACTTCCTGGAAGACAGCAAAGCCGAACTCGAACTGCGCAACTTCTATTTCAACAGTGATTACCGTCAGGACGGCGCGGCGCAGTCCAAGCGTGACGAGTGGGCCCAAGGCCTGATCCTCAAATACGAATCGGGTTTCACCGAAGGTCCGGTGGGTTTTGGCGTCGATGCCATGGGCTTGTTCGGCCTCAAGCTGGACTCCGGCCCGGATCGCCAGAACTCGGGCCTGCTGCCGGTAGGCGACGAGAAAGCCCCGGACAATTACGGCCGCAGCGGCGTGACCGGTAAAGCGCGGATTTCCAAGACCGTGCTGCGCGTCGGCACCTTGATCCCCAAACTGCCCACTGTGTTGCCCAACGACGGTCGCCTGCTGCCACAGACTTTTCGCGGCGCCCAAGTGACGTCCACCGACATCGACCGCATGACCCTCAACGCCGGACAGCTGACCAGCAATACCTTGCGCAACGTCAGCGGCCATGACGATATCGAGGTCGCGGCCAAAGGCGTCAAAGGTGCGGTGCCCAGCGATCAATTCAACTTCGCCAGCGCCAGCTACGCCTGGGACAAAACCCTCACCACCAGTTATCACTACGGCGGTCTTGAGAAAAACTACAAGCAACACATCTTCAATATCGTCCACACCTTGCCCATCGGCGAGTCGCAGTCGTTCAAGACTGACCTGCGCTACGCGGACTCCAGCAAGGACGGCAATACCAACATTGATAACCAGGCCCTCGGCGCGCGCTTCACCTATCGCATCAGCGGGCATTCCTTCGGCGCGGCCTGGCAGAGCATGAAAGGTGAAACCGGATTCCCACACCTGGATGGCACCGATTCGTACCTCGTCAACTACGTGATGATCTCCCCGGACTTCGCCAACCCCGACGAAAAATCCTGGCAGGCACGTTATGACTTCGACTTCGCCAGCGTCGGCATCCCCGGTCTGACCTTCATGACCCGCTACCTCAAGGGCGACAACTTTGCCCGCACCAAAACCCTGGAAGGCACCGAGTGGGAGCGCAATACCGATATCAGCTACGCCTTCCAGAGCTCGCCGTTGAAGAACCTTGAAGTGACGTGGCGTAACGGCAGCTATCGCAGCAACGGCACCGGCAGCGACATCGACCAGAACCGCTTCATTGTCAGTTACACGCTGCCGCTGCTGTGACCCCAATCAATCGCTAACACGCCTTGGAATTCCCGGCATTCGTCGGGAACGGAGACCTGAATGAACACCAAGAAAACCCTGATCCACCTGGCTGTCGCCTATGTATTGAGCACCAGCTACGGTGCCTATGCTGCGAACACCGCCGATGTCCCTTGCAGCACCACCGAACAATGCGCCGCCCAGGCAAAAAAAATCGGTGCCTCGGTGGAAAAATCCCAAGTCAAGGGCGACAAATCCGAAAGCCAGTTTTCCTGGCTGAACCGGATCAACAAAGCTTCAATCGTGATGCTCACCGAAGAAGGTATCGTCAAGCCGGAGATGGGTCGCAAGATTGCCGGTGGCGTGCGCTTCGCTATCGATCAGGCCGACAAACCCGGCGGCAAGCAACCCAGCGATGTGTTACAGCTTGAACAGATCATGACCGACAAGATCGGCCCTGAAGCGTCACTGATTCACTCCGGCCGCAGCCGCCAGGACATGCTCGCCACTTACCGCCTGGCGAAGTTGCGCTTTCAGGTGCTGGCGTATGCCGATGCGTTGAACTCGACCCGTCAGCGCGTGCTGGACCTGGCGGCAAAAAACGTCGACACCCTGGTCCCGGCGTACACCAACGGTGTGCAGGCCATGCCCATCAGTTACGCGCACTATCTGCTGGCGTTTGAAGCCGCTTTCGACCGCGACGGCCAACGCATCCGCGAGCTGTACACCCGTCTGAATCAGAGCCCGATGGGCACGGCGGTGCTGGCGAACTCCGCTTACCCGCTGAACCGTGAACGCCTGGCGCAGCTGCTCGGCTTTGATAGCGTGCGGGAAAACTCCCTGGATTCCAGCCAGGTCTCGACCTACGACATTCCTCTGGAAGCGGCGAACATTGCGTCGTCCTCGGCGATTCGTGTCGGCGCGATTATCGGTGACATCCACACCCAATATCACCAGATCCGCCCTTGGCTGCTGCTTGATGAAGGTTCGACCTACACCAGCAGCGCCATGCCGCAGAAGCGCAATCCCGGCCTGTTGATGCGTGCCCGGGAATCCGCTTCGGATGTGGTCGGCCTCGCGCAAACCGTGACCTTGCGCGCGCACAACGTCACCACCGGCATGACCGACTACAAATTCGCCTTCGATTCCCTGGGGCTGTTCGCTTCGACCAAGGACATGTTCGACGGCATGAACAGCGTGCTGGACGCCTTGCAGGTCAATCCGCAACGGGCGCTGGAAGAGCTTGAATCGGAATGGACCACTTCCATGGAACTGGCCGACACCCTGGAACGCCAGCACAAGGTGCCCTTCCGCATCGGCCACAGTTTTGCGTCGCTGATCGTCACCGAGGCGCGGGACAACGGCACGACGCCCAAGACCTTCCCGTTTGCCGATGCACAGAAGCTCTACACAAAAGCCGCTGACAAATACAGCTGGATGCCTAACACGCTGCCTCTGGACGAAGCCGCGTTCCGCGCTGCACTATCGCCGGAAAACATGGTCAAGACCCGCAAAGGCACGGGCGGTCCGCAACCGCAGGAAGTGCAACGCATGCTCACCGAAGCGCGTAAAACGTTGTCTGCGGATCAAGGCTGGTTGCAGGAACGCCGCCAGAAAATCACCCAGGCCGACGGCGATCTGGACCGCGCGTTCGAGAAGCTGCTGGATTCGAAGGGCTGACATAGCGCTGTCGCCCAGCAGACACCGAACACGTGGGACCGGATTTATCCGGGAAGGCGGCATTGCTGACGACGAAATGCAGTGAATGAACCGGCCTCTTCCCGGATAAATCCGGTCCCACAGGGATTGCATCGACTGAACTGATGCCTTCGCGGGCAAGCCTCGCTCAAACGGGGATGTATCAGAAACTTCCCAACGCTTGCCGCAACGCCACCCGATCAATCGACCGTTGCCAGCGGCAGATGACCAGGCACGCAACGCAGTTGCCCAGCACATTGGTCAGGGATCGACATTTCATCAAGCGCTCAACCCCGAGCAACAGACCCACGCTTTCCAGAGGAATGACATGCAGCATATTCAAGGTGGCAATCAGGGTAAAAAACGCCGAGCCCGCGACGCTGGTCGAACCCAATGACGTCAGCATGCACATCAGCAGCACACCGATCAATTGCATGCTGCTCAGCTCCACGCCTGCCAGATGGGCGAGAAACATCACCGAGGTAGTGAGGTAAATATTTGACCCGCTCAAGTTAAAGGTATACCCGGTGGTCAACACCAAACGCACAACTTGACGATCACACCCCAACTTCTCCAGTTTGCTGATCAAACCTGGAATTGCCGCCACTGATGCGCCCGTAAACGTCACCAGCAACAACTCTTCCTTGATATAAGCGGTCAGCCGCCACAAACTTATCCCGACCATACGGGCAATACTGGCCAGAATAAAAACCACCAACAGCGCACACGCCAGATACATGACCACGACAAACTTTAACAGCGGAAGAATTGACTCAACCCCGTATTTGCCCACGGTAAATGCCATGGCACCGAATGCAGCGGCCGGGGCAAACTTCAGGATCAGGCGCAATACTCGAAATAACAGGTTGATCGCGACTTCCAGACGAGCCTGCAAAACTTCCCCCAGCCGTCCGACTCGGGGTAACAGCAATCCCGAAATCACCGCCAACAGCATGACCTGAAACACCAGATTCTGCGACAACGCCCAGTAAATACTGGACCAAACCTCGCCCACGGAGAACTCATCGAAAAGCTCTATCGTCGATGTGGCGGGACTGCCAAGTGCGACCGCCGCTTCGACAAGACCCTTGGGAAAGATCTGCACTGTCGACGCATCCATCTCGAATAACAGCGCTGTGGTCATCCCCAATAACAGGGAAACAATCGACATCACCTGAAAATAAACAAATACCTTGCGTACCAGCCGCACATGTTTGCCTTGCTGATGCAGACTCGCCACCCCGGAACACACCAGCAGGAACATAATGAAAGGCATCAGCAGACCGATCAATTTCACGAAACCGTCGCTCAGCGGTTTCATGTAGACGGCCAGATCCGGACGCAGCAATCCCAACAGGACGCCACAACTAATGGCGAGCAGGATTTGCAGGGTTGCATTCTTTAGAAGCTTGACAGGCATCGAGGCTCCGCCACAAATAATATTATTGTTATTGTCGCAATGACTCGGCTTCAGCCATAGTAGCCACGCGTGTAGTCAACCTCGCCATAATCTGTTTTTGGCCGGCCCGCAATAATAAGTCTTGGAACAGGATATACCAACATGGAACTTCGACATCTGCGTTATTTCGTCATGGTGGCCGAAGAACGACATTTCACCCGTGCCGCAGCGCGCCTGAATATGCAGCAACCGCCCCTGAGCCAGCAGATCCGCGCGCTGGAACAGGAACTGGGGTTTGAGCTGTTCAAACGCCATCCCAAGGGCGTCGACCTGACGGCGGGCGGTTTGGTATTCCTTGCGGAGGCCCGGGATATCCTGACCCGTGTCGAACAAGGGGCGCTCAAGGCATCACGGGTTGCCAACGGCATCGAAGGCACGCTGATCGTCGGCTTCACCAGTTCCGCCGCCACGCACCCGCTGATCCCGCAAATCATCCGCGCCTACCGAGAGCGCTATCCCGGCGTCGAAGTGGCGTTGAAGGAAGGCAGTGCCCGGGAAATGACTGAAGAAGCCATCGAAGGCCGTCTCGATGTGGGCATCCTGCGCGCACCTGTAGGACAGCACCAGAGCATCCAGTTTCATCGCCTGCATAACGAAGAGATGCTGCTGACGCTACCAGTGCGCCACCCATTGCTCGCTCAGGTGGACGCGTCGACGCAGATGCCGGAAATTTCCATCAACGCACTCAGAGATGAAAAATTCATCCTGGTACGTCGTCCCGGCGCGCCGGGCATGTATGCGAATCTGATCAAGGCCTGTCAGAACGCCGGTTTCAACCCGCATATCGCTTTCGAGGTAGAGCGCATGCTGACCAACGTCAGCCTGGTGGCAGCGGGCGCCGGGGTGTCGATTGTCCCGGCCTCCATGAAGGACGTGCACCGGGAAAGCGTCGTGTACTGCCGGATTCTCGACGCCCGCCCGCGCCTGCTCGCGCCGCTGACGCTGGTATGTCGCACCTTCAACCCGCCCGCGCCCTTGGAAAATTTCATTCTGCTGGCGCGCAAGCTGAGTACGGCCTATCGCAAGGGATAAGCGCAAGCGTTGAGCGTCAGCGCAGCACCGAACTCAGGAACTGCCGGGTGCGCTCTTCCCGTGGCGCAGAGAAAATCTGCTCCGGCGGACCTTGCTCGATGATGCGCCCGCTGTCGAAGAACACCACCCGGTCCGCCACTTCCCGCGCGAAGCCCATTTCGTGGGTGACGACGATCATGGTCATGCCTTCCCTGGCCAACCCCTTCATGACGTTGAGGACATCGCCGACGGTCTCCGGGTCCAGCGCGGAAGTGGGCTCGTCGAACAGCAACAGGCGCGGGCGCATTGCCAAGGCACGCACAATCGCCACGCGTTGCTGCTGACCGCCGGACAGCTCCGACGGATAACCGTTGGCCTTGTGGCGCAAGCCGACGCGATCCAACAGCAGCAACGCACTTTCCCGGGCCTCGGCCTTGGACATCCGCTTGAGCTTGACCGGCGCCAGGGTCATGTTGGCCAGCACGGTCATGTGCGGGAACAGCGTGTAGTCCTGAAAGACCATGCCAACTTCTTCGCGCAATTTCGCCAGCGCCTTGCGGTCTCCGGCCTGGGTCGCCGCGCCGCCATCGATCACTACGGTGCCGCCTGATGGCTCTTCCAGGCTGTTGAGGCAGCGAATAAAGGTCGACTTGCCCGAGCCGCTCGGCCCGATGACCACCACCACTTCGCCCTCCTCCACATCGAGGTCGACGCCCTTGACCACTTCATGGTCGCCAAAGCGTTTGCGCAAATCCCGCACGGTCAGCATTGCGCTCATAGGCCGGCCTGAAGGCGCGTCGCGGCTTGCAAACGATCATCCGCGGCGGCAAACCGGTCGCGACGCGCCTGGTTGGCCTGGCGTTCAAGGGCAATCCGCGCGTCGGCCTTGTCCAGGCTCGGCAACAGCGCAAGCAGCGACGGCCCGCCCGCCGAAGCACGAGACTGCACATTGGCGGCAGGATCCAGGCATTCACGAACCTTGTCGGCGGACAACTTCAGGGGATGTCCCAGTTGTTCAACCGCGCACATATCCACCATGGTGGTGTCGATCTGGTGCGCCGCAAGCCCGGCATCCATGGCCATGCGCACCGCTGCGCCGACGACGTGGTGGGCCTCGCGGAACGACAGGTCGGCTTCGCGCACGATGAGGTCGGCCAGCCCGGTCGCGGTGGAGAAATCTTCACCGGCGCGGCGCGCGGCCAATTGTGTGTTGGGCGTCGCCGTGCGCAGCACCAGATCCAGCAGTTTCAGGCAACGCTGCACTTCCTCGGCGGCTTCCCAGAAACCTCGGGTGCCCTCGCGATTGGCATCGCCGGTGTGGGAAAAGTTGCTGCCTTTGACGGTGATGCTCGCGCCCATCAACAGGCCGACGATATGCCCGGTGCGGCCTTTGAGGTATTCGAGCACCGTCGGGTTTTTCTTCTGCGGCATGATGCTGGAAGTCGCCGCAACGCTGTCCGGGAACTCGATGAGGCTGAATTCATGGGTGCTCCAGACAAAATAATCCTGGGCGACCCGACTCCAGAACACCGACAGCAGACTCAGGTGCGACAAGCTTTCCAGAATGAAATCCCGGGAACCCACCGCGTCCAGCGCGTTGTCCAGATAGCCGTCGAAACCCAGCAGCTCGGCGGTGCGCGCGCGGTCGATGGCGAACGGCGTGCCAGCGAATGCGGCGGCGCCCAGCGGGCTTTGGTTCATGGCGTCCAGGGTTTGCGTCAGGCGCTGGGTGTCGCGCTGCAAGGCTTGCTCCACCGCAGACAGGTAATAACCGTAAGTGATGGGTTGCGCCGGTTGTAGATGGGTGTAGCCCGGCATGACGATTTCGGCATACCGGTGGGCATTGCTCAGCGCGGTCTGGCGTACCTGATGCAGCAAATCCACCAGATTGAGCAGCACTTCCCGGCAACGCAGTCGGTCAAGGGTGGCAAGGATGTCGTTGCGGCTGCGCCCGGTGTGCAGGCGGCCGCCGATATCGGTGCCGATCTGCTCGATCAGGTGCGCTTCGTAGTTGAAATACGCATCTTCCCGGGACGGGTCCAGTGTCACCGCGTCAGGACCAGCGGCTTCCATGTCGAGCACGCCTTTGGCCAGCACGGCGGCATGTTCATGGCGAATCAGGCCCTGTTCGGCGAGCATCACAATGTGCGCCTTGTTGACGTTGCCCAGGCTTGAGAAGCCCTGGGCAAAGCCTTCCAGACGCGGCTGATAGATGTATTCGTTGACCTCTGGCGCGGTGGTTTCTTTCAAGCGACGACTGACTTTGGATTCCTGCATGATCAAACCTCTGAATGAGTTGGACGCGTCACCGGGCGACCCAGGCGACGTTCGAGATAACGACTGAGCCAGGTCAGCGCCGAACAGATAACGAAATACACCAGCAGCACCACGCCGTAGACCGTGAACGCCGGGCTGACGCCGGTCATCACCGTGGAGCGCTCGATAATGATTTGGCCGACCTTGAGAAACTCGCCGACACCCACCAGCGCACCCAACGAAGTGGCTTGCACGAGCATGGTCAGCAGGCCGGTGAAGGCTGGCAGAATCGCCCGCATCGATTGCGGCGCGATGATGTACAAATAGATGTGCCAAGGCCGCAGCCCCAGCGCCCAGGCACTTTTCCACTGGTGACGGGCTACCGATTCCAGCCCGCCGCGCACGATTTCGATGCCGTTGGCGCTGCCCCAAAGAGTCAGGCCAGTGACCACCGCTGCAAACGGGCTGAGGTCGAGGCCCAGCATCGGGGCGCCGAAGAAGATGAAGAACACGTTGACGATCAGCGGGATCGAGCGAAACAGCTCGACGTAGGCATGGATCGTCCAGCGCAACAGCGGGCTGCGCAGCGTCGCCAGCACGCCGAACACCGCCGAAATGACAGAGGTGAACAGCAGGATGACCAGCGCCAGGCGCAAGGTCATCCACAAGCCCTTGGAGATGAACCCCCAGTTTTCGATCACAAAATTCATGAGCAACTCACTGCCGGAAAGGACGTTGCAAATGCGCCGAGAGGCGGCTGGTCAACAACGCCAGAATCGCAACCAGCACCAGGTACATCACGCAGATCGCGCTGAACATCTCGATGGCGCGAAAATCCGTGGCGATGCGATCCACCGCCACAAACGTCAGCTCCGCCAGGCCGATGGCCTGCAGGTAGGACGAGTTCTTGATCAGCGAAATAGCCGTGTTGAGCACCGCTGGCAGACAGGTCCGAAAAGCAATCGGCAAGGCCACCAGATAGAAGTACTGGCTCGGTTTCAGGCACAACGCCTGGCTTGCTTCATGCAAACCGTGCTCTACCGTGGCCAGGCCGCCGCGAATGTTTTCCACCTGATAGGCCCCGGCCCACAGTGACAGGCACAACACGCCGGACCAGAACAGCGACAACTCCATGCCCACGGCGGGAAGTCCGTAGAAGATGAAGAACAGCTGCACCAGGATCGGCGTATTGCGGATCAGCTCCACGTACGCCACCACCAGATGGGAAAGCACCGGCACCTTCAGAACGCGCATCGCGCCACCGAAAATGCCGATCAGCAGCGAGCAGGCAATGGCGATCAGCGACACGCGCAGGGTCATCAAGACGCCGTCGAGCAGCGCTGGCCATTGCGCGACCAGGTAGTTGAAATCGAAGTCCATAGCGTCGCCCGATCAGATTTTTTCAGCAGGTTTGGCTTGCTCGAACACGCTCAGGTAATAGCTGCGGATGTTCTCCGGCACGTATTGCACGACCCAGCCACGGAACATCTTTTCTTCATGCATGCGGGCAATTGCTGCGCTCAGATAGTCGCGCCATTGCTCATCGTTCTTACGCACGCCGATGGCGGCATCGGAGATCTGGAAGGGCTCACCGAGCAGCCGGGCATTGGCGTCATTGGCCGTCACCACGACCAGCGTCGCCGCATCGTGGGTGTAAGCGTCGGCACGGCCCTGGCGGAAGGTCTGCAAGGCATCGGCGGCGCTGTTCATGCGCAGGGTCTTGACGCTGGGCATGTGGTCTTCAAACCACTTGGCCTGCACCGAGCCTTTGAGGGTTGCCAGGGTCTTGCCGTCCAGGTCGGCGATCTTCTTGATCGGGCTGTCCTTGGCGACGATGACGTCACTCGCGCCCCAGCGATACGGCGTGGTGAAGTCGATTACCCGTTGACGCTCAGGGGTGACGCCCAAGGTGGCAATCAGGAAGTCCACTTTGCGCCCCAGCAACTGCGGCACGCGGTTTTCGGCGGTCACACAGGTGAAGGTGACTTTGTCTTTGGAACCCAACGCCCAGAGCGCGACGGTGCGTGACATCTCGACTTCGATGCCGGCGAATTCACCGTTGTTGTCCTGAAAACCATAAGGCGGTTGGTCACAGCGCACGCCGGCACGCAGCTGACCGGCTTCTTTGATTTCAGCGGGGACTGCGGGAAGCCCGGCGGCATGCACCTGCGCCAGCCCTGCCAGGGCCAGGGCCAGACAAGAGAGTGCCACTGCATTGCCAAGGAACTTGAGCGAAAACGACATAATGCCTCCTGGTGAATTAAGCATGAGGTCCACCCAGCGGCGGACTCATGTAACGGATTCAAGGGCAGAACTGAGAAGGTGGGGCCTGTGCAGACTGGGCCGATCTCTCTGGACGGCCTCGATGTCCAGAACAGTTATAAAGCCTCTGGCTCATGCCAACAAATGCCAATACAGTAGCCGTCCATACGCAATTGATATGGCCGACCATGAACTTCAAACAAGTCGAAACGTTTCGCGCGGTAATGCTCAGCGGTTCGATGACGGCAGCGGCCGAATCCCTGCACACCTCGCAGCCCAATGTCAGCCGTTTGATCGCACAACTGGAACGCAGCAGCGGTTTCAAACTGTTCGAGCGTGTGAGTGGACGCCTGTTGCCAACGGATGAGGGCGCAGCGCTGTTCGCCGATGTGGAGCGGGCCTTCATCGGTTTGCAAAGCATCGAGGACTCGGCGCAGAACATTCGCCGGGCGGGCACGGGAAAACTGCGCATCGCTTCAGTGCCGTCGTTGTCGCTGACGGTACTGCCCAGAGTCATCCAGCGTTTCCGCCAGCAAAATCCGGATGTGGCAATTTCGATTCATACCAGTGACTCGCCCACCGCCACGCACTGGACCGCCTCGCAGTACTGTGATCTTGGCCTGGCGTCCTACATTGGCGAAGAAACTCCGGGAGTGAACCCGACGCTGATTTGTGACGTACCGGGTATCTGCATCTTTCCCAAAGGGCACCGATTGGCGGCTCTGGAAACCATCGGCCCCGAGGATTTGCGCGACGAAGAGTTCGTCTCGTTGCTGCACAACGACGGCACGCGGGCACGCATCGACCGCGCGTTTGCCATGCCATTGGACCGCCGCAAGCTGAATCTGGAGACGCCCTTTGCCGCGACCATTTGTTCGCTGGTCGGCCTGGGCCAGGGTGTGAGTATCGTCAGCCCGATGGTAGCTCTGGAATACCGCCACATGGGCATCGAGATACGCCCTTTCCGCCCGCAGATCCGCTTCTCGACTTACTTACTGCTGCCAGCAGATCGTCCGCAAAGCCTGCTGTCACAGCGCTTCGGCGCGCTGATTACCGAAATGCTCACCGAGGCGGCCAAGGATTGGCAGTGAATGTTGATCCCGCTAGAGCGAGCGGGCCACGCTCCAATTCGCCCGCGAATCGGTATTCCAGTCGACCAAGCCGTTGCGTTAGATGAAGCTGTGAGCGTTTTGAAACGAGTGGCAGCAACAGCATTTTCAACGCGGCTAAGTTTGGTTTCGCCCTGACGGTCGAGTCCATTTTGTTTCGGCAAAATAGACGAAAACCATCTGCGCTGACGTCCGGCCCCCGCTTCGCGGCGGTTCCTTCGCTCCGGCATCGTGGTGGGGCGACGCGCCGACGGGCCATCCCTGGCCCAACGGCGCTCGCTCGGCATCCATGCCGAGCGCAACCCACCACGACACCTCCACTCAGCCTCCCGACGCGCGTTTGGCGTCGTCTGCAAGATCGCAGCACGGAAAAGCGAAGATCAAAAGCCGAAAATCGATTTCCCAGCTTAACCACGGTCCCGTTGGAGCGAGGCTTGCCCGCGAAGAACGATAACGCGGAGGGTCTGATTCACCGAGGTGCATCATTCGCGGGCAAGCCTCCAACGGATCTGGACGTACAGCCGATGCATTTGCGTCTACTGGAATGCCGTCTTCCCGGCTAAAGCCGGTCCCACTGTGGGACCGGCTTTAGCCGGGAAGGCGTCGGTTCAGACAATACGTCTGGCGCCTGGCGGTTGCCCCCGGACATAGAATCTCCAACGGACCCTATTTCAACCCAACCCCAACAGAAAGTCCTGCACGTAAGGCACCACCGAAATACCGGCGTGGGCGACGTTGGGCACGATGTCCTGTTGCACGCGGATATCGTGGGCTTGCAGGTTGCGGGCGAGCGTTGCGTTGCGCTCGACACGGGTGCTGCCCGCGTCGTTGATGCCTTCCTTGAACTGCACTGAACCTGGGGCGTAGTGAATCTCCCAGGTTTCCAGATCGGCTGCGCCCACCAACAATTGCACGTCCACTTCGCGCAGCGCAGGCAGGTTCAGGTTCTTGCCGAAGATTTTCTCGATGCCACCGGTGCCAACCCACCAGTCACGGCTGTCATCGATCAAGGTCACCGAGCCGGGCGCACCGATGGACACGGAGCGCAGGCGTTCCGGGTGCAGGTAGTAAAACCGATTGGCGAAGTGTCCGCCGCCGGAGTAACCAAACAGCGAAAAACGCTCGAAAGTTGTGTCCAGAACCTGCGCGACTTCGTCCACCATGGCCAGCAAAACCTGGTCATAACGAATATCGCCTTCGACCAGATACTTGAAGCCGTGGGGATTGCCGTCGCCCAGCGGTCCTACCGGAAACAGCGGCGCGAGGATCACGTATTTGTTGAAACGCCCGAACTCGGCAAAGGCATCACGGTACTCGACCATGGTGCGCCCGGTGCCATGCACGGCAACCAGCAAGCGGTGCTCTTGCGGGCATTGGTCGAAACTTTGCGGAACATAGAGGCAGTACGCGAATCGTGGGTCCATGCGGCAGGAAAAAATGGTCGTGGCGCCACGGTAATAAAGCTTGCGATGCCGTGCTTCCGGGGAGTCTTCAGGGTTGGCTAACATCATTAAACCTCGGCGTTTTGTGCCATTATTGGCAGCCATTATTGGCGAAGGGTCGGCGACTGAGTCGTGGCCCCCGCTGCATGAAATTTTTTCGCCCGGTATCAAGCTATGTGTGGACGTTTCCATTGAAGAAAACCGTTACTGATCGCAGCCAACTGGTGGTGCTGATCTCCAAAGACATCAACGCGGGCATCCTCCCGGCGGGCAGCTGGCTCAAACAGATTGATCTGGAGGAGCGCTACGGCAGCTCTCGCCTCGACGTGCGCCGGGCACTGGACCAGTTGGTGGTCAAGCGCATGGTCGAACATCTCCCCAATCGCGGTTACTACGTGCATACGCCGGACCTCGCGCAGGTCTCCGATGCCCGGGAGATACGCGTTGCGCTGGAATGCGCGGCGGTCAACCAGATGATCTTCAGCGACGCCGACCTGGAGCAGCTCGACGCCCTCGCCCAACGTTTCAACACGCTGGTGCAGGAAGGCACGCTGCTGGAACGCTACAACGCAAACCTGGACTTCCATCGCACCCTCTATGAGCTGTGCAGCAACCGGCAACTGATCGAATTCATTGAAGACATGCGCAGTCGACCACCGTCATCTCCCGGCGGGACCTGGCGTACCCATGTGCGGGCCGAGCAATCGAGCCAAGAGCATTTCCAGATGGTCGATGCCCTGCGCAACAACGACCGTGAACGACTCAAACAACTGATTGCCGCCCACATTCGTCAGATTCCGCTGGAGCAATGACCCTCAAGGCTTGACGCTGACGCCCCAAAGGCGCGGCTTCTGGCCGATCCACGAGTTGTAACCCTCGACTTTCTGGTTCAGCGCCATGATGTCCAGCCCGTTGTACATGACGATCATCGGCACCTGGTCGATGAAGCGCTCATGCAGCTGGTCGAACAGCGCCTGGCGCTTGCTCACGTCACCTTCCTTCAGTGATTGCGCCAGCAGGTCGATGGCGACCGGATCTTCCCAGCCTTTGCGGGGTTCCTTGTCCTTGTTGCCGGTGACCTGTTCAAAGCTCAGCGCCGGATCGAAACGCGCCGAATAGGTGAACGACATGGCCTGGTAGCGACCGGTCTGGTAACGCTCCAGTTGCGTGCCCCACTCCAGCACCTCAACCTGAACATTCATGCCGACGGCTTGCAGCATGGCCTGGGTAATGATCGCCAGGTCATAACTGGGCACCATCGAGCGGCGGTTGGCGACGATGGTCAGCGGCTGCCCGTGGTAGCCGGCCTGTTGCAAAAGCGCAGCGGCCTTTTGCGGGTCGTAGCTGAAACCGGCTTTTTCGGCGGCGCCGTAGTAACTAGACGCGACGCTGACGATGGAATTGTTGGCAACACCAAAGCCGTTGCTGGTGGTCGCCACCAGTTGATTGACGTCGATGGCCGCCGCAATCGCCTGGCGAATGCGTTTGTCCTTGAGCAGCGGATCGCGGGTCTGGAACATCAGCACGTTCATGGTGGCACTGGGCGATGTCGATACTTTCAGATTGGCGTGGCTCTTGATTTCCGGCAGATCGGTCTCGGTGACTTCGGCCATGTCCAGGTCGCCGGAAAACAGCGCGGCCTTGACGGTTGCCTGATCGGGAATGATGACGAAACGCACCTCGTCTGCCAGCGCCTGCTTGCCGCCGGTATAACCGTCACGGGGGCCGGGCAACGACTGATAGTTGGCGAATTTCGTCAGGCTGACGTACTGCCCGCGCTTCCACTCGCCCAACCGATACGGACCGGTGCCCACCGGTTTGACGAACTCACCCTGGGCATTGAGCGATGCCTTGCTCAAGACACCCGTGCCGCCGCAGTCGGTGCGCGCCAGGGTTGCGAGGAACATGCCGCTGGGCTTTTCCAGACGCATCACAACGGTGTGCTCGTCAGGCGCCTGGATGTCGATCACCTTGGTCAAGCCGCTGCCGTCGAACTCCGACAGGCAGCGCCATTGCGTCTTGGGGTCCATGTCGCGTTTCCAGCTCCACAGCACGTCGGCGGAGGTCAGCGTGTCGCCGTTATGAAAGGTCACGCCCCGGCGCAAGGTGAAGGTGTAACTCAGGCCGTCGGCAGAAACGTCGACTTTCTCGGCGAGCAACGGTTTGACTTCGCCTTTCTCGCCGTAGGCCACCAGCCCCTCGACCATATGCAGCACAACCTGATCGGTGCGGTCATCGCGATTGACGCCGGGATCCAGCCCGCGAACATCCGAGTTCAGCGCCAGACGCAACGGCTGGGCTTGCACGACACCGGCGCCGAGCATGGCGACCAGACCACAGGCCAGAGCCTTCTTCACAGAGCTTTTCATCAGCGATTCCTTGGTAAAACCAACACATTCGCGCCGTTGCCCAAGCCACGGCAGTCAGAAAAATCACAGGTTGATGCGGAAAACACCGGGTTCAGAGCCCGGCGCCGCTGCGCAACTGGTAACTGCCGTCGGGCAGACGCAGCAGCGGATTGGCGGCCGCCAGCAGACGGCGGGTAAACGGGTGCTGCGGGTGATCGAACACTTGCGCGATGCTGCCCACTTCCACCAGGCAACCGTGCTGCATGACCGCCACCCGATGCGCGATGCGCTCCACGGCGGCCAGGTCATGGGAAATGAACAGGCAGGCAAAGCCGTACTGCGCCTGCAAGCGCTCGAACAATTCGAGAATCTGTTTCTGAATGGTCATGTCCAGCGCCGAAATCGGCTCATCGGCGATGACCAGTTTCGGATGACGAACCAGCGCCCGACCAATCGCCACGCGCTGGCGTTGCCCGCCCGATAGCTGATGCGGAAAGCGCGTAGCGAATTGCTCGTCCAGACCAACGTCCTTGAGGATGATGCGCACCCGCTCGTCGCACTGCTCACGGCTCAGGCCCGGCACATGGCGCAACGGCTCGGCGAGAATGTCAGCGATTCTGGCGCGCGGGTCCAGCGAGGACACCGGGTCCTGAAAAATCATCTGGCATTGCAGGCGGTGCTCGCGATTGCCGCGCTTGAGAATGTCCACACCGTCAAAAAATATTTCCCCGGTGCTGGGTGTGATCAAGCCGACCACCGAGCGGCCCAAGGTGGTCTTGCCCGAACCGCTGGCGCCCACCAGCGCCACGGTTTCCCCGGCGGCAATCGTCAGGTTGACGCCATCCACCGCGCGCCTGGCTTCGGTGCGGCGCATGAATCGCTTGCGGCCAGGGTGATCGATGGTCACGTTGCGAATGTCCACCAGCGTCGAAGACATCGAAGGTGGCGCCAGTTCGCCCCGGGTCGGCAACGCCTCAAGCAACTGCCGCGTGTAGTCGGCCTTGGGCCCGAGCAGGATCTCCCGGGTCGGCCCGGTCTCCACCGCCTTGCCGTGGCGCATTACGACAACCTTGTGGGCATGACGGACCACCAGCGACAAATCGTGGCTGATGAACAGTACAGCGGTGCCGTATTCCCGGGTCAATTCCAGCATCAGTTCGATGACGTCGGCCTGAGCCAAGGTGTCCAGCGCCGTGGTGGGTTCGTCGGCAATCAACAAGGCAGGACGTAACAGCATCACCGAGGCGAGCATGATGCGCTGGCGCATGCCGCCGGAGAATTCATGAGGGAACGCGGTCAGGCAGCGCTCCGGGTCGTCGATACCGATCCGGCGCAGCATTTCCAGCGACCGGGCGCGAATGGTTTTCTCGTCCTGCTCGGTATGCAGGCGCAGGCCTTCGGCCATTTGCTGGCCGATAGTCAAGGTCGGATTGAGGGAAACCATGGGTTCCTGGAAGACCATGCCGATCCGCGCGCCGCGCACCCGACGCAGTTGCTCGTGATTGAGCGTGCACAGGTCAACGTCATCCAGCAGCAACTGCCCGAACGAAACCCGCATGGGCGGCGGCAGCAGGCCGATGACTGCGCGGGCCGCCATGGTCTTGCCGCTGCCGGATTCGCCCACCAGGGCGACGATCTCACCCGGCGCCATATCAAAGCTCAAGCGATCTACGGCAAGCGCGCCATCGACGCCGACCTGGATGCTCAGATTGCTGACGCGCAGCAATGGCTTCACGCTGATCATTAGCGGTTCATCCTTGGGTCGAGGCGATCACGCAATGCATCGCCAAAGAGGTTAATGCCGATCAAGGCGATGGCGATCATCAAGCCCGGGAAGAAGCCCAGCCATGGCGCAGTGGCCAAGTGCGGACGGCTGGCGGCAAGCATGTTGCCCCAGGTCGCCGCAGGTGGCGGCACGCCGAGGCCGAGAAAGCTCAGGGCGCTTTCCGAGAGAATCGCCCAGCCGAACATGCTGGTGGCCAGAACAATCAGCGGCGCCACGCAATTGGGCGCGATGTGCTTCCACATGGTGTACAGCTCGGAATTGCCGATGACCCGCGAAGCCTCGATGAACTCTCGCTCGCGCAATGACAGCACTGTGCTGCGCACCACCCGCACCACGGTCGGAATGTAGGCGATGCCCAGCGCCAGGACGATGCCGTACTGACTGGCGCCGACAATCGCCAGCAAGCCCAGCGCCAGGAGCATGCCGGGAAACGCCAGCAGCGCGTCGTTGACCATCATCAGCAAACGGTCAGTCCAGCCGCGCAGGTAACCGGCAAACAGGCCGAACAGCGTGCCGACGGTAATCGCCAGGGAAACGGTCAGCAGGCTGATCCACAAGCTGGTGCGGGCACCGATGATGATCCGGCTGAGCACGTCACGACCGAATTCGTCAGTGCCCAGCACATGCGCCCACGACGGTGGCTGAAAGCGATGAATCAGGTCCAGTTTCAATGGGTCGTAAGGGGTCCAGAACACGCCGATCAGGGCCATCGCCAGCAGCACTGCCACCAGCAGACCGCCGATCACGGCGTTGAAGGACGGTATGCGCAGCTTGCGTGTTGGCGCCGCAGCGGACACGGCTATCGGCAGCGACTCATTCAGCGTCTTCATACTTTCACCCGAGGATCGAACAGCGGATACATCAGGTCGACGACCAGATTGACCAGCACATAAACAAAGGTGATCAGCAGCAGACTGCCCTGCAGCACCGGATAGTCCCGGGCATAAATGGAGTCGACCATCAGCCGGCCGATGCCCGGAATGGTGAATACCGTTTCGATCACCGCGATACCGCCGAGCAAGTTGCCGAGAATCAGGCCGATCAGTGTCCAGGTTGGTGCGAAGGCGTTGCGCAGCGTGTGCCGCCAGAGCACCGCACGCTCCGACAAGCCTTTGGCCCTGGCATGGGCGATGTAATCCAGACGCAGCACTTCGATAGTGCTGGCCCTGGCCATGCGAATGATCACCCCGCTTTCATGCAGCACCAGCGTGGTGATCGGCAGAATCACGTAAGTCAGCGCCTTGCCGAAGTCTTCGCCAAACGGCACATAACCCACCACCGGCAGCCAGCCCAGCGTCAGGCCGAAGGCATACAGCAGCAACAGGCCCATCCAGAAACCGGGGATCGACAACAGCAAGGTAGCCGCCGTCACCAAGCCGAGATCCACCAGGCTGTTCTGCTTCCAGGCCGCAAGCATGCCCAATGGCACGGCAATTACTGCGGCGAGAAAAACGGCGCTCAGCACAATGGTCAGACTGACGCTGAAGCGCTCCAGCACCAGCGGCAATACCGCTTGCTGGCTGGTGATGGAATGCCCCAGATCACCGCTCAGCACCGCTTTGATCCAGATCAGGTACTGAATCCACATCGGCTGATCCAGCCCCAACGACTGCCGCAGCGCGCTCAGATTGGCCGGATCGGCCATATCGCCGAGCATCAGCAATGCCGGATCGCCGGGAATCAGGCGAATCATCGCGAACACGGCGATGGAAATCAGCAGCAGCGTCGGAACCGCCATGGCCAGACGCGCAATGATCAAACGAAGCATTTATCTTCCTCGGTACTGTACGGGCGGAAACGGATTTCTGTGGGAGCGAGCTTGCTCGCGAAGAACGTCAACGCGTGGGATCTGGCTCACCAAGGCGCCCGCTCGCTCAAACAGGAAAATAAAAACGCCTACCATACTGCGTAACGTGCGTAGTCCGACTCCATTTCCAGTTGGTACTTGCCGAAGAGACGACTGATTGCTGGCAGCGGTGCAATTTCCATGTAGCCGCTGGCCGGGCGCATGACGATCATCGCTACGGTTGCCGACAAATTATCTTCACCGCTGGAGCTTGGCCGCGGCGGACGGCACACGGCGAAGGGCGTGCCGAAGTCATCGAAGAAAGCGGTTTTCATGTGTTCCAGGGTCAGGTCGCCCTGGCGTTGACGGAGAACTTTCTCGACCCGGATGTCCCGATAAAAACTTTCCGGCGCGCCACCGATGCCGGTATTTTTCAACTTGACCTGCGCGACCGGGCTGCGCCAATGGTTGGCATGCACCAGCAAACCGTTGTCTTCAAACAACGGGAAGACTTCATCGGGCGCGCACTCGTAATTGATGCCGACCCCCCCGGCATGGCTGAGCATCATGTTATTGGAGCCGGACTTGGGCGTCACCGCCACGACCTTCATCGCCAAGGCGAAATGATTGGCTTCCAGCGCCTTGCGCCGAATCAATGGCAAGGGCACGCCCAAAGTCTGGTAATCGCGGTCGGATTCAAGGTTATTGCCGGTAATTGCGGTGCCGATGGAGTTGAGCCCCGCCCGGCCCAGGCCTCCGGCTTCGGTAAAGGTCAGCACATCCGGGCCGTCTTCGCGACGGATATGCAGGACCACGCCGGTTTCAGCGCACTCGGCGCGCCAGTCCCAGTTCTGCCCATGCAGTAACTCGTTGTGCAAAGTGGCGCCGGGCAAGATGATCGCCCCGGTGCAGCCATCCAGCTCGGGCTTGTCCAACATGCTGCGGCGACCCAGATGGATAATCTCGGTCCGTGCGTTGATCAGCACGATAGCCTCGAAATCCTGACCGCAACCCTGGGCAATGCCGCGCATTTCTTCCAGATACTGCGGTTCGAAAGCTTCTATGTTGGGCACGAACTGATTGACCAAGCGCCGAATACCCGCCCAGTCGTAACCCATGTCCAACAATTGCTGACTGTAGACTTCGATGCTGCGGGCAATGATCAGCGGACAGGCTTTGCCGTATTGCACGCCGCGTTCAAATGGCGTGCCGCTGATTTCGATGCAAGGGAACAGACGACTCATGTCACCACCTCAGTTGTTTGGCGGTTACCTGAGCAAGACCCGAGCCAAAAACCTAAAAACCCTGACAATATTGGCGCCAATTTCGGTTTTTAAAAAAACAAACCCTCGTTTCGCCTGCTTTTAGTGCGCAAACATGGAGGTTGGTTGGGTAGATGTTCCACAAACGTGCAGATAAGTGACAGGTCCAGATGTTGACCGATCAGGTCGTAGTACCTGATCGGCCAGGTTCAGTCAGCGCCTTTCTTCTCGAATGAATGGCTCACCCAAAGCACCCGGTTGGCTACCCGAACTGGCGACCGAGTCGCGCTGGCCCATGGCGACCCAGATCATCACCAACAGCGTGACCACGTAGGGTGTCATCAGCACAAAATATTGCGGCAAACGCACGCCGGTGGTTGCCAGCTGCGGGATCAAGGCTTCGATGCAGCCGAATAACACGGCTCCGGCCAGCGCGCGCCATGGCGACCAGCGCGCAAAGATCACCAGGGAAACGGCAATCCAGCCGCGCCCGCCGGTCATGTCGGCAATCCACATCTTGGTGCTGAGCACGGAGATGTAACCGCCCGCCAGACCGATCAACGCCGCACCGGCCATGATCGCCGCCAACCGATAACCCAGCACCGAAATACCGGCGGCGTCCGCAGCCTGGGGATTCTCCCCTACCGCACGCAAGCGCAGACCGTGGTTGCTGCGATTGAGGAACCAGACCACGACGATGAAGATGACCGGCGTGAGATAGACCAGAGGATTCTGCACGAACACCTTGCCGATCAGAGGCAGCTCGGAGAACGGCCAAAGCGGTATGGCCGCAAGCCCGGTTACCGGGTGGTTGGCCCACTCCAGCAAGGTGCCGAGCAATCCCGTCAAGCCCTGGCAGAAGAACACCAGCGCTAAACCTGCGATGACCTGATTGATGCGCATCACCAGCACCATCAGCGCGAACAGTAACGACACCACGCTGCCCGCCAGCATCGCCGCCAGCAACGAAATCAGTGGTGTACTGAAGCTCAGCTGCGCACCGATGGCCGCCAGCGCACCCACCAGCATCAAGCCCTCGGCACCCAGCGCCAGCACCCCTGCCCGTTCGGTAAGGATCAGACCCAAGGCTGCGAGGGCGAAAGGTACGGCGAAGTCGGGCGAGTTGCCCAACCAGTTGGCGATCATGTCCATCAGGATTCTCCGCCTTGAACAACCTGGATGCGCCGTATGCGATGGCGAATGAAAAAATCTGACGAGGCGACGCAGATCACCAGAATGGCCTGGATCAGCTGCACCATGGAAAACGGTATCTGGTAGAACACCTGCAAACTGCGACCGGCCACGAACAGCATCGCCACCAGCAAGGCGACGATGGTCGCCGCCAGCGGATTGTTGCGTGCCAGGAACGCGACGAGAATTCCGGAAAAACCGTAGCCTTGATAGAACGCCTGAGTCAGCCGCCCTTCCTGCCCCGCAGTGACGATAAAACCGGCAATGCCCGCCAACGCGCCGGATAAAAGCACCGTGCCGATGATCATCTTGCGCACCGGCACGCCGACCGCGCTGGCCACGCGTGGGTTGGCATCAACGAAGCGCAGGTACAGGCCGGCGCGGGAAATGCCGATGAACCACAGAGCAAACAAGGTGACCAACCCGGCCAGCAGGATCGCCGCGTTGTAGCCGTCGAACAGATCCGGCAAACGCTCGAAGCTGCGAAACGCCGGTGAATACGGAAAATTATCGCGGGGATCTTTCCAACTGCCGTAAAGCAGATGCAGGAGAAAATTGGCGGCGATGTAATTGAGCATCAGCGTCAAGATGATCTCGTTGACCTTGAGGCGCAGCTTGAGCAGCACCGGTGCCAGCGTCCACAGCACCCCGCAGATCATCGCGGCAGCCAGCATCAACGGCAGGCGAATGGCCGGTGGACCGACTTCGAACAACGAGATAGCGGTTGCGCCGATGCCGCCCCAGATCATCTGGCCTTCCAGGCCGAGATTCCAGAACCGTGCACGAAACGCCATACAGCCTGCCAACCCGACCAGAATCATCGGCGCCGCCTGAAACAATACCGATTTGAAGTTCTGCGGATCGAGCACCGTCAGTACCACGAACTCGTTGAGCAGTTCTTCGGCGGGCACCCCGGCGCCGACCAGAATCGCTGCCGAAATCCCCAGGCCGATCACCAGCGCCAGCGCGATGATCAGCGCCTGCCAATACCAGGCCAGTTGCTGACGAATTTCCAGAGCATATCGCCGCGCCAATAAAGGCTGGCGGCGTGGCCTTGAGGATGGCGTGGAATGCAAAATAGCTTCAGGAATAACGTCAGTCATGACTCACCATGGCCTTGCCAATCGCCTGGCGATTCGCAGGACGCTCGAATTCCGCGACGATACGGCCGCTGTTCATGACGCCAATGCGGTCGGCCAGGGCCAACACTTCATCAAGGTCTTCGCTGATCACCAACACCGCTGCGCCAGCGTCGCGGGCCGCGCGCAAGCGAGCGTGTACCGCCGCCGTGGCGCGCGCATCCAGACCGCGACTCGGGCTATGCACCAACACCAATTGCGGATCGCGGCTGAATTCCCTGGCGATCACCAGTTTTTGCGCGTTGCCGCCGGAGAGTAATGCGGCTTTCTGTTGCAGCGAACGCACGCCCTGTACATCGAAAGCGCTGATCGCCTCAGCTGCGTCCTGCTCCAGTCGCTTGCCACGCAGGCGCAGGAATGAGCCGTAGCGACCGCTGTGAATCTGGCCGATGCCGAAGTTTTCTGCCACCGACAGCGAACCGGCCAGCGCCGCACCGTAACGGTCCGCGGGAATCGACGCGATGCGCAAGTCGCGACGGCGCTCGGGCGAGGCCAGGCGCAAGTCGCCAAAACCTTGCAGGAGCATTTCGCCCTGGGTCGGCTGCGGCAAGCCCATCAAGGCGTTAGCCAGTTCGCTTTGACCATTGCCGCCCACGCCCGCGATGCCGTAAATCTGTCCAGCGTGCAGGGTCATGTTGATGCCCGCCAAAGGGCCTTGCCCGGCCACTGAACTGAGGTTTTTCACGATCAAGCGCGGCTCACCCGCAGCCGCCATCGGGTATTCCTGGGTCGGCGCGGATTCGCCCACTGTCAGGCGCACCAATTGCTCGACGCTGACACTGCCCGGATCCAGAGTCTCCACGGTACGCCCGCCGCGCATCACCGTGACCCGGTCAGCGTAACGTTTGACGTCGGACATCTTGTGGGTCACGAGAATCACCGCCGCGCCTTGCCGGGCAAACGACTGCACCGTGCTCAACAGGCCTTCGGCTTCCTTATCAGTGAGAACCGCTGTCGGCTCATCGAGAATCAGGATGCGCGCCCCGGCCAGCAGCACCTTGAGGATTTCCACCCGCTGCTGCTCGGCAATCGACAAGGTTTCGATGGTCTGCCGTGGATCAATGGCAAAGCCCAGTTCCTGGGCCTTGGCGCTGATTTGCTGCTCCAGTGTTTGCAGGCGTTGGGTGTAGCTGCCCGGCGCAGGCGGCAGGCCGAGCAAAATATTCTGGGCAACCGTGAACGGCCGCACCAGCTTGAAATGTTGATGCACCATGCCAATCCGGTGACGGCTGGCGTCCTTGGGACCGTTGAGCCGCACCGGGTTGTCATCGATGAACAGCGATCCACTCTCTGGCGCGTACAACCCCACAGCAATATTCATCAGCGACGACTTGCCGGCACCGTTTTCCCCCAGCAGCGCATGCACTTCGCCCCATTTGGCGGTGAAGTGCGCATCGCTGAGGGCCTTGAAGCCGTCAAACGTCTTGCTGATACCGGTGAGTTGGATCGCGTTCGCCTGGCTCATTGCTGGGAAGTCACCCCTTTGACGAACCAGTCCATTTTCCACAGATCGGCATCAGACAGAACGGCGCCGGCAGCAATACGCTCCTTGCCGTCACGGTCGCTCATCGGGCCGCTGTAAATAATCTTCTCGCCATTCATCAAGGCTTCCCGGGCCAGCTCGATTTTCTTCTTGTTCTCTGCCGAGACGTGCTCGCCAGCGGTCAGGGTAATGTCCGTGCCGCCCTGTTCCATGGACAACAGCGCGCCATTGGGATTGGGCACCCAATTGCCGGCCATGACTTTCTTCAGCTCAGGCGCGAGGAAACGATCCCAGACCCAGGCCGAGGAACACACTGTCGCTTTGGGCGCGAATTCGCTCAGGTCGCGATGGTGGCCGGTGCCGAGTACGCCGCGCTCCTGGGCGACAATCTGCGGCGTCGGGCTGTCGACGTGCTGGCCGATGACATCAGCGCCGTTGTCGATCAGCGCCATGGCGGCGGCGCGTTCCTTGACCGGATCGTTCCAGGCACCGGTGTAGATCACGTTGACCGTGGCATTGGGATTAATCTGTTGCGCGCCCAATTCAAACGCATTGACCGTCCAGTTCACCTGGCCAAAGGGGTTGGCCGCGACGAAACCGAGCTTGCCGGTTTTCGAGGCAGCGCCAGCGGCCATGCCGCACAAGTATTGGCTTTCGTAGGTGCGACCGTAGAACGATTCCAGGTTCGGCGCATTGGTGGTGCCGGAGCCGTTGAGGAAGGCGACTTTCGGGTATTTTTTCGCCAGTTCCAGGAAGGTGTCGGAATAGCCGAAAGCGGTGCCGATAATCACATTCGCCCCGCGGGAAATCAGGCGATCTACCACCGGGGTAATTGCTGCGGCGTTTTCCGGCACGCTTTCGACGTACTGAATTTTGGTGCCCAGCTCTTTCTCCAGCTTGACCCGCGACTCATCGAACGCCTGCGTCCAGCCGCCGTCATTGCGCGGGCTGATGTACACCATGGCGATTTTTGCCGGCTTTTCCAGGGTTAACCCTTCAGCCATGGCGCCATTCGCCAAGCCGAGCAATACCGCCGCACCCAAGGTGTGCTTGAGAAATCTGTTGAGCATTTTGATCTTCCTGATGAGTGGCAAGCGAAAGGCAGTAAGCGACTTCAAAGCATGAAATTGATGCGAAACACATTCTGTTCGGGGTCGAGCAGCACCGCCTGATACCAGTTGTAGTAGGTCAGGTACGGCGACTTGATCAGGGTCGCGCCGCTGGCCAGCGCCAGCGGTACTAGCCGATCGACTTCGGTTTGTTCGGACACGTCGATATTGAGCAGAAACTTCACGCCGCTGCTCCCGGCGTACTCGCCAAGGTCGAGCAGTTCGTAAGCCTCAGGCGCGTTAAAACCGATGCAGGATTTGCCGGTGTCCAGGCCACGAAAAATCGGTGAGCGGATCGCTTCGATTTCGCTGAAGCCGAACAGCGCGGAATAGAAGCCACTCAGGGCCACGATGTCGCGGGCAAATACATTGACGTAGGAAAGGTTGTTCATCAGGCCACCTTGCTGCCGCCAAAGGTGGTCTGCTTGACGAATTTCGACAGCAGATGATCGCCGGAAGTAACCGGCGCGTGGCATGCTTGCTGACCTTCGGCGAGGCAGCCGGGCAGGCATTCGATCAAGGCGTCGTAATTGGGCTGATGGAAGAAGACGAGGGACTGGCGGCGATTGTCAGATTCACTGTCAGCGGGCGGATTGACCACGCGGTGCAAGGTGGAGATCCAGCGGTCGTTGGTCCACAGCATCATCAAATCGCCGATATTGACCACGAAACCGTCCTCGACATACGGCACGTCGACCCACTCGCCCAACTGATTACGCACCTGCAAACCACCCAGTGCGCTGTCCGGACGCACGATGGTCATGCTGCCGTAATCGGTGTGCGCGCTGGCGCGCATCTGCCCGGCTTCCACCTCGGCCTTGATGTCCGGATAGCTCAAGGTGCGGAACATGCTGATGTGGCGGTCAATGCGGTCGTCGAAGAAGTGCTCGTCCAGATCCAGCGCCAAAGCAAACAAACGCATCATCGAGCACGCCAGCTCGCTCATGGCGGCAAAATATTCGCGATAGGCATCCTGAAAACCCGGCAACAGGCGCTCCGGCGGCCAGACATTGGGCGCAAAGTGCGAGCCGGCAACTGCGTTGTGATAGTAGTCCTCGTCCGGCACATCGCTGGGGCCGATGGAGAACGACTCCTTCAAATCTCCCGGCGCGCTTTCTTCCAGCGAATAAGACAGGCTTTCCTCGGCCACTGCGCTGTAACCGCGCACCATCTCCGGGCTGGGCCGATCAACCTTGCGCTTCTCATCCAGCGGTAGATCGAAGAACTGGCGAGTCAGCGCGGATACACGTTGCACCAATTTGGCGGGGATCTGGTGATGAGTGATTACCAGGAACCCAATGTCCCGACAGGCCTGATTGACGGCTTTGGCGACGGCGGCCTTGCCTGCAGCGCTGCCGGAAAAATACGGTGCAAGATCGATAATGGGGACGGATTGCAAGGTCATGCGACTAACGCCTCTCGCGACACTACATTGAAGATGCACCGGTTGCCCGGCCTGAATGTGCGAGGGAGAAAAGCAGTAACTGTGCCAGTCTTTAAATAGCCTTTATTTTCAACTAGTTAGCTATTTCAGGCAAATAAATCAGATCAAATGGTCCGAAGCAGAGCACTTGGTTTGTGCGCGATGGCACGAAAAGCGGGCATGGGGGTTGATTTGGGTCATTGATTAACCCGGTCCCACAGGATTGCATCGACTGAACTGATGCCTTCGCGGGCAAGCTTCGCTCCAACGGATCCTGCTTCATTTCGAATGGCATGCGTTGCACCCACAATCTCAAAAACGGTGCGATCTGGTGGGACCGGATTTATCCGGGAAGGCGTAGGTTCAGTCAGCGAAATAGTTGGAGCCTGTCCCGGCCTCTTCCCGGATAAATCCGGTCCCACAGGATTGCATCGACTGAACTGATGCCTTCGCGGGCAAGCCTCCAACGAATCCTGCTTCATTTCGAATGGTAGGCGTTGCACCCACAATCTCAAAAACGGCGCGATCTGGTGGGACCGGATTTATCCGGGAAGGCGTCGCTTCAGTCAGCGAAATAGTTGGAGTCTGTCCTGGCCTCTTCCCGGATAAATCCGGTCCCACAGGGATTGCATCGACTGAACTGATGCCTTCGCGGGCAAGCTTCGCTCCAACGGATCCTGCTTCATTTCGAATGGCATGCGTCGCACCCACAATCTCAAAAACGGCGCGATCTGGTGGGACCGGATTTATCCGGGAAGGCGTCGGTTCAGTCAGCGAAATAGTTGGAGTCTGTCCTGGCCTCTTCCCGGATAAATCCGGTCCCACAGGGATTGCATCGACTGAACTGATGCCTTCGCAGGCAAGCCTCCAACGGATCCTGCTTCAATTCGAATGGTAGGCGTTGCACCCACAATCTCAAAAACGGTGCGATCTGGTGGGACCGGATTTATCCGGGAAGGCGTCGGTTCAGTCAGCGAAATAGTTGGAGCCTGTCCCGGCCTCTTCCCGGATAAATCCGGTCCCACAGGGATCGCGTCGGCTGAACTGATGCCTTCGCGGGCAAGCTTCGCTCCAACCAATCCTGCTTCATTTCGAATGGCATGCGTCGCACCCACAATCTCAAAAACGGCGCGATCTGGTGGGACCGGATTTATCCGGGAAGGCGTCGGTTCAGTCAGCGAAATAGTTGGAGTCTGTCCTGGCCTCTTCCCGGATAAATCCGGTCCCACAGGGATTGCATCGACTGAACTGATGCCTTCGCAGGCAAGCCTTGCTCCAACCAATCCTGCTTCATTTCGAATGGTATGGGTTGCACCCACAATCTCAAAAACGGCGCGATCTGGTGGGACCGGATTTATCCGGGAAGGCGTCGGTTCAGTCAGCGAAATAGTTGGAGGCTGTCCCGGCCTCTTCCCGGATAAATCCGGTCCCACAGGGATTGCATCGACTGAACTGATGCCTTTCTACTTCAGCGCGAGACTCAGCCCTTGCGAGGCCTGATCCCGTTCAGAATCAGGCCTTGCAGATTCTCCAGGGTCTGGGCGAAGAACGCCGGGTCTTCCAGGGTATTGCCGGTCACTGCGCTGATCTGCCGGGCAAAATCTGCATAGTGCTGGGTGGTCGCCCACAGGGAAAAAATCAGATGGTGCGGCTCGATGGGCGCCAGCTTGCCCGCATCGATCCAGCCCTGAATCACCGCCACCTTGGCTTCGACGATATCGCGTAACGGCTGCTCAAGCTCGGCGAGCATCAGCGGAGCACCCTGAATGATTTCCAGGCAGAACAACCGGGATTCGGCCGGGTGATCACGGGACAATTCCAGTTTGACCCGTATGTAGTCGCTGATCGCCTGAATCGGGTCCTGTTCGACACTGAATCCGCGCAGCGGTTTGAGCCAGACATCCAGTAGCTGGCGCAGCACGCTGGTGTACAGCTCTTCTTTACTGCTGAAGTAATAAAGCAGGTTGGTCTTGGACACGTCGGCCATGCTCGCGACCTGATCCAGACTGGTGCCATGCAGGCCAAACCGGGAAAAAATCTCCAGCGCCGCTTCGAGAATCGCCGTGCGCTTGCCTTCAACAAGACGCGTGCGACGGTTCAACGTGGAAGCGCTGGCGGCCCGGGTGCCTTTGTCCTTCGCGACAGATTTGGCTTTGGCCGCCGCGACCTTGGGCTTGACCACGCGCGTGCGTTTGAGGGAGTTGGGCGGCGCAGCGGGAGTTTCGTTATTCACGTTTACGACCGATTCGATAGTGCGTAGCGCGCACTTTACCAACCTTTGACGGCAATCGCCTTGTGCGGGCTTCGTGGGAGCGACTTCATTCGCGAATAGCATCTTGCTTCGACACTTTTTTTGCGCCTGCACCACCGCTTTCCCGGATAAATCCGGTCCCACCGTCTGGAGTGCGTATCGCATTCGGCGTTTCTGCCCCATCGCCGTGCGCCGCGCACAAACCAAGTGCTCTAACCTGGACCAAATGGTCTGAAATTTACTCAGTTATTTACCAAGTCATTGTTTTAAATACACTAATAAAATCTGGCCTGCTTCATGCAAAAGCTCTTGCGTACCGTGTTACCCACTCGCTGGGCAACGCAATCATCATTCGCATGCAAGAGGCCTTCTCATGGATATTGGAATCTTCATTCCCATCGGCAACAACGGCTGGCTCATTTCAAGCAATGCGCCGCAGTACATGCCGACCTTTGAGTTGAACAAGGAAATCGTGCAGAAGGCCGAGCATTACGGCTTCGAGTTTGCGCTGTCGATGATCAAGCTGCGCGGTTTTGGCGGCAAGACCGAGTTCTGGGAACACAACATGGAGTCGTTCACGCTGATGGCCGGGCTCGCCGCCGTCACCCGCCGAATTCATCTGTTCGCAACGGTTGCCACGCTGACCATTCCGCCGGCCATCGTCGCGCGCATGGCGTCAACCATCGATTCGATTTCCGGCGGCCGCTTCGGCGTCAATCTGGTGACTGGCTGGCAAAAGCCGGAGTACGAGCAAATGGGCATGTGGCCGGGGGACGAATTCTTCTCGACCCGTTATGAATATCTCGCCGAGTACGCGCAGGTGTTGCGTGATTTGTGGAGCACCGGGCACAGCGACCTCAAAGGCAAGTATTTCACCATGAACGACTGCCGGGTCAGCCCCAAACCCCAGGCTGACATGAAGCTCATCTGCGCCGGGCAAAGTGACGCCGGCATGGCGTTTTCCTCGCAATACGCCGACTACAACTTCTGCTTCGGCAAGGGCGTAAACACGCCAATGGCCTATGCGCCGACTGCCGCGAAGCTGATCGAAGCCAACAAAAAAACCGGCCGCAATGTCACGTCCTGTCCGCTGTTCATGATCATCGCCGATGACACCGACGAAGCCGCCCGTGCCCGCTGGGAGCACATCAAGGCTGGCGCCGACGAAGAAGCCATTGCATGGCTCAGCGAAAAAGGCGCGGCGGACAAGAGCCCCGGTTCGAACATGCGGCAGATGGCCGATCCGACTTCTGCGGT
Source organism: Pseudomonas sp. DSP3-2-3 (assembly GCF_049898225.1). Taxonomy (NCBI): domain Bacteria; kingdom Pseudomonadati; phylum Pseudomonadota; class Gammaproteobacteria; order Pseudomonadales; family Pseudomonadaceae; genus Pseudomonas; species Pseudomonas sp. DSP3-2-3. The sequence continues at coordinate 182,091 of NZ_JAFCXH010000005.1, read as the reverse complement.
GAACATCAACATGGGCACCCTGGTCGGCTCGTGGGCCAGTGTGGCGCGGATGCTCGATGAAGTCGCGACGGTGCCTGGCACCCAGGGCGTGATGCTGACCTTCGACGATTTCGTGAAGGGTGTCGAAGACTTCGGGCAAAAAATCCAGCCGCTGATGACCAGCCGCCAACACATCAACCCACTGCAGGAATCCGCCTGATGAATGCACCCGCGCGCACTTCCGGTTATCTGCTGCCGGAATCCACACTGCCGGCACGGCAACTGCCGGCACGTCCTGAAGCGCTGAGCATGAAGGCCAGCGAGACCGCACTGATCGTGGTCGACATGCAAAACGCCTATTCGACGCTGGGCGGTTATCTGGACCTGGCCGGTTTCGATGTCAGCAGCACCGGGCCGGTCATCGCCAATATTCAGAAAGCGCTGACGACTGCCCGCGCCGCCGGGATGCCGGTGATTTTCTTTCAGAACGGCTGGGACCCGGATTACGTCGAAGCCGGTGGCCCCGGCTCGCCCAACTGGCATAAATCCAACGCGCTGAAAACCATGCGCAAGCGCCCTGAACTGCAAGGCAAGTTGCTCGCCAAAGGTGGCTGGGATTATCAACTGGTGGATGAACTCCAGCCGCAGCCCGGCGACATTGTGGTGCCGAAAACCCGCTACAGCGGTTTCTTCAATACCAACTTCGACAGCCTGTTGCGCAGTCGCGGCATCCGCAACCTGGTGTTCACCGGCATTGCCACCAACGTCTGCGTCGAATCAACCCTGCGCGATGGCTTTTTCCTCGAATACTTCGGCGTGGTGCTGGCGGATGCGACCCATCAGGCCGGTCCAGAGTTTGCCCAGCAGGCTGCACTGTTCAACATCGAAACCTTCTTTGGCTGGGTGTCCAGCGTCGAAGATTTCTGCACCACCTTCAGCACCCAAACCGCTGCGACCTGAGGAGCTTCATCATGCCCAAGAAATCCATCATCCCCACCGGCACCAGCAAACCTATTGCGCCCTTCGTGCCCGGTTCCATGGCGGATGGCGTGCTGTATGTGTCCGGCACATTGCCCTTCGACAAGGACAACAACGTCGTCCATGTCGGTGATGCAACGGCGCAAACCCGCCATGTTCTGGAAACCATCAAAAGTGTGATCGAAACCGCTGGCGGCACGATGGATGACGTGACCTTCAACATGATCATGATTCGCGACTGGGCGGATTACGCCAAGGTCAACGAAGTGTATGCCGAATACTTCGCCGGGGAAAAACCTGCGCGTTATTGCATCCAGTGCGGCCTGGTGAAACCCGAAGCCTTGATCGAAATTGCCAGCATTGCGCACATCGGCTGAACCCATAACGAAGCGGACGCACGAGCGTCCGCGCTGGAGTCTTGCATGCACTACGAAATACTCGGCTGCCAGGCAGCGGACGCACCGACGTTGGTGTTGAGCTCCGGTCTGGGTGGTTCAGCACGTTTCTGGGCGCCGCAGCTGCCGGTGCTCATTGAGCAAAACCGCGTCGTGGTCTACGACCAGGCGGGAACCGGGCGCAGTCCGGCCAGCCTTGCCGAGGACTACTCGATTGCGAGCATGGCCGGTGAGTTGCTGGACATGCTCGATGAACTGGACATCCAGCATTGCCATTTCATTGGCCATGCGCTGGGCGGACTGGTCGGGCTGGAGCTGGCCCTGCAACGCCCGCAATTGCTCCAGAGCATGGTGCTGATCAACGCCTGGAGCAGCCCCAACCCCCACAGCGAGCGCTGTTTCGCAATCCGCAAAAACCTCCTGCGCGATACCGGCCCGGCAGCTTACGTTCAGGCCCAGGCGCTGTTTTTGTACCCTGCCGACTGGATCGCCGCGCACAGCGCACAACTGGCCGAAGACGAGGCCCACGCCCTGGCGCACTTCCCGCAAACCGATAACCTGCTGCGGCGCATCGCAGCCCTGCAAGCCTTCGACATTGAAGATCGTCTGGCGCAGATCAACACGCCGACACTGCTGATCGCCAATCGCGACGATATGCTCGTGCCGTGGCAACGCTCGCAGCATCTGGCGGACAAGCTGTCCGGAGCGCGTCTGGCATTGCTCGACTACGGGGGTCACGCCTCCAGTGTCAGCGACGTCGAACCCTTCAATCGTTTACTTGTTGAGTATCTGGCTGGTCAGGCCCGAGCGGAGACACTGATATGCAAATAGCCGAATTCCCCGTTGTCGCGCCAACGACCACACCAGCGCCGATTGCCCAGCAGGATTTTCGCGACGCCATGGCTGGCCTGGCCGCAGCCGTCAACGTCATCACCACTGATGGCCCCCATGGCCGTTTCGGTTTTACCGCCACAGCGGTGTGCAGCGTGACGGATTCGCCGCCTACCCTGCTGGTTTGCCTGAATCGCTCGGCGTCGGTGCATCCGGCCCTTACCGCTCATGCAACGCTCTGCATCAATACCCTGACCAGCGAACAGCGCGACCTGTCCAATCTATTCGGTGGCAAGACGCCCATGGCCGAACGCTTCGCCGCCGCACAATGGTCTGAATGGGTAACCGGCGCGCCGGTTCTGGATGGCGCGGCGGCGTCTTTTGATTGCCGGGTCAGCCAGACCGTCAGCGTTGGAACTCATGACATTCTATTCTGCGAAGTGTTGGCACTGCGTCGGCAGAAGGACGCAGCGGCACTGGTGTATTTCGACCGAAACTATCACGGTTTGCCTAATGTGCAGTCGTCGGCGAACTGAGAAAACCACTCAAATGAATGGCACGAATCAGCAAGCAAATTCAGACGAATGACCAGTGGCAAGCGAAAATAACATCGTATTGCCACCTTTTTATCGTGCAACTTTCTGCAACATGCCGATCATCGGAAGTCGCGAATTTTCCCAACTACGAGGACTCCATCTATCGACTACATCAACAACAGAGGGATGCAGACATGCATCATTCCAGACATTACCGGATCGACTATTTATTACACGGCAAGTATAAGAGCTTCTATGTCTGCGCCCCGGCAATGGACAACGCGTCAGCCTGGAACTGGGCTGCCGTGGATGCTGGATTTGGCCAGATACCCAAATACCGGATGGACAAAGTCCCCGTTATAAGTAAACCCAAAGCCGAGCAATTCGGCTTGAGTGATGTGCAGTGGACAGAGTCATGAGCTTTATTTAAAAGTTCCTCTTCGTTCAATGCACGAGCGCTCTCAAACGGGCCTCCAGCGCTGTTTCGAAGAACAAATGCAAGTTGTCAATATCACTGTGACTCATCGTTCCCGCAGCCTCCAGGCCTAGCACAAACCCATCGGCACGTGCGCCAGACTTTACCGCCTGGATCATTGAATTCGCTTGTTCTATCTGTTTGAGCAGGCGCATTACCTGGCGTTTGACGGGTTCGGTGAGGATCAGTGTCTCGATGTTCATCTCTATCTGCGTCTCGTTAATCATTTGAATAAGGACACGCTGTCAGACAACGCCGCCCGGTGCCATTGATTACGAAATAGCACTTCGTAGAAAGTTTGCCTGATCTTTACTCAGGCGGACGAACGGCGACCCGAAAAGCCCCGGCGTGTACCGAGGCTACCTGTTCTGATCGGGATTATTGGCGCTCCGCTCGCTGCACCCTTGCCTGATAGGCGGGCAAGGAGGCCGCATAGGCCAAGGCCTCCTGTCGAGTACCAAACGAGCCTAACCGATCATCCTTGGTACAGACTTTCCACGGGCCGTTATTAACGCTGATGACTTGATAACCATTGATTTGCATCTTCGAGAGCATGGGCGTGCTCATACAGTTACCTCCATTTCAGTTAAAGAGAAAGGGAATGCCTGCCTACCTTACACCTCGGCGAAGGCGATCCGCGTGCCTTACGTCGCGTCACCCTCAACCCCCGTAATCCCGGCAGCAAGCTGCCTCGCACAATCACGTCCAGCAGATTTGACCTGTGACCCGTGCAGAAAGATTTGCACGTTCAATATTATGGTATACCATCAGACGCAATACACACCAACAACCCTGTCTGGGAGCCACTCATGAGTTTCGAAATTCGCAAAATCGTCAGCTACGCCGAGGAAACATTTATCGAAGGCGGCAAAGCCACCGACAAACCGGTGACCATGATCGGCCTTGCCGTGGTGATCAAAAACCCGTGGCTGGGCCGTGGTTTCGTTGAAGACCTGAAGCCGGAAATCCGCGCCAGTTGTTCGCAGCTGGGCGAGTTGATGGTCCAGCGCCTGACCGATGCCATCGGTGGTGCCGACAAAATCGAAGCCTATGGCAAAGCAGCAGTCGTCGGTGCCGATGGCGAGATCGAACATGCTTCGGCGGTGATCCATACCTTACGCTTTGGCAATCATTACCGCGAAGCGGTCAAGGCCAAGAGCTACCTGAGTTTTACCAACAAGCGCGGCGGTCCCGGCACCTCGATTCAGATCCCGATGATGCACAAGGATGACGAAGGTCTGCGCTCGCACTACGTCACCCTGGAAATGAAGATCGAAGACGCGCCACGCGCCGATGAAATCGTCGTGGTGCTCGGGGCTGCCAACGGTGGGCGTCTGCATCCACGGATCGGCAATCGCTATATCGATCTGGAAGAACTGGCCGCCGAGAAAGCCCAGTAAGGCTCTCCGGTAAGACTCATAGTGCAGGAGCGATCCATGATTCGGCTCACCGCTGAACGCACCCCCGCCGGCACCAGTTACCTGGCGACCGGCCAAGGCCATCCCGTGGTGTTGATCCATGGCGTTGGTTTGAACAAAGAGATGTGGGGCGGCCAGGTCGTAGGTCTGGCTCCGCACTATCAGGTCATCGCCTACGACATGCTCGGCCATGGCGCCAGTCCGCGCCCGGCAGCCGACACGCAATTGCGCGGTTATGCCGAACAGCTGGAAGAATTGCTCGAGCATCTGGGCCTGGCGCAAGCCACAGTCATCGGTTTCTCCATGGGCGGGCTGGTCGCCCGGGCTTTTGCCTTGCACTTTCCGCAGCGCATGTCCGGCATGGTGATTCTCAACAGCGTGTTCAACCGCTCTGCCGAGCAACGTGCCAGCGTCATTGCCCGTACCAGCCAGGCCGCCGAGTACGGGCCGGACGCCAACGCGGCCGAAGCTTTATCGCGCTGGTTCAGCCGTGAATATCAGGCGGCCAACCCGGCGCAGATCGCGGCCATCCGCCAGGTATTGGCAGATAACGATCCGCAAGGCTATCTGACGACATACACCTTGTTCGCTACCCAGGACATGTACCGCGCCGATGACCTGAATCGTATTCAAGTGCCGACCCTGATCGCCACCGGCGAACTGGATCCCGGCTCCACCCCGGAAATGGCGCGGCAACTGGCCTCGCATATTCCGGGGGCGCAAGTGGCGATACTCCCCGAACAGAGGCATATGATGCCGGTGGAGTCGCCGCGTCTGGTCAACCAGGTATTGCTGGAGTTTCTGACCAAGGCTGACGTAAACAATCAGGCAAAGGGGATCGTTGCATGACGCTCGCGCGCTTTCAGATGTGTATTGATGGGCAATGGGTCGACGCCCTCTCCGGCAAGACATTCCAGAGCCTCAACCCGGCGCTGGCCCAACCCTGGGCCGAGTTGCCCGACGCCGACGAAGCCGATGTGGACCGTGCCGTGCAGGCCGCGCAGCGGGCGTTCGACAACCCGGTCTGGCGCAAACTGACCGCCACGGCGCGGGGCAAGTTGCTGCGCCGGCTCGGTGACCTGATCGCCGAAAACAAGGAACAGCTGGCTCAGCTCGAAAGCCGCGATAACGGCAAGCTGATTCGCGAGACCCGCGGCCAGGTCAGCTATCTGCCCGAATTCTTTCATTACACCGCAGGCCTGGCGGACAAGCTCGAAGGCGGCACCCTGCCGCTGGACAAGCCCGACCTGTTTGCCTACACGGTGCACGAACCCATGGGCGTGGTGGCCGGGATCATTCCCTGGAACAGCCCGCTTTATCTGACCGCCATCAAACTCGCGCCAGCGCTGGCCGCTGGCAACACCATTGTCCTCAAGCCTTCGGAGCATGCATCGGCCACCGTGCTGGAACTGGCGCGCCTGGCCCTTGAGGCAGGATTCCCTCCGGGTGTGGTCAACGTCGTGACCGGTTATGGCCCAAGTACCGGCGCGGCCCTGACCCGTCACCCGCTGGTGCGCAAGATCGCCTTTACTGGCGGCGCGGCCACTGCCCGGCATGTGGTGCGCAGTAGCGCCGAAAACTTCGCCAAATTGTCGTTGGAACTGGGCGGTAAATCGCCAAACATTATCTTCGCCGACGCCGATCTGGACAGCGCCATCAATGGCGCGATTGCCGGGATCTACGCCGCGTCCGGGCAGAGCTGCGTATCCGGCTCGCGATTGTTGGTGCAAGACGAAATCTATGACGAGTTCGTTGATCGCCTGGTGGCGCGCGCCAAACGCATCCGCATTGGCAATCCTCAGGAAGACGCCAGCGAGATGGGACCAATGGCCACCGGGCAACAACTGGCGGTGGTCGAAGGCCTGGTTGCCGATGCGCTGGCCGAAGGTGCGCGCCTGCGCACTGGCGGCAAACGACCGCAAATGGACACTGAAGGCTGGTACTACGAACCGACGCTGTTCGAGTGCGACCGCAACTCGATGAAGATCATGCAGGAAGAAGTGTTCGGCCCGGTGGCTTCGGTGATTCGTTTCAAGGACGAAGCAGAGGCCCTGGCCATCGCCAATGACTCGCAATTCGGCCTTGCCGCAGGCATCTGGACCCGTGACCTGGGCCGCGCCCATCGCCTGGCCCGGGATGTTCGCTCCGGAATCATCTGGGTCAATACCTATCGCGCAGTGTCCGCCATGGCCCCTATCGGCGGCTTCAAGAACAGCGGCTACGGGCGCGAAAGCGGCATCGATTCGGTGCTGGCCTATACCGAGCTGAAAACGGTGTGGATCAACCTGTCGGCAGAGCCAATGCCGGATCCGTTTGTGATGCGTTGAAATCACTAAAGGGAACTGTGGGTCTGTGGGAGCAAGCTTGCTTGCGAAGACAACGCTCAGGTCCAACAGATCTTCCGGTAGTAACAACCTTCGCGAGCAAGCTCGCTCCCACAAACAGCATCTCAACTCAGATCAACCAAATAGTGCATTTGATTAATGAGGCCCCGAAATGATCGAACCTGGTATTTACAAAGAAGTCATGGGCTCGTTTCCGTCCGGCGTCACGGTGGTCACCACCCTGGATGCCGAGGGCGGGATCGTCGGTATCACCGCCAGCGCGTTCAGTGCCCTGTCCATCGAGCCGGCGCTGGTCCTGTTCTGCCCCAACTACGCATCGGACACTTACCCGATCCTGCGCGACAGCAAACAGTTCGCCATTCACCTGCTGTCCGCCGACCAGACCGCCGAAGCCTATGCGTTCGCCAGCAAGGGCAAGGAAAAGGCCAAGGGCATCGAATGGCATTTGAGCGAACTGGGCAATCCACTGCTGGGCAAGGCCACGGCGATCATCGAATGCGAGCTGTGGCGCGAATACGATGGCGGCGATCACGCGATCATCGTCGGTGCGGTGCGCAATCTGATCCTGCCGGAAACCCCGGCCACGCCGATGATTTATCACCGGGGCAAGCTGGGTCCGCTGCCGGTCCTGGTCTGACGGGCATCGATCGCGCAGTGAAGTCCGGCTCGGTTGCAGTCAGCGTGTCGCTTGCGCAGGCCCGCGTGATAAACTCGGCGCTGTTTTTTGCCTGTGCCATCGGGAGTTTTTCCGATTCATGGCCATGCACCAGACTTGCAGAGCATAAAGGCTCTTTTCGCTTCACCCATGACAGTCACAATCAGAGCGGGACTCCATGAAACGCCTTCCACTCGACGACAGCTTCAAGGTCAATCGCAACCCTATTACCCTGCGCGAAATCGTGCTCGACAAGCTGCGTAGCGCCATCATGAATTTCCAGCTGCTGCCCGGCGACCGCCTGGTGGAGCGCGATCTGTGCGAGCGCCTGGGCGTAAGTCGCACTTCGGTCCGCGAAGCGCTGCGCCATCTGGAATCCGAGGGCCTGGTGGAGTTCGCCGACGCCAAAGGGCCGCGGGTGGCAATCATCACTCTGGAAGATGCCTGCGATATCTACGAGCTGCGCTGTGTGCTCGAAGGCCTGATCGTGCAGTTGTTTACCCTGCGCGCCAAGGCCAAGAATATCCGGGCGCTGGAAAAAGCCCTCGAAGAAAACCGCAAGGCGCTCAACGAAGGTGAACTGCAACAGGTCATCGACTCGGTACAGAGCTTCTACGACGTGCTGCTCGAAGGTTCGGGCAACCATGTCGCCGCCACTCAATTGCGCCAGTTGCAGGCACGTATCAGTTACCTGCGGGCGACCTCCGTGTCCCAGGAAAACCGCCGCAGCGCCAGTAACGCAGAGATGGAACGCATCGTCGCAGCGATCAAGAGCGGTGATCCGCTGGCCGCGCACCAGGCGTCGGTGGATCACGTGCGCAGCGCCGCCAAAGTGGCGCTGGATTACCTCAAGCTCAAGCAGAACGATGGCAGCAAGGTTCGGGAAATCGTCGAGCCGGTGGCCCTCAAAGAACCGCGCATAGGCCGCTGAAATGACCGCCCCGCGCTTCTGTCCGCAGTGTGGTGGCGCTGACCTCGCTCAGCGCATTCCAGCGGGTGACACACACTCGCGATTGATCTGCGGCAGTTGCGCGTACGTTCATTACGTCAATCCGAAGATCATTGCCGGCTGCATCATCGAGCAGGACGGCAAGTATCTTCTGTGTCAGCGCGCCATACCGCCGCGTCCCGGCACCTGGACGCTGCCGGCAGGTTTCATGGAAAGCGGCGAAACCACCGAACAGGCCGCACTGCGTGAAGTCTGGGAAGAAACCGGGGTCCGCGCCGAAATCGTTTCGCCCTACTCGATCTTCAGCGTGCCGCGCATCAGCGAGGTGTACATCGTATTCCGCGCCCTCGCTCTTGAGATCACCGGCCAGTTCGGCCCGGAAACCCTCGCCTGCCGCTTCTTCGCCCCGGAAGACATTCCGTGGGACAGCATCTATTACCCGGCCATCCGGCAGATCCTCGAGCGCTACATCGAAGAACGCCAGACCGGCTCATACGGGATTTACGTGGGTAATGACGATACGGGCAAGGTGCATTTCATTCGCTGAACTGCGCGGCCACTGAGTGAACCTGGTGGGAGCGAGCTTGCTCGCGAAGGGGCAAGTTCGGCCGACCCATTTTCTCAGCTTTATTTAACAGCTTCGCGAGCAAGCTCGCTCCCACAAGAGCCGCCTCTCAAACCCCTTCCACAATCACAATCTCGGCCGTCGACGCGCCCTGGCGATAGCTCAGCGCATCCTGATACTCCGCCGAGCGGTAACAGGCCAGCGCCTGTTCATACGAATCGAATTCGATCACCACGGTGCGCTGCGGCGTTGCCTTACCTTCCACGGCCTCGCTACGCCCTCCTCTGGCCAGAAACCTGCCGCCATACAGCTGGAACGCGGCCGGGGCGCGCTGGGTATAGCCGCAATATTGCTCCGGATCGTTCACGTCCACCTGCGCAATCCAATAAGCCTTCATCTTCACCTCCGCCCTTGAAAAATATCTGTCGCTTATGATTTATCTGTCTTATGGTATACCACAAATAAACAGCAACACGACAGCCGGAGCCAGCCATGCCCTTCAACCGAATCGAAGAAATCATAGAGGATTACCGTCAGGGCAAGATGGTCCTGCTGGTGGATGACGAAGACCGGGAGAACGAAGGCGATCTGCTGCTCGCGGCGGACTGTTGCGATGCCCAGGCGATCAGCTTCATGGCTCGCGAGGCGCGTGGCCTGATTTGCCTGACCCTGACCGACGAGCATTGCCAGCGTCTGGGCCTGGAACAAATGGTGCCCAGCAATGGCAGCGTGTTCGCCACGGCTTTTACGGTGTCCATCGAAGCGGCCAGCGGCGTTAGCACCGGTATTTCCGCTGCCGACCGGGCCCGGACGGTCGCCGCTGCGGTGGCCAGCGGTGCCTGCGCCGACGATCTGGTGCAACCGGGGCATATCTTCCCGTTGCGCGCCCGGGAAGGTGGCGTGCTGACCCGCGCCGGGCATACCGAAGCCGGTTGTGACCTGGCGCGGCTGGCCGGTTTCACGCCCGCTTCGGTAATCGTCGAGGTCATGAACGACGACGGCACCATGGCCCGACGCCCGGATCTGGAAACCTTCGCCGCCCGACACGGCATCAAGATCGGCACCATCGCCGACCTGATTCACTACCGCTTGAGCACCGAACACACGGTTGTGCGCATCGGCGAACGGGAATTGCCGACGGTACACGGCACCTTCCGTCTGATCAGTTACGAGGACCGCATCGAAGGTGGCGTCCATATGGCAATGGTCATGGGCGATATCAAACGCGACCAGCCCACGCTGGTGCGAGTACACGTCATCGATCCGTTGCGGGATCTGGTGGGTGCCGAATACACCGGCCCCAGCAACTGGACGCTCTGGGCTGCGCTGCAAAAGGTCGCAGAGGTCGGCACTGGCGTGGTCGTGGTGCTGGCCAATCACGAGTCATCCCAGGCGCTGCTCGAACGTATCCCGCAATTGACCCAGCCACCCCGGCAGTTCAGCCGTTCGCAATCGCGGATTTACTCGGAGGTCGGCACCGGGGCGCAAATCCTGCAAGACGTTGGCGTCGGCAAACTGCGTCACATGGGCGCCCCGCTGAAATACGCAGGCTTGACTGGCTTCGATCTGGAAGTGGTGGAGACCCTGCCTTTCCCGGGATGAAAATCGCTAAAAACCTGTTTTTTTCGGGAATTTTTCTGTTTTACAGGCTGTTTTTCAAGCCGCCGACAACGCGCTGAAAGCCGTGCCACAAGGGCGTTTTTCCCAATATACAAAGGGTCTAAAGGCATTCACGGAGCATAAATTCAGTGATCTTTGACGCCTAAACCCTTGCAGAAAGTTTGGAATACCATAATATGATATTCCGTAGACCGAAATAACAGTCAGGCGCGCTCCAGCACAGGAGACAGCACAAACAACAGCCCCTGACACGGTCGCCCGTACAAAGGCCCAATGGACCTACTGCTCCCGATAAGCGGGCAACAACAGCCCGCTCAAAACACAACAAATGAGGGCGTACAAAATGGTGTTGAGTAAACGTGCAATTGCAGTCCTGGCGGCGAGTGTGTTGTCCGTATCAGGCGCCGCAGCGATGGCGGCCGAGAGCCTGAACTTCGTCAGTTGGGGCGGTTCGACGCAGGACGCCCAGAAGCAGGCCTGGGCGGCGCCTTTCAGCAAATCCAGCGGCATTGCGGTGGTGCAGGACGGGCCGACCGACTACGGCAAACTCAAGGCGATGGTTGAAAGCGGTAACGTGCAGTGGGACGTAGTGGACGTCGAAGCTGACTTCGCCCTGCGCGCCGCCAGCGAAGGGTTGCTGGAACCACTGGACTTCAACGTCATCAAGAAGGATCGCCTTGACCCGCGCTTCGTCTCCGAAAGCGGCGTGGGTTCGTTCTTCTTCTCCTTCGTGCTCGGCTACAACGAAGGCAAGACCGGCAAAAACAAGCCTGAAGACTGGGCGGCCCTGTTCGACACCAAAACCTTCCCTGGCAAACGCGCGCTGTACAAATGGCCAAGCCCTGGCGTACTGGAACTGGCGCTGCTGGCCGATGGCGTAGCCGCCGACAAGCTTTACCCGCTGGATCTGGATCGCGCCTTCAAGAAACTCGACACCATCAAGAAAGACATCGTCTGGTGGGGCGGCGGCGCACAATCCCAGCAGTTGCTGGCTTCCGGTGAAGTTTCCATGGGCCAGTTCTGGAATGGCCGAGTCTTCGCGGTGCAGCAGGATGGCGCGCCAGTGGGCGTGAGCTGGAAGCAGAACCTGGTCATGTCGGACTTCCTGGTGGTGCCAAAAGGCGCCAAGAACAAGGACGCAGCCATGAAGTTCATCGCCGAGGCCACCGCTGCCAAGGGCCAGGCCGACTTCTCCAACCTGACCGCCTATGCTCCGGTGAACCTGGACAGCGTGCAGCGTCTCGATTCGACACTGGCACCTAACCTGCCAACGGCGTACGCCAAGGACCAAATCACTCTCGACTTCGCGTACTGGGCCAAGAACGGTTCGGCCATCGCGACACGGTGGAACGAATGGCTGGTCAAATAAAAATGACGGCCGTCACGGCCCGTCAATCCAACCCGGCCGGTGGTGCGTCCAGCACCGCCGGCGCGGTACCGAGCCAGGCGGTGACAACGAAGCAGTCCGCTTCCTTGTCGCAGCGCTGGCGCGGCAGCCGCAATCTGCTCCCGGCCTTGATTTTTCTGGGTCTGTTCTTCTTCGCGCCGCTGATCGGGCTGTTGCTGCGCGGCGTGCTGGAGCCGACACCCGGCCTGGGCAACTACGAACAACTGTTCGCCAACTCCGCCTATTCCCGCGTGTTGTTCAATACCTTTTCGGTGGCCGGACTGGTCACGCTGTTTAGCCTGCTGCTGGGTTTCCCGCTGGCCTGGGCAATCACGCTGGTGCCACGCGGCTGGGGCCGCTGGATGTTGAACATCGTGCTGCTGTCGATGTGGACCAGCCTGTTGGCGCGCACCTATTCCTGGCTGGTGCTGCTGCAGGCTTCCGGGGTGATCAACAAAGCGCTGATGGCCATGGGTCTGATCGATCAGCCGCTGGAAATGGTGCACAACCTGACCGGCGTGGTGATCGGCATGAGTTACATCATGATTCCGTTCATCGTGCTGCCGTTGCAGGCAACCATGCAGGCGATTGATCCGATGGTATTGCAGGCCGGGTCGATCTGCGGCGCGAGTCCCTGGACCAACTTCTTCAAGGTGTTTTTGCCGCTGTGTCGGCCAGGGCTGTTTTCCGGCGGGTTGATGGTCTTCGTCATGTCTCTTGGTTATTACGTGACCCCGGCATTGCTCGGTGGCGCGCAGGACATGATGCTGCCGGAGTTCATCGTGCAGCAGGTGCAATCGTTCCTCAACTGGGGTCTGGCCAGCGCCGCTGCGGCACTGCTGATCGTGATCACCCTGGTGCTGTTTTACTTCTACCTGAAGCTCCAGCCGGAATCCCCGGTCGGCGCCAGCAACGCGAGGTAAGCCGACATGCTCCTGACTCCCAATGCCATGAGCCCGGGATTGCGCTTCGGGCTGTACCTGACCACGGCCCTGATCGCGCTGTTCCTGATCCTGCCCATCGTGTTTATCGTGCTGCTGTCGTTCGGTTCGTCGCAGTGGCTGGTATTTCCACCGCCGGGCTGGACGCTAAAGTGGTATCAGCAATTCTTCTCCAACCCGGAATGGATGGCCGCCGCGTTCGCCAGCCTGAAAGTCGCGGTGCTGACCACCATCTGCGCCGTCGCCCTCGGCCTGCCAACCGCCTTTGCCCTGGTGCGTGGGCGTTTTCCGGGTCGCGATCTGCTGTACGGCATCTTTACCCTGCCGATGATCGTGCCGCTGGTAATCATCGCGGTGGCGGTCTACGCGCTGTTCCTCAAGCTGGGTTACACCGGCACGCTGTTTTCATTCGTGGTCAGCCACGTGATCGTCGCCCTGCCCTTTACCATCATCTCGATCATCAACTCGCTGAAGCTGTTCGATCAGTCCATCGAAGACGCTGCGGTGATCTGCGGCGCATCGCGCATCCAGGCCATCGTCAAAGTGACTTTCCCCGGCATCCGTCCCGGCATGGTCGCCGGTGCCCTGTTCGCGTTTCTGGTCTCGTGGGATGAAGTGGTCCTCAGCGTGATGATGGCCAGCCCGAATCTGCAAACCCTACCTGTCAAAATGTGGACCACCCTGCGTCAGGACCTGACCCCCGTGATCGCCGTCGCCTCGACGCTGCTTATCGGTCTGTCAGTCATGGTCATGGTGATCGCAGCGACGCTGCGTCGACGCAACGAAGCGAGGAGTACGTCATGAGTGCGGTGATAAAAGAAGCCGGCCAGCAGGATCAGAAAACCCTGGTCAGCCTGTGCAACCTGAACAAGCATTACGGCGATTTTGCTGCCGTGGACAACATCTCGCTGGATATTCAGGACGGTGAATTCCTCACCTTCCTGGGCTCCAGCGGCTCGGGCAAAAGCACCACGCTGTCGATGCTGGCCGGGTTCGAAACGCCCAGCTCCGGGGAGATTCTGGTCAGCGGCAAGTCACTGGTCAACGTGCCGCCCCACAAGCGCGACATCGGCATGGTGTTCCAGCGCTACTCGCTGTTCCCGCATCTGTCCGTGCGCGACAACATCGCCTTCCCGCTGGCGATTCGCAAAATGGCCAGCGCCGAACGGGAAAAACGCGTGGACGCGATGCTCAAGCTGGTCCAGCTCGAACAGTTCGCCCATCGTCGCCCTTCACAGCTTTCCGGTGGCCAGCAGCAGCGCGTGGCCATTGCCCGGGCGCTGGTTTACGAGCCGCGCATTCTGTTGATGGATGAACCCCTCGGCGCGCTGGACAAGAAACTGCGCGAAGAATTGCAGGACGAACTGCGTCAGCTGCACCGCAGACTGGGCATCACCATTGTCTACGTGACCCACGACCAGGAAGAAGCCATGCGTCTGTCCCAGCGCATTGCGATCTTCAGCCACGGCAAGATCGTCGGTCTGGGCACCGGCTATGATTTGTATCAGAACCCGCCAAATGCCTTCGTCGCCTCGTTCCTGGGCAACTCCAACTTCCTCAAGCTCAAGGCCCAGGGCAATGCGGCCGGTAGTTTCGAAGGCCAGCCATTGTCGATTCGGCTGACCGCCAACCTGCAAACCGGTCAGGATGTATTGCTGATGATCCGCCCGGAAAAAGCCCAGGCGTTGAGCCTCGAACAGGCCGCCAGCGAACCCTTGCTGAGTGGCTGGAACGAAGTCACCGCCAGCGTCACCGAAGTGCTGTTCCTGGGCGAAAGCCAGACCTGCTCGGTGGTCACCGCCAGCGGCACGGCGATGACCGTCAAGGCGCTGTCCGCCACCGGCATGCCGATGAAACCGGGCGACAAGGTTCGCGTGCGCTGGGCCGCTGGTGATGCCTGCGTATATACCGAATGGGCCGAAAGCGATTTGAACAAGGTTGCTGGCGCCCACTGACCCTTGGTGTGTCGGCGATGCCCTCCATTGGAGGGCATCGTCGTTTTCAGCAAACCAAACGTCGCGTAAAAAGCACTTGCAACACCGGTATTACGGTATACCATAAACCAACAAACACGTTACTCATTACCAGAATGCAGCCAAGACCCGCACGCAGAGGAAACGAACATGATCGACGCAAATGCCTACAAGAATGTCATGGGCTCGTTCCCGTCCGGCGTGACGGTGATTACCACACTCAATGACCAAGGCGAAGTGGTCGGCCTGACCGCCAGCGCCTTCAGTTCGTTGTCCATGGATCCGCCGCTGGTGCTGTTCTGCCCCAATTACAGCTCGGACTCGTATCCGACCCTGATCAAGAACAAGCGCTTCGCAATCCATTTCCTGTCCGGCACCCAGCAAAGCGAAGCCTATGCCTTCGCGCGCAAGGGCAAGGACAAGGCCGCCGGCATCCAATGGACCCTGAGTGAACTGGGCAACCCGTTGCTCGCCAATGCCACGGCCATCATCGAGTGCGAACTGTGGCGCGAATATGAAGGCGGCGACCACGCAATCATGGTCGGCGCGGTGAAAAACCTGATCGTACCGGAGCTCCCAAACAGCCCGATGGTGTATTGCCGAGGCAAGATGGGCGCGTTGCCCGCTCTGGTTTGAGCCAGCGCAGCCCGGGCAATCCCGAAGGCGGCTTATTCATTCGCAAAACAAAAAATTCGAGGGGAAGCGTCATGAAATTTTCGTTGTTCGTGCACATGGAACGCTGGGATGAGCAAGTCAGCCATCGGCAGCTGTTTGAAGACCTGACCGAGCTGACGCTCATGGCCGAAGCCGGGGACTTCAGCACCGTGTGGATCGGCGAACACCACGCCATGGAATACACCATTTCCCCAAGCCCGATGCCCTTGCTGGCGTATCTGGCGGCAAAAACCACCAGGATCCATCTCGGCGCCGGCACCATCATCGCGCCGTTCTGGCACCCGCTGCGGGTGGCGGGCGAATGTGCCCTGCTGGATGTGATCAGCAATGGCCGTATGGAAGTCGGTCTGGCGCGTGGCGCCTATCAAGTGGAATTCGACCGCATGGCGGGCGGCATGCCTGCTTCTTCCGGTGGCCAGGCGCTACGGGAAATGGTCCCGGTGGTGCGCGCGCTGTGGCAAGGCGACTATGCCCATGACGGCGATATCTGGAAATTCCCCACCTCCACCAGCGTGCCAAAACCGATCAAGACGCCGCCGATGTGGATCGCCGCTCGCGACCCGGATTCCCACAACTTTGCCGTCGCCAATGGCTGCAATGTCATGGTCACGCCGTTGATGAAGGGCGACGAAGAAGTCGTCGATCTGAAGAACAAATTCGAAGCGGCTCTGGCCAACAATCCGGATGTCCCGCGCCCGCAGCTTATGGTGTTGCGCCACACCCACGTGCACGCAGTCGATGATCCCGAAGGCTGGAAGGTCGGCGCAACGGCGATCTCGAAGTTCTATCGCACCTTCGATGCCTGGTTCGGCAACAAACAGACGCCGGTCAACGGCTTCCTCGCACCAAGCCCGGAAGAAAAGTTCAAGGAACGTCCGGAGTTCGAGCTGGAGAACATCCGCAAGAACACCATGATCGGCACCCCGGAACAAATCATCGCCCGCATCAAGTACTACCAGGAACTGGGCGTCGACGAATTCAGCTTCTGGTGCGACAACAGCCTGCCCCATGCCGAGAAGAAAAAGTCTCTGAAGCTGTTTATCGAGCACGTGGTGCCAGCGTTTAGTTGACCTCAAACGCAAAACAAAACGCCAGGCTGATGCCTGGCGTTTTTTATTCACTTTGCTTCAGCGGCTATTTGTTCAATGGTTGTAGGCCCGCTCATTATGCTCGGCCAGGTCCAGCCCCATCTCTTCCACCGACTCATGAGCGCGCAGGCCGACGATCGCGTTGACCACTTTGAGGATGATCCAGCTGACCACGAAGCAATACACCGTCGTCATCAACACGCCTTTGATTTGCGCCACGACCTGGCTGCCCATGGTCACGCCGTCGACCAGACCGCCCAACGCCGGCACGCAGAACACGCCAGTCAGCACCGCGCCAATCATGCCGCCGATGCCGTGTAGCCCGAACACGTCGAGGCTGTCGTCATAACCGAAACGCTGCTTGAGGACGGTCACGCTCAGGTAGCAGAACACCCCGCAGAGCAGGCCAATCGCAAGCGCGCCGCCGACACCGACGTAAGCACATGCGGGTGTAATCCCCACCAGACCGGCCAACGCGCCGCTGGCCAGACCCAACGCACTCGGCTTGCCGACCTTGAACCACTCGGTGAACATCCAGCCCAGAATCCCGGCGCAGGCACCCAGTTGCGTGTTGAGCATGACAATCCCTGACAAGCCACTCAGACCGCCGCCCGAGCCGATATTGAACCCAAACCAGCCGACCCAGAGCATCGCTGCGCCAACCATGGTCAGGCTCAGGTTGTGCGCTGGCATCGGCGTGTTCTGATAACCCTTGCGCTTGCCGAGGATCAGACACGCCGCCAATGCCGCAACGCCTGCGTTGATATGTACCGCCGTGCCACCGGCGAAATCCAGCACGCCCCAGTTGTGCATCAACGCGCCCGCGCCGCCCCAGACCATATGCGCGACCGGCGCGTAGACCAGGGTGAACCACAAAGCCATAAACAGCAGCGCGGCGGAGAATTTCATCCGCTCGGCGAAGGCACCGGCTATCAGCGCAGGGGTAATGATCGCGAAGGTCATCTGGAAGGTCACGTACACACCTTCAGGAATATCGCCCACCAGGCTCTCGGCCGTCATGCCGGACAAGAACGCCCGACTCAACCCGCCGACAAAACTGTTGAAGCTCACCTCACCTTCAAGCATGTTGGTGGTGTCCACGACCATGCTGTAGCCATAAATCACCCACAACACGCCCACCAGACCGGCCACGCCGAAACACTGGGTGAACAACGACAGCATGTTCTTGGCCCGCACCAGACCGCCATAAAACAAGGCAAGACCAGGCAGACACATGAACAACACCAGCACAGCGGCGGTGATCATCCAGGCGGTGCTGCCGGTATTGAGCGTTGGTGCATCGGCCGCATGGGCCAACGGGCTGATGAGACTCACAGCCAGTAAAGCAAGAAGGGATTTGCCAGGTAGACGGTTAACCATTTTCGAAGCTCCTGCAAATGAATGGAAAGTATCTGGCAGTGAGCAAAGTAAAGTGTGGCAACGGGCCTTTGTGGCCTCTTTGAATTCAACGCAAACTCGCTCCTGCGGATCAAAATCCGACGCGAGACCAACAGTGGATTGCACCGTGTCGGCCCGCATGCAGGATCTGTAGGACCGGTTTTAGCCGGTCCTACGGGGTGTGTGATGAGAATCAAGACGGTATCTACGGTTCTTGAGCGATCAGTAACCCGTAACCGCCCCCGGAATCCACGAAGTGCCCGCCAACGGCACCCGCGCCATGGCTGCCGACTCGACCGTCAGCGCCACCAGATCCTCCGGATCAAGGTTGTGCAGGTGCGACTTGCCGCAGGCGCGGGCCATGGTTTGCGCTTCCAGCACCAGCACGCGCAGGTAATTGGCCAGACGACGTCCGCCCTCCACTGGATCCAGACGCCTGGACAGCTCCGGATCCTGGGTGGTGATGCCCGCCGGATCGCGGCCGTTCTGCCAGTCGTCGTAGAAACCCGCCGCCGAACCGATTTTTTTCAGTTCTTCATCCAGACGCGGATGGTTGTCGCCCAGCGCGATCAATGCCGCCGTGCCGATAGCCACTGCGTCGGCACCCAGCGCCATGGCCTTGGCCACGTCGGCACCGTTGCGAATGCCGCCGGAAACGATCAGCTGAACCTTGCGGTGCATGCCCATCTCTTGCAGGGCCTGAACGGCTTGCGGGATGGAGCAAAGAATCGGCAGGCCGACGTGCTCGATGAACACTTCCTGAGTCGCAGCTGTGCCACCTTGCATGCCGTCGAGCACGATCACGTCAGCACCCGCCTTCACGGCCAGTTTGACGTCGTAATACGGGCGACTGGCGCCGATTTTCACGTAGATAGGCTTTTCCCAATCGGTGATTTCGCGGATCTCGGCAATCTTGATCGCCAGATCGTCCGGACCCGTCCAGTCCGGGTGCCGACAGGCGGAACGCTGATCGACACCAATCGGCAACGTACGCATGCCGGCCACACGCTCGGTGACTTTCATGCCTAGCAACATGCCGCCGCCCCCCGGTTTGGCGCCCTGCCCCAGGACGATTTCAATGGCATCGGCCTTGCGCAAGTCGTCCGGGTTCATGCCGTAACGCGACGGCAGGTATTGATAAACCAGATGCTGCGACTGGCCGCGCTCTTCCGGAGTCATACCGCCATCGCCGGTGGTGGTGCTGGTTCCGGCGATGGTTGCGCCACGGCCCAGTGCTTCCTTGGCGTTGGCCGACAGCGCGCCGAAGCTCATGCCGGCGATGGTCACCGGGATCTTCAAATGCAGCGGCTTCTTGGCAAATCGGTTGCCGAGGATCACGTCGGTGCCACATTTCTCACGGTAGCCTTCCAGCGGATAACGCGACACGCTGGCGCCGAGCAGCAGCAAGTCATCGAAATGCGGCAGCTTGCGCTTGGTGCCGCCGCCGCGAATGTCATAGATCCCGGTTTCGGCGGCACGCTGAATTTCCTGAATGGTCAGGCGGTCGAACGTGGCCGACTCGCGTAGAACCGGAGCTGCTGCTTTTGGACTTGTAGGGTCGGACATGGTGGTTCTCCTGGATCAGTACGCGGAGGCGTTATCGACTTTGAAGTTGTACAACTGACGGGCCGAACCGTAGCGCTTGAAATCAGCTGCCTGATGCTCGAACCCGGCGCGATTGAGCAGCTCTTGCAGCTCTTCCAGATGCTCGGTACGCATCTCTTTCTCGACGCAGTCCGAGCCCAGAGATTCCACCGCGCCCTTCACGTAGATGTGGGTTTCGTACAGTGAGTCGCCCAGTGCATCGCCGGCGTCGCCGCAAACTACCAGCCGTCCGGCCTGCCCCATGAAGCAGCTCATGTGACCGATGCTGCCGCCGACCACGATGTCGATACCTTTCATGGAAATTCCGCAGCGCGCCCCGGCGTCACCTTCGATGACCAGCAAACCGCCGTGGGCCGTGGCACCGGCAGCCTGGGACGCGCTGCCTTTGACGCGCACGTAGCCGGACATCATGTTTTCGGCGCAACCGACGCCGACGTTGCCGTGCACGGTGATCGACGCTTTCTGGTTCATGCCCGCGCAGTAGTAACCGGCGTGGCCCTGGATATCGATGGACACCGCTTCGTTGACGCCGACCGCAAGGTTGTGCGCGCCGTTGGAATGGGTCACGACCCACTCGCGGTCCTGGACATTGTTGACTTGATCGTGCAGCGCCTGATTCAGCTCACGCACGGTGGAGGTGGAAAGATCGATAGTTTTCATGTGTGCGTTCCTTAAGCCGACTCGCGTTCCCAGATGTACATGGTGGCCGGAGCCGGTTCCCAGACCCTGGCGTTTTCGATGCCCGGCAGGCTCGACAGCGCCTGATACTCCGAAGCCATGGCCACGTAATCGTCGGTTTCGGCGAGGATCGCCGGCTTGCAGGCAATCGGATCGCGGATCACCGCGAAGCCATTGCGGGTGCCGATGGCGAAGGTGAAGAAGCCGTCCAGCGCTTCCAGCGAGCTGTCCAGCGCGGTCTTCAGCGAGTCGCCCTGTTGCAGACGCCAGGCCAGGTAACCGGCGGCGACTTCGGTGTCATTGTCGGTATCGAAATTGATGCCTTCGCGGCGCAGTTCCTGACGCAGACGGAAGTGATTGGACAGCGAACCGTTATGCACCAGGCACAGGTCGGCACCGGTGGAAAAAGGGTGGCTGCCTTCCATGGTCACGGCGCTTTCGGTGGCCATGCGGGTGTGGCCGATGATGTGGCTGCCCTTCATATTGGCCAGGCCGAAACGCTCGGAGATTTCCCGTGGCAAGCCCATGCCCTTGAGGATTTCAATGCTCTTGCCAGCGCTCATGATTCGCACGCTTGGCGCCAGCTCGGCCAATGCCGCGCGCACCACGGCTTCTTCAGCCTTGATCTTCAGCACGATGGCGCTGGCGTTCTGGAACCAGTCCAGGGATGCACCGAGACGACCTTCCAGTTCGCCGACCAGCGCCTGGAAATCGTAGTCGTCGGTGGTGGCCTGCAAGGTCAACTTGATCCAGCCATCAACCACTTCATCGCCATAAATGGCAAAACCGGCGCTGTCCGGGCCACGATCGGTCATGGCTTCGAGCATCGGTTCAAACAACTTGCCGAGCTGGGATTCCAGCTTGGGGTTTTTCAGATATAAGCCAACGATTCCGCACATAGCCTCACCTTGTTCGGGAGCGGTTAGCTGCAAGCGTTGAGCTGCAAGCCGACCGGGTTGATAAATAAGTTTTCGTATTCGCCGCAGCCCGTTTCTGCTTGCAGCTTGTGGCTTGTGGCTTGTGGCTTGTGGCTTGTGGCTTAAAGCTTGTGGCTAGAAAAACTCGGTATAGCGTTTGATTTCCCAATCACTCACATGGCGGCTGTATTCCACCCACTCCATGCGCTTTAGCTTGATGAATTCACCGACGATTTCCGGGCCCATGACTTCGGCGAACAGCGGGTCGGCTTCCAGCGCATCGCAGGCTTCTTTCAGCGATTGCGGCAAGGTGCCGATGCCGCGTGCGGCGATTTCTTCGAGGCTCAGGCTGTAGAGGTTTTCGTTGCAGATCTGCTCGGGTTCCAGCTGACGGTCGATGCCGTCCAGCCCGGCGGCGATGATCGCGGCGCTGACCAGATACGGGTTGCAACCGGCATCCGGCAGGCGAAATTCCAGACGGCCGTACGGCACACGGACCATGGCCGAACGGTTGTTGGCGCCGAAGGCAATAAAGGCTGGCGCCCAGGTCGCGCCGGACAACGAGTTGCCTACCACCAGACGCTTGTAGGAGTTGACGGTCGGCGCGGCGAAGGCACACAGCGCCGGACCATGAGCGAGCAGACCGGCGGCGAAGTGATAGGCCATTTTCGACAGGCCCATGCCGTTCCTGTCGCTGGCATCGAAAAACAGGTTCTTGCTTTCAGCACTGGCGATGGACAGGTGAAAGTGCATGCCGTTGCCAGCCCGTTTCGGGTCCGGCTTGGGCATGAACGAGCAGATCATGCCCATGTCATTGGCGATTTCGCCGGCAGCCATGCGGAAGAAGGTGAAACGGTCCGCCGATTCCATGGCGTCGCTGTAGGTGTAATTGATCTCGAACTGGCCGTTGGCGTCTTCGTGGTCAATCTGATAGATCTCGAAACCCACCAGTTGCAGGGCTTCGGTGAGCCGCTCCAGAAACGCTCGGGAACGCGACAGGCCTTTGTAGTCGTAGCACGGCTTGTCGAGGTTATCGCTGGCATCTACCAGTTGCAGCTTGCCGGCTTCGTCCCGGCGCATGAGGTTGAACTCGGGTTCCAGGCCGGTGTTCAGCGTCCAGCCCTTGTCTTTCAGGCGTTGGACTTGTTGTTGCAGCACGTAACGGCTGTCATAAGGATGCGGCTTGCCATCCACATGACCGATGCACACCACCCGACCGTAGCCCGGCTGCCACGGTACTGGCGTCAGGGTCGACAGATCGCCCTTGGCCATGAAGTCCGGACCATGCGGCTCCATGCCCATGCCGCAAATGGCGAAACCGGCGAAACCCGCACCGGCTTCAGCCACGGCTTCAAGACCGCAGATCGGCACCGACTTGGTTTTCGCGGCGCCATGGATATCGACGAATTGCGCCAGCACGTATTTGATCCCGTGTTCCTCGATCAAGCGCTGTGTTTCTGGTGGCAACATGCGAATTCACTCCTCGCCAATGGCAAGCGTTGTAGATAAGGATCGCTTTCCAACCGCCTTCTCTCGACATCATATTCCGAGAAGGAAAGTTAGTTTCCCTTGAGGAATGCAAAGCCCTTGCCACTTTGGTATGCCAAGAGACAAATGGAGCGACCGCGGGAATTTCTGCTGTATATATGGGAAACTTGTTTTCCCCGTGGGAATAACCAGACGGCCGAGAATTCACGAGCCGGGCAATCCGCACATTCCTGGTGCGAAATAAAAATTAATGAACGGAAAGCGTGCAGACCTGATGAACATGCCGAACGAACCCGAACCCAAGTTGAAACTTGAGCAGTACCTGGGCATTCAGATCAAGCGCCAGCGACAGGCGCAGGAATTGAAACTGGCCGACGTGGCGCGGATCGCCGGCATCAGCCAGGGCATGCTGAGCAAGATCGAGAACGCCCAAGTGTCCACCAGCCTGGATAACCTGAGCCGTCTGTGTGATGTGCTGGGCATGCCCATGTCCAAGCTGTTCGCCCAGTACGACCAGAAAGGCAGCAGCGCCTTGCTGGTCAAGGCCGATGAAGGGCTGGAAGTGGTGCGGCGCGGGACCGAGAAGGGTCACACCTATCATTTGCTCAACCACACGCGCGGGCCGAAGAAGAGTTTCGAGGCGTACATGGTGACCATGGATGACGCCAGCGAAGAGTTCCCGACTTTCTCGCATCCCGGCACCGAGTTCCTGCACCTGTTGGAGGGTGAACTGGTGTATCGGCATGGCAATCAGCTATACCGCATGCAAGCCGGCGACAGCCTGACCTTCGACGGCGATATTCCGCATGGTCCCGAGGAGCTGGTCAAGGTACCGATTCGGTTGTTGTCGATCATGAATTACGGGGCGCAGGGGGAGTAAGGCAAGCCTCCGGTATCTCTATACTTTTCCTAATGGGATTTTTGGGTACATATCCGTTGTAGGCGTCAATGCGGCTTATGGTTGCGCCCTTACGGCGCGTCACTTTCGAAGAGCGCGAAAAGTAACCAAAGCGCTCTTGCCCCACCACTTGTTCCCTCGCTTTGGCTCGGGGGTTAGACTTGTGGGAGCGAGCTTGCTCGCGAAAAATGTCTGGGCATCGCGTTCCTCCAGACAGCACGCGATATTGTTGACGTCCTTCGCGAGCAAGCTCGCTCCCACTGGTTCGACGCCGCTCTGGCTCTGGCTTTTGATCTTAATAAAAATCCCCAAGGAAAGGTGTGTAGATACCAAGACTGATCGCGCGAAAACGCCCCCCTACATCCTCATAAAAATTTCCTGACAGTTAAAAAACTTTCCAAAACCTCTAGACGCACGAATTCCTTTCGCCTATAAAACGGCATCGTGAATATTTAATTCCTACAGGGAATTTTTATACACCAAAGAAAACCAGTTTCACCCATGAATTTTTCGCCCTGCGCCGAGCTGCCGCCATTCTTTCGAGGGAAAGCCATGCAACACGAAAAGAACCATTTCATTCTCAAGATCAGCTGCCCGGCCACTTCCGGCATCGTTGCCGCCGTCACGTCCTATCTGGCGAACAACAGCTGCTACATCGGTGAAATGGCGCAGTTCGACGACGAATTCAGCGGCAAATTCTTTATGCGCGCGGTGTTCCGCTTCAACGACGGCCATGAAGGCAACATCGCGCAGCTCAAGGCCGGTTTTGATGACGTTGCCAGCGCGTTTGCCATGCAATGGGAATTGCACGACACCCGCGAACCGATGCGCGTGCTGCTGATGGTCAGCAAGTTCGACCATTGCCTGACCGATCTGCTGTATCGCTACCACAAGGGCGAGATGGACATGACCATCACCGCCATCGTCTCCAACCACCTCGAACTGCGGCACATGGCCGAGCGCGAAGGCATCCGTTTTATCTATCTGCCGGTGACCAAAGACACCAAAGCCGCCCAGGAAGCCGAGCTGATGAAGGTGGTGGACGACACCCGTACCGAACTGGTGGTGCTGGCCCGCTACATGCAGATCCTGTCCGATGACCTGTGCAAGCAGCTTTCGGGCCGGGCGATCAATATTCACCATTCGTTCCTGCCGGGTTTCAAGGGCGCCAAACCTTATCACCAGGCGTACGAACGAGGCGTGAAGCTGATCGGCGCCACCGCCCATTACGTCACCAGCGACCTGGACGAAGGTCCGATCATCGAGCAGGAAGTGCAGCGCGTCGATCACGCCTATCTGCCCGCCGATCTGGTTGCCATGGGGCGTGATACCGAAACCGTGGCGCTGTCCAAGGCGGTCAAATACCACCTGGAACATCGCGTTTTCCTCAACAAGGACAGGACGGTGATTTTCCGGTGAATACGACTAAATTGATCGACGGCAAAGCCGCAGCAGCCCGGATTCTGACTCAGGTGAAGGAAGACGTAGCGACTCTGAAACGCGATGGCATCGAGCCGGCGCTGGCGGTGATTCTGCTGGGTGAAGATCCGGCCAGTCAGGTCTACGTGCGCAACAAGATCCTGCGCGCCGAAGAGGCCGGCATTCGCTCCCTGGAATTCCGCCTGAGTGCTGACACCTCCCAGGCGCAGCTGCTCAACGTGATTGCCGAGCTCAACGCCGACCCCGGCGTCAACGGCATCCTCTTGCAGCTGCCATTACCGACGCACATTGAAGAAGCCCGCGCCTTGCAGGCCATTGATCCGCGCAAGGACGTCGACGGTTTCCACAGCGAAAACGTCGGCGGGCTGAGTCAGGGCCGCGACGTGCTGACGCCCTGCACGCCTAGCGGCTGCATGTATCTGTTGCGCGAAGCCTGCGGCGAGCTGAGCGGCAAGCACGCCGTGGTCATCGGCCGTTCCAATATCGTCGGCAAACCCATGGCCGCCCTGCTGCTTCAGGCTCACTGCTCGGTAACGGTGGTGCATTCACGCAGCACCGATGCCAAGGCGCTGTGTCAGCTGGCCGACATTGTGATTGCCGCAGTCGGCAAGCCACGCTTGATCGACGCCAGCTGGCTCAAACCCGGGGCAGTGGTGATCGACGTCGGCATCAGCCGCATCGACGAGCACGGCCGCAGTCGGCTGGTGGGCGATGTGGATTTTGACAGCGCCCTGCCCCAGGTCTCGGCCATTACTCCGGTGCCCGGCGGCGTTGGCCCGATGACCATCGCCTTCCTGATGAAAAACACGGTCACCGCTGCCTTGCAGCAGGCCCAAGCGCAACGCAGCCAATCGGAGGCCGTATGCCTTTCAATCTATTGAAATACGGGCTCAGCTCGGAATACCCGGTAGACGTCGACCTGCCGCCGCCCAAGGAACTCAAATCGTCCTATGACGTGGTGATCATCGGCGGCGGCGGTCATGGCCTGGCTACGGCTTACTACCTGTCCAGGTACCACGGCATCACCAATATTGCGGTGCTGGAAAAAGGTTATCTGGGCGGCGGCAATACGGCGCGCAACACGGCGGTGATCCGCTCCAACTACCTGACCAGCGAAGGCGTGAAGTTCTACGCCGAATCGGTGCGCATGTTCGAAGGGCTCTCCAACGAATTCGACTTCAACATCATGTACTCGCACCGAGGCCAACTGACCCTGGCCCACACCGACGCGACGGTACGTTCGTTCCGCCAGCGCGCTGAAGTGAACAAGCATTTCGGCGGCCGCACCGAGATGATCGACCGTCAGCAGATTCGCGAGCTGGTGCCTTCATTGAATCTTGATCCGGGCCACATTCCGGTACTCGCAGGGCTTTGGCATATCGATGGCGCCACTGCACGTCATGATGCCGTGGCCTGGGGTTACGCCAGGCAAGCGGCCAAGCGTGGCGTTGAAATCCATCAGCTCACGGAGGTCCAGGAGCTGATCATCGAAAACGGCACCATCACCGCCGTCAAAACCAATCGCGGCACCATCCAATGCGGTTGCGCGGTGCAGGCCGTCGCGGGCATGAGTTCGCAACTGATGAAGAAAGCCGGGATTCGTTCGCCGATCCAGACCTTCCCGCTGCAAGCCATGGTCACTCAGCCGTTCAAGCCGTTCCTCGATCCGCTGGTAAGTTCGTCCGCCCTGCACTGCTACGTGCAGCAGACCAGTCGCGGCGAAGTGGTGTTCGGCGGTGGTTCCGATCCGTACCCGCTGTTCAACACCCGTTCCACCCTGGATTTGAAGGAGAGCCTGCTGGCCCACGCCATCGAGATGTTCCCGTTCCTGGCCAACGCCAAGTTGATGCGCCAGTGGGCCGGGATCACCGACATGACCCCGGATTACAGCCCGATCATGGGCCTTTCACCGGTGAAAAAATATTACCTGGACGCGGGTTGGGGCACCTGGGGCTTCAAAGCCACGCCGATTTGCGGCAAAACCATGGCCGAACTGGTCGCCAGTGGCGGCAAGACTCCGGAGCTGATCAAGCCGTTCGGCCTGGAGCGTTTTTCGACCTTCCAGCAAGTCAATGAAATGGGCGCCACTGCGGCCAGCCATTAACGGAGAGCGGATATGAAAGTCATGAATTGCCCGCTCAACGGGCCGCGCAACATCACTGAGTTCACCTATGGCGGCGAATTCAAAGCCATGCCGGACCCGGCCACCTGCACCGACGGCGAATGGGCCGATTACGTGTTCAATTGCGAGGACACCCTGGGTGTGGTCCGCGAATGGTGGATGCATACGCCCTCCAGCTATTGGTTTCTGGTGGAACGCCACACCGGCAGCGACGAAATCCTGCGCACCTTCGACCCTAAGGAAGTCTTCACCTCGCGGGTCGATTTTGCTTTCGCACCCGCCGCCCCGACCAAGGAGATCGCCCGATGAGCACGCTCAACCGCCTGCCCGCGCCCATGGGTTTGCTGATCGATCGCAATCAGCCGCTGAGTTTCAGCTTCGACAATCAGCAATATCAGGGCTTCGAAGGCGACAGCATCGCCAGCGCCTTGCTCGCCAACGGGCGATTTCTGTTGTCCCGCTCGTTCAAATACCACCGGCCACGCGGTCCGCTGACCATGGCCGGGCAAGACGCCAATACCCTGATCCAGTTGCCCCACGAGCCCAATGTGCTGGCCGATTCATTTGCGCTGCAAGAAGGTTTGCAAGCCAGCGGCCAGAACTTCAACGGTTCGCTGGACAACGACAAAGATGCCTATCTGGGCAAGTTTTCCAAATTCATGCCAGTGGGCTTCTATTACCGTTCGTTCTACAAACCCAAGGGGATGTGGAAAGTCTGGGAGCCGATCATCCGCAAGAAAGCCGGACTGGGCGTGCTCGACCTGAAATTCCAGCCCGAGTATTACGACAAGGCATACCTGTTCACCGATCTGGCAATCATCGGCACCGGGCCTGCTGGCTTGCAGGCCGCACTGACCGCTGCCAACGCCGGCGCCAAGGTGCTGCTGATCGAGCAACAACCGATTCTGGGCGGCTCGCTGACCTACGCGCGCTTTGATATCGAAGGCCAACGCGGCGAAAATCTGCGTCGCGAATTGGTGGACGCCGTTGAAGGCCACGCCAACATTCGCGTGCTCAGGCAAGCCACCTGCAACGCCTGGTTCACTGACAACTATCTGCCGGTGATTCAGGGCAAGCGCATGTACAAGGTGCGCGCGACTCAGTGCCTGATCACCAGTGGCTCCTTCGACCAACCGGTAATCTTCCGCAACAACGATTTGCCCGGCGTGATGCTGACCAGCGCCGCCCAGCGTTTGATGAAACTGTATGCCGTCAAGCCCGGCCAACGCGCCGTGGTCCTGACCGGCAATGACGACGGTTATCTGGCCGCGCTGGATCTGCATGAGCAAGGCGTAGAAATGGCGGCGTTGGTGGATATGCGCGCCAATCCAGCTGATCGTGCGTTGCTGCTGGCGGTGGAGCAGCGTGGTATTACTTGCCATCTGGGCTGCACCGTTTACGAGGCGCTGCATGAAAAAGGCATGCGCCATGTCAGTGGCGTGGACCTGCGCAAGATCACCGGTCAGGGCCAGGTCGCTGGCAGCGGCTTGATTCTGGACTGCGATTTGCTGTGCATGTCCGGCGGTTACATGCCGGTCTACCAATTGTTGTGTCAGGCGGGCGGCAAACTCAGCTATGACGACCAGCAAGCCGAATTCACGATCAGCGGCTTGCCGAACAACTTGAGCGTTGCCGGCTCAGCTCACGGCTACCACGCGCTGGATAATGTATTGGCCGATGCGATTCACGCCGCTGCCGATATTGTCACGGCGCTGAACCTGGAGCTGAATGCCAGGCCGTTACCGATGCGTCCCGAGGCCCAGGTCAACTTCCCGTGGCCGATTTTCCCACACCCCAAAGGCAAGGATTTCGTCGATTTTGACGAAGACCTGCAAGTACGCGACATCATCAACGCCACTAAAATCGGCTATCGCGACATCCAGCTGGTCAAGCGTTACTCGACTGTGGGCATGGGCCCATCACAAGGCCGACACTCGGCGTTGCCGACGGCGCGCCTGGTGGCGTCCTCGACCCAGCGCAGCATCAGCGAAACCGGCGTCACCACCGCCCGCCCGCCTTTCGAGGCGGAAAAACTGGCCCACGTTGCCGGTCGAGCGTTCGATCCTTACCGCCAGACGCCGATGCACAAGCGTCATATAGAAGCTGGCGCAAAAATGATGCCCGCAGGTATCTGGCAGCGCCCGGCGTACTACGGCAAAGCCAATGAGCGGGATAAATGCATGCAGGCCGAAGCGCTGCATGTGCGCAACAAGGTCGGCATCATCGACGTCTCGACCCTGGGCGGCCTGGATGTACGCGGCCCGGACGCTGCCGAGCTGCTCAATCGCATGTACACCTTCGCCTTCCTCAAGCAGCCGATTGGCCGCTCGCGTTACGCGCTGATGACCAACGAACATGGCGTGGTCATCGATGACGGCGTGTGCGCGCGCTTTGCCGAGAATCACTTCTACGTCACCGCCACCACCAGCGGCGTGGATCGCATTTATCAGCAGATGCTCAAGTGGAACGCGCAATGGCGCCTCGACGTGGACATTGCCAATGTCACGGCGGCGATTTCGGCCGTGAACGTGGCCGGTCCCGATTCGCGCAAAGTGCTGGAGCAGGTCTGCACCGACCTCGACTTGTCAGCCGAAGCCTTTCCGTATCTGGGCGTGCGTTCGGGCACCGTTGCCGGGATCAAGGCGCGGCTGCTGCGGGTAGGTTTTGTCGGTGAACTGGGCTATGAAATTCACGTCCCGGCGCGTCACGCGCTACGACTCTGGGATGCCCTGACCGAAGCCGGCAAGGCATTCGACATGCGTCCGTTCGGCGTAGAAACCCAGCGCCTGCTGCGCCTGGAAAAAGGCCACGTGATCATCAGCCAGGACACCGACGGCATGACCCATCCCGCCGAAATCGACATGGGCTGGGCAGTCAGCCGAACCAAGCCGTTCTTTGTCGGCCGCCGCTCGGTGGACATCCTCGAAGCGCAACCGATGAAACGCAAACTGGTGGGTTTCACCCTGCCCAAAAGCAGCCCGCAACCTCTGGAAGGCCATCTGGTGCTCAAGGGTCCGGACATCAGCGGCAACGTCACGTCCTGCGAATATTCGCAAACCCTGGGCAAGATCATCGGCATGGCTTACGCCGCTTTCGACCAGAGCCAGCCGGGCCAGCAGATTCCGATTCGCGTCGAAGATGGCGTGATCGTCCAGGCCACGGTGGTGCAATTGCCTTTCTTCGACCCTGAAACCAAACGCCAGGAGCTCTGAGCCATGTCCAGCCTGCAAGCCGAACGTTACATCGGGCTCAGCCCGCTTCAACCCTGCGCCTTGATCGATTTGACCGACGTTCCGCGCGTGGGCTTTCGTGGCCAGCAGAGCGCTGAATACCTCAGCGCACGGGGTTTCTTCCTGCCGGATGCGCCGAACCGGGCCGTAGCCCAGGCCGACGGCAGCCATGTGGCGCGATTGTCCCAGACCGAATACCTGATCCTGGGCAGCCTTGAGGATCGCGGCCAACGCGTTGCCGACGAAGAAGCGCGCTGGGAACTGGATCACAGCGCCAACTACCTGCTGCCTCGCCAGGACAGCCATGCCTGGCTGCAACTGAGCGGGCTGCACGTGTCCGAGGCCATGGCCAAGCTCTGCGGCGTCGACCTGCGCCCGCCAGCCTTCGCCCCAGGCGCCGTGGCGCAGACGTCGGCAGCGCGGATCAATGTGATCGTGATCAACCTGGGATCGGCAGAACTGCCGGCGTTTCAGATTCTCTGCGACCGCACTTCCCTCGGCTACTTCAAGGGCGCGCTGCTGGATGCCATGGGCGAGTTTGATGGCAAGTTGCTGGAGCTGGATGTGGCGTAAACACGGATAAATCATTCGTTGGAGCGAGCATTTCAATTCAATGGTGGGTTGCTCGCGAACAATAATTGGAATCACTCATGCTCGAAACCACGGAAAAAGACACCGACTACAGCGTCCCGGCCCTGGCCCGGGGCTTGAGTGTGTTGGGCATGTTCAATGCCCGGACCCGCACCTTGAGCATCAATGAAATCGCCGAACGTCTGGGCGTCAGCACCTCGGCGGTTTACCGGATTCTGTATACCCTGACCAACATGGGTTACCTGAACAAACTCAATAGCCACTATGAACTGGGGGCGCGAGTGATCAGCGATGGCTTCAGTTATCTGGCCAGTCGCGACATCGTCGAAGTGACGATGCCGCACCTGAACCAACTGCGCGATCACACTTCGCTGTCCTGTCACCTGAGCATTCGTGAGCAGACTGACAGCCTGTATCTGTTCCGCGCCTTCGCTGCGCAACGGCTGTCGGTGAATATTCCTGTCGGTACTCGCATTGCCTGCCACTGCACCGCCATGGGCCGCATGTTGTTGACCGCCCTGGACGAAACCGCGCTGGCCCAGCTCTATCAGCATGTGCGCCTGGATGACTACCCGGCTCCCGCGCCGCGCACCTTGCCGGAACTGCAAAGCCTGATCGCCGCTGACCGCAATCGCGGCTGGGTGCTGCACCGCTCCGATTACTCGACCGCGATTGCCACGTCGGTCAAGGATCATAACGGTCAGGTGGTGGCGGCCATCAACCTTTCCGGCCCCGATGCGGTGATGGACCCGGAAGGCGCGCAAGACCACTTCCAGCGGCTATTGCTCGAATGCCGGGCGCGAATCAGCCGTGAACTAGGTTATCCGGGCTGACGCGAACAGGCATCTCATGTCTGCCAGCGACCTGTTTCGCGACCACCCCTCAAGTCCCCCGGAACGACGCCGATAGCGGTATACCATAATACTTATTTCGCGTTATTTGCGTGCCTGCACGATCAACACCAGCGGTACTGGGGTTTTAGGTCAGCAGCTCTCTGGAGTTCGGATGAATATCAAACAGAAACTGACCTGGGCGTTCGCCGTCATCGCTTGCTTGCCGATTGTGGTGGTCGCCAGCATTGTCATCGTCAACCTGCGCAACGATGCGGCAGATGGTTTCGTCGACAGCAGCGGCCGGGAAATCCGCCAGGTTGCCAATGCCATGCAGCTGTTTTTCGACGGGATCAGCCAGAACGTCGAGTACCTGGCCGCCAATCCGTTGCTGACTAGTGCGGGTAATGGCCTCAAAAGCTTCATGACTCCCGATCAGCAAAATGCGCCAGAGTCTGAAACGGACAAGAGCATCATTGCCCTGTTCAATCGCTTGGGAATCAGCCACCCCGCTTACTCGTACATTTCCTACGGCCTGGCCAACGGCAGTTACGTGCCATGGCCGGAAGGTCAGAAGTTCGGTGACTACGACCCACGCGTGCGCCCTTGGTACAAGGCAGCGCTGGCCACGCCTGGCAAGGTGGTGCGCAGCGATGCCTACTATTGGGCAGCTGACGACGCGGTCATGGTCAATACCGGACGCACCATTACCAATGCGCTGGGCAACCCCGGTGGCGTAGTCGGCATTGACGTGACGCTCAAGCAGCTGACCAGCATCGTCAAGCAGATCAAACTTGGCGAAAGCGGCTACCTGATGCTCCTGGAAAAGAGCGGCAACATTCTGGTCGACCCTCGCAAGCCCGAGCACAACTTCAAGAAAATCGCTGAACTCGGTGCTGGCTACGCTGAATTGGCGAAAGTCAGCAGCGGGCTGGTGGAAGTTGAGCTGGATGGCGAGCGCTACATGGCCAACGTGTTTCCTTCAGAGCAACTGGGCTGGAACTTCATTGGCTTGATCAAACAGGATGAAGTCATGAGTTCGGCCACGCGCCTGACCTGGCTGATTGCGGTAATCGCGGCGGTACTGGCGGTGATTTTCGCCCTGGTCGGCGCCAGTTTCGCCTCGCTGATCGTGCGTCCGATTCGCAGTGTGGCCAGCGGCCTCGAAGGCATTGCCCAAGGTGAAGGCGATCTGACCAAAAGCCTGACGGTGCGCGGCAATGACGAAACGGCGCAGCTCGCCAACTGGTTCAATCAGTTCCTGACCGCCATTCGCAGCCTGATCCAGCATATCGGTCTGGCGGCGAGCAAGATTCTCGACACCTCAACCAGCTCCACCCGTGTGTCACAGGACATGGCCGAAGCGGCCGACCGACAACGTGAGGCAGTGGATATGGTATCCACCGCATTCCACGAAATGGTCGCCACCGCCAACGAAGTCGCCCGCTCTTGCAGCCAGGCCGCCGATTCGGCCGACAGCGGCCAGCGTCAGGCGCGCGAAGGTCAACGGCAGATCGACGATGCGGTCAGCAGCGTCGATCAACTGAGCGCGGAATTGTCCCAATCGGCCACCGCCATGGTGCAGCTGGAAAAAGACAGCAACGCCATCCAGTCGATCCTTGACACCATTCGCTCCATCGCCGAGCAAACCAACCTGCTGGCGCTCAACGCCGCCATCGAAGCCGCTCGCGCTGGCGAGCAAGGTCGAGGCTTCGCGGTGGTGGCTGATGAAGTGCGCGCCCTCGCCAAGCGCACTGCCGACTCCACGGCCGAAATCGACAACCTGCTGGGCACGCTGGCCCGGCGCACGTCTTCGGTGACTCAGCAGATGCACGCCAGCCTTAGCGTGTCCCAGCAATCGGTGGAAAAAATCGGCCAGGCGCGCAACAGCTTCGGGCAGATTCGCGAATCGGTGGACGTGATCCGCGACATGAACACCCAGATCGCCACTGCCGCCGAAGAACAGCACCATGTGGCCGAAGAGATCAACCGGCACATCAGCCAGATCCATGGCGATGCGCAGTTGGTTGCCGATCTGGCCGAAGCAGCCCGCAACGACTCGAAAAGCCTGGCTGTGCTGTCCAGCGAGCTGGATGCGCTGGTCAAGCGTTTCCGCACCTGATGCGTTGCGGCAGATTGAAGTCATTGACTTCGATCTGCCGCAACATCCGGTAACATCTGGTCGGATTTATTACTGAAAATCGTTCTTGATAGAGACGTTATAATATAACGAATCTATCAGGAACGTCCGACATGCCTCCCCGCAAAATGGTCTCATTCGCAGGCCTCGCTTTTGGTCTCATGGCCGATGTCAGCTTCGCCGATGAAACACCGCAAACCTTCGAGCTGGACGCCATAACCGTCAATGCCGACAGCGCTTACGAGTTGGCTACAGGCCCGGTCAGCGGCTATCGCGCAACCCGCTCGGCCAGCGCCACAAAAACCGATACCGCGATTAAAGATATCCCGCAGTCCATCAGCGTGATCCCCGCTCGCGTGTTGCAGGACCTGGGCAGCAACAACGTCGAGCGGGCCCTGGACTACGCCGGCGGCGTGTCGAAGCAAAACAACTTCGGCGGCTTGACGCTGTATGAATACAGCATCCGCGGCTTCACCACGTCCGAGTTCTACAAGGATGGTTTCAGCGCCAACCGTGGCTACCCGAGCACGCCGGACGCGGCCAATGTCGAGCGCATCGAAGTGCTCAAAGGCCCGGCCGCCAGCCTTTACGGGCGTGGCGATCCCGGCGGCACCGTGAACATTGTCAGCAAAAAGCCGCAGGCCGAGGCCTTCACCGCCCTGCAAACCAGCGCCGGAAGCTGGGATCGCTATCGCACCGCGCTGGACGTCAACGCCCCGCTCAATGACGAGAAAACCCTGCTGTCCCGGGTCAATCTGGCCGTTGAAGACAACAACAGCTTCCGCGATCACGTAGAGAGCAAACGGGTTTTTGTCGCGCCAACTTTCAGCTGGCAGCTGGACCCGGACACGCAGCTGTCGCTGGAAACCGAGTTCGTCCGCCACAGTTCGACCTTCGACCGGGGCATCGTTGCGCCCGACAACACATGGAGCGGCGTTTCCCGTCGCAGCTTCTTCGGCGAGCCCAACGACGGCGATATCGACAACGACAACAACATGATTCAGGCCGCACTGGAGCAGCGCCTCAATGACGTCTGGTCGCTGCGTCTGGCCAGTCATTACAAACAGGGCGAGCTGTCCGGTTTTGCCTCGGAAAATCGCCCGCTGAGCGCTGATGGTCATACCTTGTCCCGACGTTATCGCGAGCGGGACATGAACTGGCACGACAGCATCACGCAACTGGAGCTGCGCGGGCTGGTTGACGTCGGCAGTTGGCAACATCAGCTGTTGATCGGCACCGAATACGAAAACTACCGCAAGAACGAACGCGTAACCGCCATCGCCGGCAGCCCGTATGCCATCGATATCTATCAGCCGGTTTACGGCCAGCCCAAGCCCAATGGCGTGCGCTCGGGCACCGATTTTTACGAGCATGTCGAAAGCCAGGCGCTGAACCTGCAGGATCAGATCGTCTTTACCGAGCGCCTGCGCGGCATGGTTGGCGCGCGCTTCGAGCACTTCGACCAGCAGATCGACGATTTCACAAAAAACGCCACCAGCCAGCAGCGCCACGATGAACTCACCTACCGTGCCGGCCTGCTTTATCAACTCACCCCTAAACTGGGCGTGTTCGCTAACGCCTCTACGTCATTCAAACCCAACAACGGGCTGGATGCGGCAGGCAAGACGTTCAAGCCTGAAGAAGGCGTCGGCTACGAACTCGGTATCAAAACCGCATGGTTTGACGAGCGCCTGAGCGCCACCCTCGCCGCCTTTCATATCGAGAAAGAAAACGTCCTGGCGCTGGACCCGGCCAGCGACAGCAGCCGGGCCATGGGCAAGGCGCGCAGCCAGGGGGTCGATCTGCAATTCAACGGTCAGCTGAGCGAGGCGATTCGAGTCATTGGCGCGTTTGCCTGGATCGACGCCGAGGTGACCAAGGGCGATGCGACGATCCCCGCTGGCAGCCGGATTCTCGGCGTGGCCAGACGCAGCGGCAGCCTGCTCGGCGTCTACGAGTTTCAGAACGGCGCATTCAAAGGCTCGGATCTGGGCGCAGCATTGACTTATGTCGGCGACCGTTCAGGCGAATCAGGCGGCAATTTCGAATTGCCGGCGTACCACACCGTCGACCTGCTCGCGCATTACAAGGCCAGCGATAACGTCACCGTCGGCCTGAACCTCAACAACCTGTTCGACGAAAAATACTACGAGCGCTCCTACAGCAATTACTGGGTCAGCCCCGGTGAGCCGCGCAATTTGACTGTCAGCCTTTCCCTCAGCCTCTGATCCTGTAAGGAATCACCCATGCCCTACGCAAAAATAATCCTGACCCTGAGCCTGTTCGGCGCCTTATCCCTCAATCAGGCGCAGGCCCACGGTTTGTGGACCGAAGAACGGCGCGGCAATATTGAAGTGGTTTACGGCCATGGCGCGGAGGACAGCGCGTTCAAGGCGCAAAAAGTCAGCGGTGCCTGGGCCTATGACCGGAACGGCAAGATGATTCCGGTCACCGTCGAGCGCCTGGTGGACCATGCGCGCCTGCAACCGCTGAGCCGACCGGCCATCGTTGCCGTGGCGCTGGATAACGGTATGTGGTCACAGACCGCCGACAAGAAATGGGTCAATCAAGGCCGCAGCAAAGTGCCCGGTGCCGTCAGCGCATTGCAGACTTTCAAGTACAGCCTGGCCATTTACGAACCCGGAGCGAAGCTGCCTGCCCTTGAACGCCTCAAGCTGGTCATCGTTCCGCAAGTCGATCCGTTGCGTGTTGGGCCGGGCCAGCCGTTGCCGGTCAAAGTCCTGCTCAACGGCAAGCCCATCGCGGGAATCAAGCTGATTGGCGACTATCGCAGCCAGCCCGATGTGCTCAGCGCTGAAACGGACGCTGAAGGCCGCGCCTCAGTGTTGGTGCGTAACGAAGGCTTGAACATCATTGCCGCGCAAACCGTGGTGCCGGTGAGAGACAACGCCGACATCGACGAACAAGGCCTCTTCACATCGCTGACCTTCCTGGGCGAGGCGCACCACGAGTAAACGCACGACAATCCGTTGGAGCGGGCAAGCTTCGCTTGTATGGACGAAGCGATTTCCCTGTGGGAGAGGACTTGTCCTCGATGGCGGCAGTTTCAGCACCGCCTGTGGGTCAGGCGGATCAGGGTCGTCTGGGCTGGTTTTCGAGGACAAGTCCTCTCCCAAAAAAAACCGTCAACCACACGGACAGGCATTCCGAATATAGAATCCCCGACAGGATTGCTAGAAATACTTCAACCAGACGATATCCTTGCGCCGCGCCTTGAAGCTGGCGAAGGCGCGTACGGCGGGGAATAACCCGACCGCCAGCAATACCGAACACAACCACACGGCGCCAACCGAATCAAAGCCGAAGTAATCGCCCTTGTTGGCGCCCCAGATTGCCGTGGCGATCAGGTACAGAATCTTCAGCACATACAGGTGCAGCAAGTAAAAGAACATCGGCGCGGCACCGAACACCAGCAACGGCTTCATCCAGCCGCGCCCGGCGGCACGTTCGAACCAGACCAGCAGCAACAGACCAAGCCCCAGCGTCAGGCTGAGAAATACCAGCGATGGCGGGTATTTGGTGATGTTGAAAAAGCTCATCAGCGTTTGCACGCCGGTCTCGCCGTTGACCCAAGGCTTCTCGCCATAACCATTGATCAGACGCAGCACGAAGAACAGCGCAAGAGCGCCCAATCCGCAGGCGACCAGTTTGCGCTGGCGCTGGCCCGCATCGGCACCCGACGCAAACCACGGTCCAGCGGCGTAACCCAGGGCAATTACCCCGATCCACGGCAGAACCGGGTAGGACGTGCGCAGTCGCAGGCCTTCGAACGGTTGCAGCCAGCCGCGATCATGCAGAATCGCCCAAGGCACATACATTGCCGAATCCTTGCCGAAGTGCAGGGAATCCAGCAGGTTATGCCCGGCAATGATTACCAGTCCCAACGTCACCAGCGCCCAGCGCGGCAAGACGATAAGGACCGCCAGCGCGACCATGCTCAGGCCAATCGCCCAGATGACCTGCAGATAAATCGAGGTCGGCGGAAACTGGAAGGTCCAGGCGAAATTCACCAGGGTGAACTCCAGCACAATCAGGAACAGACCGCGCTTGAACAGGAAGCCGGAAACCCCGGCCTTGTCATGCCGCTCGCCATACAAGAATGCCGACAAGCCGGTGAGGAAAATGAACAGCGGCGCGCATAGATGCGCCAATGTTCGACTCAGGAACAAGTCCGGCGGAGTGCTGGTCACGTCCATCGGGTCGGAAACCTGCAGATGCAGGAGGAAGGTTTCCCGCACGTGATCGAGCAGCATGAACAGGATAATCAGGCCACGCAATGCATCGATGGACTGCAGGCGCGTGGACACCAACGGCTTCGGGATAGGGATCGTCATGGAGCACTCAGGGTCAGGGGATTCATTGCAGCGCCAGCTGGCGGATATCAATAAGACGAAGCGCTGCACGCGATCTTAAGGAAAGACCGATGAATGTTATGTTATATCAATAACATTGACAATGAATCCCCAGGAACCTGGCACCATTGTGTGGGAGCGAGCTTGCTCGCGAATCAGGCGCCTCGGTGCACCAGACAAACCGCGTCATCGTTCTTCGCGGGCAAGCCTCCAACGA
Source organism: Pseudomonas sp. DSP3-2-3 (assembly GCF_049898225.1). Classification (NCBI taxonomy): domain Bacteria; kingdom Pseudomonadati; phylum Pseudomonadota; class Gammaproteobacteria; order Pseudomonadales; family Pseudomonadaceae; genus Pseudomonas; species Pseudomonas sp. DSP3-2-3. The sequence continues at coordinate 143,354 of NZ_JAFCXH010000005.1, read as the reverse complement.
GATAGCTGCTGATGCAACCCGATTCAAAAGCCAGCAACTTATTGGCGAGGCATTGGGCCTGCGTAATCCGCAATATCGATTCGTGAACAAGTTCGCTCCGACAGTCCCGGTGTGGGCTCAGTCATTACTGCGCAACCCGCTAAGCAACTCCTCCCGGCATTTGAGCAGTGTAATTTCGATGTTTTCCCGGGCCTGTCTGATTCGCCAGGCCGGTCCTACCACATCAATCGAGTAGTAACCCTGCGGCGTTTGCAGGCTTACCGCGACCGAGGCCACGCCAAGGGTGTGTTCTTCGTTGCCAAAGGCGACGCCGTTGCTGCGCACCTGCTCCAGCTGTTTGAGCAATTCCGGCAAGGTCAGGGTGTTGGGGGTCAGGGGCTTGATTTTTCGCCCGAGCAGCTTGATCACCGCGTCATCGTCCATCGTCGCCAGCAGTGTTTTGCCACCGCCGGTGCCATAAATATTCAAAAAGCCCCCCGGTACCGGGGAAACCCGCAGCGTCTGGCTCGACACCACCGTGTGCAGAATCAACAGCTCCGCTCCGGTAGCGCTGGCCAGCAACGTGGTTTCCCCGGTTTCAGCAGCGAGCGCTTCCAGATACGGCCGGGATCGCTGGACGATATCCACATGGCTGTGGGAAGCCAGACGCATCAAGGCAGGACCGAGGCAAACCCCGCCGCGACCATGAACTTCCAGCAACTCTTCCAGGGCCAGGGCATCCACCAGACGCTGGACAGTCGAGCGGGGCAAACCGCAACGCTTGGCGATTTCTCCCAGGCTCAAGCCCGCCGGCTCCCCTTCCAGACTGCGAAGAATGGCTGCCGCCCGGGAAATGACCTGCACCCCACCGCGATCTGTATCTGAAATTGTCATTATGCGCCTTGCCTTATGTACCACTGGTTGGTACGGTGTACCACATTGTAGGTTTAACTCATATTACCTTAGCAGGATTTTACGTGTCAGCGCCTTCCTCTCCTCCGGTTCCTGCGCCTTTTACCACTCGCCTCGCCCTGGGCCTGGTGGGCGTGCTGATTGCTGCGCTCACGTCCGGCATCAACGATCGGGTCACTGAAATATCCCTGGCCGATATTCTCGGCGTTTATGGCTTGGGCCACGATCAAGGCACCTGGGTCAGTTCGGTCTACGCCGCCGCCGAAGTATCGGCCATGCTGATTGCGCCCTGGTTCGCGGTGACGTTTTCCCTGCGGCGCTTCGCCATCGTCGCGACGTTCGCCTTTACCTTGTTCGGCGCGATCATCCCCTTCGCGCCCAACCTGGAAAGCCTCGTCAGTCTGCGCGTGCTGCAAGGACTCGCAGGCGGTGCTTTGCCGCCATTGCTGATGACCGCCGCCCTGCGATTTCTGCCCTGGCACATCAAGCTTTACGGCCTGTCAGCCTATGCGCTGACCGCCACTTTCGGCCCCAATCTGGCGATGCCGCTGGCGGCTTTATGGGCAGAAGGCGCCGACTGGCGCATGGTGTTCTGGCAAATCATCCCCAGCGGATTGCTCGGCGCGGCCTTGATCGCCTATGGCTTGCCCCAGGACCCGCTGCGTCTGGAGCGTTTCCGTCAGGCGGACTGGCGCGGCATGTTGCTGGGTGTGGCGGGTATTACGATGCTGGTGATTGCCTTGACCCAGGGCGAGCGTCTGGACTGGTTGAACTCATCACTGATCACGACCCTGCTCCTCGGCGCGGCCATTTGCATTCCGCTGTTTCTGCTCAACGAATGGTTTCATCCGCTGCCGCTGTTCAAACTGCAGCTGCTGGAACGTCGCAACTTCGCTTACGGGCTGATTACGCTGGTCCTGTTTTTATTCGTCGCCATGGCCGGCAGCGGCATTCCCGCCTCGTACCTGACGCAGATCCAGGGCTACCGACCGCTGCAAACCATGCCGACGGCGCTGATCATTGCGCTTCCGCAACTGGTGATAGCGCCGCTGGTGGCGCTGATCATCAATCGCAACTGGGTCGATTCGCGCTATGTGATCGCCGCCGGACTGGTGCTGCTGACCGCTGCCTGTCTTGGCGGTTCGTTGATTACCAGCGAGTGGATTCGCGACGACTTTTTCCTGCTGCAGATCCTGCACACCATTGGCCAGCCCCTGGTCGTGGTGCCGTTGCTGATGAATGCCACCAGCGTGATTCAACCCATGGAAGGTCCGTTCGCCTCCGCGATGGTCAATACGATGCGCGGGTTAGCGTCGGTGATGGCGGCCTGCGCACTGGAAAACTTCGTTACTCATCGCGAGCACTTTCATTCCAATGTCCTGCTCGACGGCGTTGCTTCGCGAGTGCAAAGCCTTGACCCGATGCAGACCGCGCAAGCCACCTCGGCCCTGGCGCGACAGGTCCGCGAACAAGCCTACGTATTGAGTTTCAGCGATGCCTTCCTGGCAGTGCTGGCGGTCATCGGCATGCTGCTGGTGATCATGCTGATTCTTCCCAAACGCGCCTATCCACCGCAACCTCCGGTACCGACATGAAACAGCATAGAACCGCCCTCTCTCTGATCGGCATCACGATCGTCGTCTGCGTGGCGTATGTCGGCTATCGCCTGTTAAGCGGCGGGACCGTCCAGCACACCGACGATGCCTATATCCGCGCTGACTCGGTGCTGGTGTCGCCGCGCCTTTCCGGGCAGATCGTCAAGGTTGCCGTCGAAGACAACCAGCTCGTCAAGGCCGGCCAGTTGCTGGCCGAGATCGACAGCGCCGATCTGCTGGCTGCCCAGGCATCGGCGACTGCCAATGTTCAAGCGGCCTCGGCGCAGATCCTCAATCTCAAGGCCAGTATCGAGCGCCAGGCAGCGGTCATTGATCAAGCCGCCGCAACCACCCGCGCAACGTCGGCATCGCTGAAGTTCGCCCAGGAAAATGCCCGACGCTACCTGAACCTGTCCAATGCCGGCGCGGGCACGCAACAGGAACGGCAAAAAGCCGACGCCGAATTGCTCGGCTGGCAAGCGGCTCGCGATCGGGATGAAGCCTCCCGCGTGGCCGCATCGAAAAGCCTGGACGTGCTCAAGGCGCAACTCGAAGTTGCCAGGGCCGCTTTGGCCAAGGATCAGGCGGCGTTGCAGCAGGCGCAGCTGAATTTGTCCTACACCCGGATCACCGCGCCACAGGACGGCATGGTCGGCCAGCGCTCGGTACGGGTCGGCGCCTATGTTTCCCAAGGGCAGGCATTGATGGCCATCGTGCCGTTGCAAGACGCGTTCGTGGTCGCCAACTTTCGCGAAACCCAGCTCGCCCACATGCTGCCGCAGCAGAAGGTCGAGCTGAGCGTTGACAGCTATCCCGATCATGCTTTCACCGGCTACATCGACAGTATCGCCCCGGCCACCGGCCAGTCGTTCTCGTTGATTGCCCCGGATAACGCCACCGGCAACTTCACCAAAGTCACCCAGCGCCTGCCGGTAAAAATCCGCTTCGACGCCAACCAGCCGGACCTGGACAAGTTGCGCATCGGCATGTCGGTGATCGCCCGAATCGACACGGCGCAGGAGCACTGAGATGAAACACAGTCTGCTGTTTCTGGCGATGTTGAGCCTCGGCGCTTGCAGCGTTGGGCCGGACTTTCAGCGCCCCGAGGCTCAGTTGCCGACAACCTGGCAAGCGTCGCCGCACTCCGGCGCAGCGCCAGGCAGCCCCGCTGACAGCCAGTGGTGGCAGCAGTTGGGCGACGCGCAGCTCACCTCGCTGGTGGAGCGTGCCGCGAAGGCCAATCTTGATGTGCGCGGGGCGAGTAATCGTCTTGAGCAGAGCCGCGTGATGCGCCAGGTTACCGGCAGCGAGCAACTGCCTGGCGTCAGCGCCAATGGCAGCTATCGTCGCGCGCGCAACAGCGCCGCTGGCCTGAATGATCCATCCGGGCAAGAGGGCCAGGCGCCGTTCGAGCTGTGGAGCAGCACACTGGACGCCAGCTGGGAAATCGATCTGTGGGGCCATGTGCGGCGCAACATCGAAGCCGCTGATGCCGAAATCCAGCTGACGCAGGCCCAGCGGGACGGTGTGTTGCTGAGCATCGCCGCCGAAACCGCCACCGACTACATCCGCTTGCGCGGCGTGCAGGCAAAACTCGGCGTGGCTCGGCAAAACCTGGAAATCGCCCAGCAAAGTCGCCAGCTGACTCAAGCTCGTTTCGAAAATGGCGTCACCACCAACCTCGATACATCCAATGCCGCCGCGCAAGTCGCGACGATTCAGGCGGTAATCCCGGCCTTGGGTGCCGAGCAGGACCGCTTGATCAATGCACTGAGTTACCTGCTCGCCGAGCCGCCGCGCGCGCTGCATGCCGAATTGATCGAGCCGAAAAGCATTCCCCACCCTGCCCCGGACGTTCCGTTGGGACTGCCTTCGGAACTGGCGCAGCGCCGCCCGGACATCCAGCAGAGCGAAGCTGCCTTGCACCGCGCCACAGCTGCGATTGGCGTGGCGCAGGCCGACTTCTATCCACGGGTCAGCCTCGGTGCGAGCCTGGGTTCGCAAGCACTGGATGGCCCGGATCTGGGGGCCTGGAACTCGCGCCAATGGTCGTTCGGCCCAAGCCTGTACCTGCCGATTTTCCAGGGCGGTCGCCTGACCGGCACCCTGGAACTGCGCAAACAGCAGGAACAGCAAGCCGCCATCGACTATCAACGCGTGGTGCTGGGTGCCTGGCATGAGGTGGATAACGCGGTGACCGACTACGCAGCCGAGAAGCAACGGCACATCGCGTTGCGCGAAGCCGTCAGCCAGAACAACATCGCCCTGAGCACCGCCCGGGACCGCTACACCCAGGGCGCGGCAGACTTTATCAACGTGCTGGGCGTGCAACGCGCGCTGCTGGATACCGAAAGCGCCCTGGTAGACAGCGCCACCGCCGCAGCCATCGACCGGGTCAGGTTGTATCGGGCGTTGGCCGGGGGTTGGCCGCGGGGCTGAGGCACACGATATCGGCCCGTTGGAGCGAGGCTTGCCCGCGAAGGCAATCGTGAAATAGTACGGTGATTGCAAAAAAAAACAGGCTGCCCTCATGCCAAAGGATCAGCCTGTAAAAACGCAGTGTTCTGTGTAGCTGTTCAAGCCATCACTTGGCCGTTATCACCGACAATTTAGTGATGCCTGCCCGCTCAATCGAGGCCATGGCCCGCGCCACTTCGCCGTAATTCACGCCGTCGTCGGCCTGCAACTGCACGCGTACGTCGGGGTTCTTGGCCTTGGCGCTGGCGAGGTTGATCTCCAGCAGATTGGGCTGGATTTCATCCTTGTTGATGAACAGCTTGCCCTGCCCGTCGATGCTCACCACCAGCGGGTCTTTCTGTTCGACCGGCGCGACCGACTCGGTCTTGGGCAGGTTGATCGGTATCGAGTTGGTCAACAGCGGTGCGGTGACGATGAACACCACCAGCAGCACCAGCATCACGTCTACCAGCGGCGTAACGTTGATCTCGCTCAGCACTTCATCGCTGTCCTGGGTGGAAAAGGCCATATCAGGACGCCTCCTTCACTTTCTGCCCGGCAACGGCTGCGCCAGACTTGTTCAACACCGGATGCAGCAGCACGCGGAACGCATTTTTCTGCGCCAGGCTGTAGAAGTCGTGGGCGAAGTCATCGAGGTCGGCAGCGGTCAGTTTCAGGCGGCGCAGGAAGTAGTTGTAAACCAGCACCGCCGGCACAGCGACGGCGATCCCCACGCCAGTGGCGACCAGTGCGGCACCAATGGGACCGGCCACGGTTTCCAGGCTCGCCGAACCCGCCGCGCTGATGCCCTTGAGCGCCGACATGATGCCCCACACCGTACCGAACAGACCGATAAACGGTGAGGTGCTGCCGATACTGGCAAGGATCGCCAGACCGGTTTCCAGCGAGCGGCGCTCCCGCACGATCTGTTGGCGCAAGGCGCGCTCCAGGCGGTCCTGATGATTGATCGCCTGGCTCAGATCGGCGGCGTGCGCACCATCCGGCACCTGAATCGCGGCGTAACCGGCCAAGGCTACGCGGGCGGCGGCACCAGGCTGTTCGTGAGCCAGTTGCGCAGCGGAATCCAGGCTCGATGCGGCCCAGAATTGCTTGTGGAATTTACGATCCTGAACTTTCAGGCGGGTGAATTGCACGCCCTTGAGCAGGGCCAGGCCCCAGGTGGCGACGGAGAAAATCACCAGCAGCCAGATGACCGCGTGCTCGATGGATTCGAAGGGGGAAGCAAGTAGGTTCATGGCGAAACTCTCTCTGAACAAGGCATGTGTGGTGTAGCGATGCGCCTTTGGTTCAGGTAGCTCGCGAATTCAAACGAATAAGGGATCTAGCGGATCTTGAAATCGATGGGCACGCTGACCCAACCGTCCTGGGCGACGTCACCCTGCTTGGCCGGCACAAAACTCCAGCGTTTCACGGCGGCCAGTGCTGCGTCGTCGAGTTGATCGCGTCCGCTGCTTTTCTGAATCTGGATTTCGCCGGGTTTGCCGCTGGCCAATACATGCACTCGCAACAACACCGTGCCTTCCCAGCCGCGCCGCATGGCCAGCGCCGGATATTCCGGGGCCGGGTTTTTCAGGTAACCGGCGCTGGCCGAAGCCGGCGTCACCGGTTTTGGAGCGGGTGGTGCCGGAGGCGCTGGCGCGGCCACCGGTTGTGGCGGTGCGACCGGAACGGGCGGTTGCTCGACAGGTTTGGCGACCGGCTTGGGCACAGGTTTGACCACTGGCTTGGGCTTGGGAAGCGGCTTGGGCGGCGGAGGTTTCACGGCCAGTTCGTCCTCGACTGGCGGTGGCGGCTCCTCAACCACCGGCTGCACGATGGGCTCGGGCGGTGGCGGCGGCGTTTCCACCACTGGGGGTGCCGGCTGGGAAAACTCGATGGTCATCAGCGGGATTTCCGGCGGAACCACGGGCAGCACCGCTGGCGGATGCTGGTTGACCCAGTAAATCACCGCGCCGTGCAGCACAATGGCGAATACCCCGAGCAACACCGCTTCGCGTCGGCTCAGGATCCGTTTCGGCGTGGTGTGCAGGCGTGACAGCGCCAACGGCCCACGATAGATCCGTCCCAGATCGAGCAGCGCGCCACCCGGTGCCGGACGCCACAGCGCTTCATGCGCATTGGCGGTTTGGACATTGCCCATCATTAACTCCTGCAAGTCCTGGAATGAGTTTCACGACACGGCGCAAAGCGAATGGCTCTACGACGGCGCTTGGGGTGAATAATCCACGAGACACGTTATCTCTTAAAAGAATATTTTCGACGATGGTTATGCGGTAATCGCATAAAACGTTTTCGCTTGGATGGATTTGCGGGAGCGAATTCATTCGCGAAAGCACGCGTCTGGCGTCACGAAGCGTGTGCCTGAGTCGACCCCTTCCCGGATAAATCCGGTCCCACTATGCGACCGCCTCATCACGTACTCTCCCGCTCGATCACTTCACACTTGAGCAGATTCATACGCTGCAACTCACCTTCCAGCTCGACCACCTCAAGGCTTTGCAGCAGTCGGGTCGCGGCCAGTACGCCGATCTCCAACGCTGGGGGTTTGATAGTGCTCAGGCTCGGCATGAGCATTTCGGCAAAGGCGTAGTCACCGAAACCCAGCACTGCACAATCCTGAGGAATGCGCAGACCGGCGCGCTGTCCCGCCAGCAACCCGCCAGCCGCGAGATTGTCGTTGGCAAATACGATGGCATCGGGCTTTTCGGCTCGACTCATCAGCTCGTGCATGGCCTGTTTGCCGGCTTCGAACGGTGCGCGATTCGTGTCCGGCGCAAACAGGATCGGCGTCAGACCCAGCTCGATCAACGCAGCGGCGCAGCCGTCACGGCGTTCAAGGGCGCTGAAGTCACCGGCGGCGCTGTTCTGCACGAACGCGATACGTCGATAGCCTTTGCCGTGCAGATACCGCGCAGCCGAGACGCCCACGTCGAAGTGGGAAAAGCCGATCTGCATCGGCGCGCGATCAGGCTGGTAATCCCAGGTTTCAATCAACGGAATATCCGCAGCGGCGAGCATTTTCTCCGTCGCCGGGCTATGGAAATGGCTGGTCACCACCAAAGCCGCAGGCGACCAGCCAAGGAACGCGCGCACCGCGTTTTCTTCCTGTTCGACCGAGAAGTAACTGGACGCCAGCAGCAATTGATAACCATACCGACTGAGGGTGTCGCTAAAACCCTGGATGGTGTCGGCGAAGATCGGCCCAGAGATATTCGGCACCACCATGCCAACGATCCGACCACGGGCCGACGCCAGCCCCCCGGCTACCAGATTCGGCACATAACCCAATTCCGCGACAGCGACAGCGATCTTTTCCCGCTGATCCTCCGACACCTGATCGGGCTGATTGAAGTAGCGCGAGACCGTCATCATCGACACGCCAACGTGGCGGGCGACGGCATCGAGCGTGACCCGTCCGGCATTGCGCCGCTTGCGTGGCGAAGGCTTGCGATCATCCAAGGGAGTGTGCTCCGACCTTACAAAAAGGAATATGGGACTGACTTTTCAGTATTTGACGACATATCAATCTCACACCGATAATTGCGATGTTAGCGCTAACCAAGTGTTTATGTCAGCTACTCGCTTGAGCGAATGCCGCCGCAACACCACAGCACATCATCAGGCGCAGTGGACGCAGAGCCACGGCAGCCGGGGCATTTTCGAGCGAGCACCGACATGCAATACACCTTTGGGGAACGCAACACACCGACACGCCTGACGCAAGCCATCGCCGCCGCAGTGGCATTGACCAGTCTGCCGACGTTGGCAGCAAATGAAACCACGGGCGAAGCGGCAACCTTGCAAGCCGTCACCGTCACCGCAACCCGCCGCGAAGAATCGCTGCAAAAGGTTCCCGTGGCGGTATCGGTCATTGACGGCGAACAGCTGGAGCGCGATAACCGCAACGGCGTTTCCAGCATCGTCCAGCAAGTGCCGAGCCTGAACTTCCGCACCGGCGCGTCGAACAAGGACACGTCGCTGTTCATTCGCGGCGTCGGCACCATTTCCACCTCACCGGGTGTTGAACCCACGGTGGCGACCGTCGTGGACGGCGTGGTGTACGCCCGTCCCGGTCAGGCAACCCTGGACCTGATGGAGCTGGAACGCATTGAAGTGCTGCGCGGGCCGCAAGGCACGTTGTTCGGCAAAAACGCCTCGGCCGGCGTACTCAATGTGATCAGCCAGGCACCGACCGCTGAAACCCACGGTTACATCGATCAGTCGTACTACAGCGGCAACGAAAGCCGCACCCGCTTCGGCATCGGTGGCAGCCTGATTCCTGACACTTTGAAAGCCTCGCTGACCACCTTGTTCGGCAGCTACGACGGCAACGTCGACAACAAGGCCAACGGCCAGGAAGTCAATGGTTACAACCGCAAAGGCGCGCGGGGCAAGCTGGAGTTCACCCCGAACGACGACATCAAGCTGACCGTCATCGCCGACTACATGCAGGCCCACGATGACGCACCCAACGGCGTGATCAGCAAATCCCTGACTCCGGCGTTCGCAGGTGCACTTGCACCGGTGCGGGCCAGCAGTGACAACCGCGACATTCAGAGCGATTACCGCAGTCACGTGGACGATATCAACAAGGGTTTGTCCGCCCAGCTCGACTGGAGCCTGGGCGATTACACCCTGACATCGATCACCGCGTGGCGCGGCTGGAACAACACACAGTGGCAGGATGGCGACCGCCTGGCGACGATAAGTGCCGCGCTCCCCGGCACCGAAGACAAGGGCGAACTGGACTTCAATCAATACTCGCAGGAACTGCGTCTGGCATCGCCAAAAGGACGGTTCCTCGAATACGTTGGCGGTCTGTTTTACATGCACGGCAAGGACGAAGAAACCTATCGTCGCGCGCTGGTCGCACCGACCTCAACCAACGTCGGCGTCGCCGATTACAGCACCACCAGTGACAGCTATTCGGTGTTCGGCGAAACCACGCTGAACTTCACCGAACGCTTTCGCGGTATTGCCGGTTTGCGCTGGACCTACGACGAGCTGGAATACGATCACCGCCGCGTGTCCACATCGGCAACCACGGTCAGCGGCATTCAGCCAGCGACCAGCAGTTCCGGGGCAGTGGATGAAGACGGCTGGTCCGGCCGCCTGGGCGTGCAATACGACCTGACCGACAGCGTCATGACTTACCTCACCTATTCACGAGGCTACAAAGGCCCGGCCTATAACGTGTTCTTCAACATGCAACCCCGGGATACTGACGCCCTCAAACCGGAGACCTCCAACACCTGGGAACTGGGCGTCAAGGCGACGAGCTGGAACAACCGCCTGACCACCAATGTCGCGGTGTTCCATAGCGATTACGACAATTATCAGGCGAACTTCTTCGACACGGTTGCAGGCCAGGTAGTGACGCGGCTGATCAATGCCGGCAGTGTCAGCACTGAAGGCGTCGAAGCGGATTTCGCTCTGCAAGCCACACAGAATCTGAAATTCTCCGGGGCCGTTGCCTACACCAAGGCGCGCATTGACACCTTTGCCTGCCCGGTAGGCGCTGCGGCTTCCTGCAATGTCGATGGCAAGACCCTGCCCTACTCGCCAGACTGGAAGAGCTACGTGCGTGCCGATTACAGCATCCCGCTGGATAACGGCCTCGACATCGAACTGGGTACTGACTACAGCTGGCAAAGCGAAGTGCAGTACGACATCAGCCAGAACCCGGACACTAAACAAGGCGCCTACGGCATCTGGAACGCCAGCGTCGGCCTGGCCGACTACAACAATGGCTGGCGCGTTGCGCTGCTGGCGAAAAACCTCGCCGACAAGTCTTACTCGCCGATGCTGGCGAGCGGCAGCGGCTACATCTACCGCGCCGTACCCCGTGATGACGAACGCTACTTCGGCGTGCAGTTGCGTAAGGATTTCTAAACCGTCACCAGAGATCCTGTAGGAACCGAGCTTGCTCGCGATGGGCGCGGCTCGGTCAATGATTTTGCAAGGAGCCAGCGATGACCAAAACACCCCGCCAACTCAAACTCGGCGCATTCCTGATGGCGACAGGTCATCACGTTGCCGCCTGGCGCCACCCGGATGTTCCGGCCGATGCCAGTCTGGATTTCAAGCATTACAAACATCTGGCACAGGTGGCGGAAGCCGCGAAATTCGACGCGCTGTTTGTCGCCGACAGCGTCGCCGCGCCCACCGGAGCAATGGCCAGCCATATGGCCCGCTCCGATCATTTCGAGCCGTTGACCTTGATGTCGGCCTTGAGCGCCGTGACCGAGCACATCGGCCTGATCTGCACGGCGACCACCAGTTACAACGAGCCTTACCACGTGGCCCGCAAATTCGCCTCGCTGGATCATCTGTCCGGCGGGCGTGCGGGCTGGAATCTGGTGACCTCCGATGCCGCCGCCGAGGCGCAGAACTTCGGTCGCGACGAGCACATTGGCCACAGCGACCGCTACAGCCGCGCCCGGGAATTTCACCAGGTGGTGACCGGTTTGTGGGACAGCTGGGAGGACGATGCGTTTATCCGTAACAAGGCCAGCGGCCAATACTACGACCCGGCGAAGCTGCATGTGCTTGATCATCAGGGTGAACATTTTCGGGTCAAGGGCCCGCTGAACGTCGCGCGTTCACCGCAAGGGCAACCGGTGGTGGTTCAGGCCGGTTCTTCCGAAACCGGCCGCGAACTGGCAGCGGAAACTGCCGAAGTGGTATTCACAGCACAGACTTCACTGGCAACCGCCCAGGCGTTCTACGCCGACCTCAAAGGACGCATGCAGCGTTTCGGCCGGGACCCCGAGGCCGTGAAAATCATGCCGGGGGTGTTCGTGGTGGTGGGTGACAGCGCAGCCCTGGCCCAGGAAAAATTCGAGGAGTTTCAGGCACTGGTGAAACCGCAAGTTGGCGTCGCGCTATTGGGGCGTATGCTGGGTAACTTCGATCTGTCCGGTTACCCACTCGATGAACCACTGCCGCCCTTGCCACTGACCGAAAGTGGTCAGCAAAGCCGCCAGACGCTGCTGACCCAGTTGTCGAAAAATGAGAACCTCAGCCTCGCCCAGCTGGGACGGCGGATTGCCGGAGGCCGAGGTCATCACAGTCTGATCGGCACTGCGAGCCAGATCGCCGATGAGCTGCAAGCCTGGTTCGAACAACGGGCCGCTGACGGATTCAACGTACTGGTGCCGCATCTGCCGGGCGGCCTTGAGGATTTTGCCCGCCACGTTGTTCCCGAACTTCAGCGCCGTGGACTGTTCCGACATGAATACAGCGGCAGCACCTTGCGGGAAAACCTGGGTTTGCAACGACCGCCACATCGCTACCACCCGCAGCCGTCCAACCTGACTCAAGGAGACAAGTCATGACTTACATCGCAGCGGAAAATCGTTACGACATCATTCCGTACCGCCGCACCGGTCGCAGTGGCCTGGTCCTGCCCGCCCTGTCGCTGGGCTTGTGGCACAACTTTGGCGACAGCACGCCCACCGACACGCAACGCGCCATGTTGCGCACGGCGTTCGATCTGGGCATCAATCACTTCGACCTCGCCAACAACTATGGCCCGCCGTATGGCAGCGCCGAGGTCAATTTCGGGCGTTTGTTGCGAGAAGATTTCGCCCGATATCGCGACGAGCTGATCATCTCCACCAAAGCCGGTTGGGACATGTGGCCGGGGCCTTATGGTCAGGGCGGCGGTTCGCGCAAGTACGTGCTGGCCAGCCTCGATCAAAGCCTGCAACGCATGGACCTGGACTACGTGGATATCTTTTATTCACATCGATTCGACCCGCATACGCCGCTGGAAGAAACCGCCAGCGCACTGGCCACGGCGGTGCAGCAAGGCAAGGCGTTGTATATCGGTCTGTCGTCCTATTCCGGCAGCAAAACCCGAGAGATGGCGGCGCTGCTCAAAGAATGGAAAGTACCGCTGTTGATCCATCAACCGGCCTACAACCTGCTCAATCGCTGGATCGAAAAAGACTTGCTGGACGCCACCGAAGAACTCGGCGCGGGCGTGATCGCCTTCACCGCGCTGGCCCAGGGCTTACTCACCGACAAATACCTGAACGGCATTCCCGAGAACGCGCGGATCAATCGTCCCGGCGGTGGCTCGTTGCAGGCGGCACATTTGTCGGAGGAAAACCTTGAGCACGTGCTGGCGCTGAATGACATCGCCAAGCGACGCGGCCAGAGCCTGGCGCAAATGGCCCTGGCCTGGACCCTGCGCGACCCGCGCGTGACCTCGGCGTTGATTGGTGCGAGTCGGCCGGAACAGATCGTCGAGAACGTCGAGGCATTGAAAAATCTCGATTTCAGCCCGCAAGAACTGGCCGAGATCGACCGGTTTGCGGTGGAAGGCGGCATCAACCTCTGGGAAAAACCGTCTTCGGCTGAATGAGGCTGGGAACGAACCCAGTGGGACCGGATTTATCCGGGAAGGCGGCATTTCTGACAACGAAAATACAGTGAATGAACCGGCCTCTTCCCGGATAAATCCGGTCCCACGACGATCCTCATCAATACATAGTTAAATAAAGAGAACAGATGAAACCCATCACCCTATTTTTTGCCGCCTTGATCGGCCTGGCAGCGGCAAACTGCGCCCTGGCCGCCGACCCGCAAACCCTGCGCATCGGCTATCAGAAAGGCTCCATCGCTTTGGTGCTGGCCAAGGAACACGGCCTGCTGGAGAAACGCTTCGCCAGCACTCAGGTGCAATGGATCGAATTTCCGGCCGGCCCGCAAATGCTAGAAGCACTGAATATCGGCGCCCTGGATGTCGGTTCCACCGGGGATATTCCGCCGTTGTTCGCACAGGCCGCCGGGGCAGATCTGGTGTATATCGGCGCCGAACCGGCCAAACCGGCGGCAGAAACCATCCTCGTGCGCCAGGACAGCCCGTTGCACAGCGTTGCAGAGCTGAAAGGCAAGAAGGTCGCCTTTCAGAAAGGCTCAAGCTCCCACAACGTGCTGCTGCGGGCGCTGAACAAGGCTGGCCTGAGCTACAAAGACATTCAGCCGGTCTACCTCACCCCGGCTGACGCCCGCGCCGCTTTCGAGCAAGGCAGCGTCGACGCCTGGGCGATCTGGGATCCTTACGCGTCGCTGGCCCTGAGCGAAGGTCACACGCGGTTGCTGGCCGACGGCGCAGGCCTCGGGCTGTCCGGACCGGTGTACACGGCGCGGCGCGACTACGCCAACAATAACGCGCATTTTATCCACGCGCTGCTGGCCGAGCTGACCGAAGCGGAAGCTCTGACGCGCACCCAGCGTGAACCCAGCCTGCAACTGCTAACCCGCTCCATGGGCTTGCCCGAGGCGGTTATCGCCCGCTACGTCGATAACCGCCCGCCTTCGCCGATCCTGCCCATCGATGAAAAAATCATTGCTGCGCAGCAAGCCACAGCCGATCTGTTCTATCAGAACAAGCTGCTGCCCAAGCAGATCGACATCAGCAAGGCGGTATGGAACAAGCCGGAATAACGGGCCAGACCGGCTGTTGCACGCCGGAATGAGTCAGCAGATTCGCTCATAAGCTAATGCGAATAAGTTATTTATTTACAATTTCTTAGATCATTTAGTCTCTGTTTCAGCCAGTCCTCGGCCCGCCTGATTCGGAGCTTCATGATGAAACTGCACTTTTCTACTCGCCTTCTGGTGGTCCTGTCATTGACTGGCGCTTCATATCTGGCTCAGGCGGCGGACTTCACGGTCGCCTACCAGACTACGGTCGACCCGGCCAAAGTCGCCCAGGCCGACAACGCTTATGAAAAAGCCACTGACTCAAAAATTGCCTGGCGCAAGTTCGAGAATGGCGCGGATGTGATTACCGCCATTGCGTCGGGCGACGTGCAAATTGGCTACCTCGGCTCCAGCCCGCTGACCGCCGCTGCAACCCGCAAGCTGCCGGTTGAAACCTTTTTGATCGCGACCCAGATCGGCGCTGCTGAAGCGTTGGTCGCTCGCAACGGTTCGGGGATCAATGCGCCACAAGACCTGATCGGCAAGAAAATCGCCGTGCCATTCGTTTCGACCGGTCATTACAGCCTGCTGGCAGCGCTCAAGTATTGGAAGATCGATCCGGCGAAAGTCACCATTCTCAACCTCGCACCGCCCGCGATTGCCGCCGCCTGGAAACGTGGCGATATCGACGCGACCTACGTCTGGGACCCAGCCTTGGGCGTCGCCAAGGAAACCGGCAAAGTGCTGATCACCTCCGGCGAACTGGCCAAAGTCGGCGCACCGACGTTCGACGCCTGGATCGTGCGCAAGGATTTCGCCGACAAGCACCCGGAAATCGTCAAGGCCTTCGCCAAGGTCACGCTGGACGCCTACGCCAGTTACCGCAAAGACCCGGCCGCCTGGCTGGCGAACAGCAGTAACGTCGACAAGGTCGTGAATCTGTCCGGTGCCAAGGCTGCGGATGTGCCCGCGCTGCTGCAAGGCAATGTGTATCCACTGGCTGCAGATCAAGCCGCACTGCTCGGCGCGCCGACCATTGAAGCGGTGACCAAAACTGCGGTGTTCCTCAAGGAACAAGGCAAGGTCGACGCGGTATTGGCCGACTACGCCCCCTACGTCAGCGCCAAATTCGTCACCCAGTAAGCCAAGCCATTACAGGAGAATCAACGATGGCCTTGCTCAAACTGGAGCGTATCAGCGCACAGTATCCCGGTGCGACCGAGCCGGTGCTGGCGGACATTTCCCTGAGTCTGGGGCCGCAACAGTTGCTGGTAGCGCTCGGCCCTTCGGGCAGCGGCAAGACCTCGTTGCTCAACCTGATCGCCGGTTTCGTCAGCCCCAGCGCCGGCCAGATCACGCTGGACGGCGTTGCGGTCAACGGCCCGAGCGCCGAACGCGGCGTGGTCTTTCAGGACGATGCGTTGTTGCCCTGGCAAGACGTGCTGACCAACGTTGCCTTCGGCCTGGAGCTGGCGGGCGTGCCGCGCACCGAGCGCGAAGCGAAGGCGCGGGAAATGCTGGCGTTGGTCGATCTTGCCGGGTTTGACCAGCGGCGCATCTGGCAGCTGTCCGGCGGCCAGAAACAACGCGTCGGACTGGCGCGGGCATTGGCGGCGGATCCTCGGGTTCTGCTGATGGATGAACCTTTCGGCGCGCTGGACGCCTTCACCCGGGAACAGATGCAGGAGTTGCTGCTGCAAGTCTGGCAACGTACCGCCAAACCCGTGTTCCTGATTACCCACGACATCGAAGAAGCGGTGTTCCTCGCCACCGACCTGATCCTGCTGGCGCCCAACCCCGGACACATCGCCGAGCGCCTGCACCTGGATTTCGGCCAGCGGTATGCGGCGGGCGAATCGGCGCGGGCGATCAAATCCGATCCGCGCTTTATCGACACCCGCGAACATGTGCTGGCCAGTGTGTTCTCCCAACGGGGCATCACTCGGGAGCAACGCACATGAAGAGCTATGAATTGAGCAACCCTGCCCGCAAAGCTGCCGAGCCCGCTGGCGCTGCTCTGCCCTGGCAACTGAGCACCCGCTCGATCAGCGTGCTGACCTTGATCGCGTTGCTGACTGCCTGGTGGGCCGCCACTGCGGGTCAATGGATCGACCCATTGTTTCTGCCGCCGCCTTCCGCCGTGCTGGAAAAAGGCTGGCTGCTGATGACCAAAGGCTACATGGACTCGACGCTCTGGCAGCACTTGGGTGCCAGCCTGCAACGCATCGGCCTGGCATTGGTGATTGCGGTTTTGACGGCGATTCCGGTCGGCATCGCTATCGGCCATAACCGCATCGCCCGAGGGATTTTCGACCCGTTGATCGAGTTCTACCGACCGATTCCGCCCCTCGCCTATCTGCCCTTGATCGTGATCTGGTGCGGCATTGGCGAGTTTTCCAAAGTGTTGCTGATTTACCTGGCGATCTTCGCCCCTATTGCGATTTCCACCGCCACCGGCGTCCGCACCGTGGACCCGACCAAACTGCGCGCCGCGCAATCCCTTGGGGCGACGCGCTGGCAACTGATTCGCCACGTCATCCTGCCCAGCGCGCTGCCGGAAATCCTCACCGGTGTGCGAATCGGCCTGGGTGTTGGCTGGTCGACGCTGGTGGCAGCCGAACTGATCGCCGCCACCAGCGGGCTGGGCTTCATGGTGCAATCGGCGGCGCAATTTCTAGTCACTGATGTGGTGGTGCTGGGCATCCTGGTCATCGCCCTGATCGCCTTCGCCATGGAAATGGGCCTGCGCGCCCTGCAACGCAAGCTGGTGCCGTGGCATGGGCAGAGTCATTGATTGCAACGGGCGATCAGGCGAATCCACCTCTGAATTGAAACGCTATTCAACCGTGGGACCGGATTCATCCGGGAAGAGGCCGGCACTCGCGCCCAATTTCGCTGGGCAGAACGACGCCTTCCCGGATAAATCCGGTCCCACACAGAAAATCTGAGTTCCAACTATGACCCTGCACATCTCCCCCATCACCCCGGCCCTCGGCGCGCAGATCAGTGGCGTCGACCTGAGCCAGGAACTGAGCACCGACCAGCGCAACGCCATCGAGCAGGCATTGCTTGATCATCAGGTGTTGTTCTTCCGCGATCAGCCGCTGACGCCACGGCAGCATGCGGCCTTTGCCGCCCGATTCGGCGAGCTGCATATTCATCCGATTTACCCGAATGTGCCGGAACAGCCCGAAGTGTTGATCCTCGACACAGCGGTAACTGACGTGCGCGACAACGCCGTCTGGCACACCGACGTGACGTTCCTGCCGACTCCGGCGCTGGGCGCGGTGCTCAGCGCCCGACAGTTGCCGGACTATGGCGGCGATACCTTGTGGGCCAGCGGCATCGCGGCTTACGAAGCGCTGTCCAAACCGTTGCAGACGCTGTTGCAGGGTTTGACCGCGACTCATGATTTCACGCGCTCCTTCCCGCTGGAGCGCTTCGGCACCAACGCTGAGGACATCGCGCGCTGGGAGGCCACGCGCCGCCAATATCCGCCGCTTTCCCATCCGGTGATTCGCACGCATCCGGTCAGCGGGCGCAAATCGCTGTTCGTCAACGAAGGCTTCACCACCCGCATCAACGAACTGAGCGACACGGAAAGCACCGCAATCCTGGCGCTGCTGTTCAGCCACGCCACGCGCCCGGAATTTACCTTGCGCTGGTGCTGGCAGGTCAATGACATAGCGTTCTGGGACAACCGTGTGACCCAGCATTACGCGGTGGACGACTACCGCCCGCAGCGGCGAGTCATGCATCGCGCGACTATTCTGGGCGATGTCCCGATCTGAACAGACTCAGATCGACACCTGACACCCCACTGCAATCGCACCCGCCAAAGAATCCTTCTCTTGATCAATGACGAGAACCGCATGCAATTGTCCCCCACAGTGGAAGTACAACAGCGCTCCAGACCCACCGCCGCCAGCGCTCGACGATTGAAATCCGTGTTGCGCCTGGATGACTTCGAAGCCGCTGCTGAAAAACATCTGCCGCGGCCCATCTTTGGCTATGTGGCGGGCGCGGCCGAAGACAATCAGTCGCTGGCCTGGAACCGCGAGGCGTTCAAGGACTATGCGTTCGTTACCCGCTCGCTGGTGGACATTTCCCGACGCAGCCAGACCACGGAGCTGTTTGGCCAGTCGTTCAGCTCGCCCTTCGGTATCGCACCGATGGGCATCAGCGCGCTGTATGCCTATCGCGGCGACCTGATCCTGACCCAGGCCGCCGCCGCAGCGAACATCCCGATGATCATGAGCGGATCGTCCTTGATCCCGCTTGAGGACGTCGTCAAAGCCAATCCGCAGGCCTGGTTCCAGGCTTATCTGCCGGGCGACGAGGCGAATATCATCGCGCTGGTGCAGCGTGCGCAAACGGCGGGTTTCAAAACCCTGGTGATTACCGTCGACACACCGGTCCAGGCCAATCGCGAGAACAACGTGCGCGCCGGTTTCTCCACGCCGTTGCGGCCCGGTATTCGGCTGGCCTGGGATGGCATCACCCATCCGAAATGGCTGTTCGGCACGTTCCTGAAGACACTGCTCAAGCACGGCATGCCGCATTTCGAGAACAACTACGCACACCGTGGCCCGCCGATCATGTCCTCGACCGTTGGCCGGACCTTTGCCAATCGCGGCCATCTGAGCTGGGCGCATCTGCAGCTGGTTCGCAGCCTTTGGCCGGGCACGCTGGTGATCAAGGGGATTCTGCATAAAGACGATGCGATCAAAGCCTGCGAGCACGGCGCCGACGGGATCATCGTCTCCAACCATGGCGGCCGACAACTGGACGGCGCGGTCGCCCCGCTGCATGTCTTGCCCGGCATCGTGAAGGCCTGCCCGAATATTCCGGTGATGCTCGACAGCGGCGTCCGGCGCGGCACCGATGTGCTCAAGGCACTGGCGCTGGGCGCACGCTTTGTCTTTGTTGGTCGTCCGTTCGCCTTTGCCGGTGCCGTGGCCGGCCAGGAAGGGATTGCCCACGCCATTGACCTGCTCGCCAACGAAGTGTCTCGGGACATGGCCATGCTTGGCGTGTGCTCTGTAGCCGAGGTGGGCCCGGCGCAGCTGCTGCGCAAACCGCAATCGGGCTTCGCTGCACTATAAACGACGATCATAAAATGCGGATTTTTTATAATTACCTTAGAAGATAATAGAATTTCACACCAAGCCCTCATGTCCATATGTTGTAGCCATGGATTCGGACGCTCAGGTTTTTCATCGTCCGGACGCTGCCTTGAACCCCATTCATGAACCTGTAAGGAACGTTCTTCATGACCATCGAATTCATCGGCTACATCGCTACCCAACCGGGATCGGAGATTCACCCGCGCAGCGGCCCGACCATCCAGCCCGAATATGTCGCCAAGGTTGCCAAGGCTCACGAAGACGCCGGTTTCGACCGTGCGTTGGTGGCTTACCACTCCAATAGTCCGGACAGCGCATTTGTTGCGGCACATGCCTCCAGCGTCACCACCAAACTCAAGTTTCTGATCGCCCACCGTCCCGGCTTCATCTCGCCGACCGTGGCTGCCCGGCAGTTCGCGACCCTGGACGTATTCAACGGCGGCCGCACCGCGATTCACATCATTACCGGCGGCGATGACAAAGAACTGCGTGCCGACGGCAGTCACATCGGCAAGGACGAACGTTACGCGCGTACTGATGAATATCTGGGCATCGTGCGTCAGGAATGGACCAGCGAAAAACCTTTCGATCATCAAGGCGAGTACTACCAGTTCGAAGGCGCGCATTCGCTGGTGAAATCTCCGCAACAGCCGCATATCCCGGTGTATTTCGGCGGTTCATCGCCTGCCGCCATCGCCGTGGCCGGCAAGCATGCCGACGTGTATGCGCTGTGGGGCGAGACTTACGATCAGGTGCGTTCGGTCGTCAAGCAAGTGCGTGATGAGGCGGCCAAACACGGGCGTACCGTGCGTTTCAGCCTGTCGCTGCGGCCGATCCTGGCCGACACCGAAGAACAAGCCTGGGCCCGTGCCGACAGCATTTTGCAGAAAGCCACGGCCATCGCGCAGGCCAATGGTTTCGTGCGCCGCGAACCGCCCAACGAAGGCTCACGCCGCCTGCTCGCTGCCGCCGCGCAAGGCTCGCGTCTGGACAAACGCCTGTGGACCGGCATCGCTGGCCTGCTGGGTGCGCAAGGTAACTCGACTTCCCTGGTGGGCACGCCGGAACAAGTGGCCGAGGCTTTGCTCGACTATTACGACCTGGGCATCACCACCTTCCTGATTCGTGGTTTTGACCCACTGGACGACGCCATAGACTATGGCAAGAAACTCATCCCGCTGACCCGCGAACTGGTTGCTCAGCGCGAGCGCGAGGCGCAAGAACGGGTGGCTTGATCACAGCACAAACAAAAAGAGCGGCTAAGGCCGCTCTCTTTATTTGTAAATAGAGGTTCGTTGGAGATTCTCTGATCAGAGATAGCTGGCTATCCGGCGCAAGGGCTTTTGTGGGAGAGGACTTGTCCTCGAAAGCCCGCCCAGACGACCCTGATCCGCCTGCCCCACATGCAGCGCTGCATAACGGCCATCGAGGACAAGTCCTCTCCCACAGAGAAATGGCCTAACCCTGGATTGTGCTGTCGCCCTCCAACCGCCGGGGCTCAGAGCTTGGCAATTGACACTTCAGTGGATTTGACGAAGGCAATGACTTCGCTGCCGATCTTCAATTCAAGGTCATGCACGGAACGGGTGGTGATGACCGAAGTGACGATGCCCGACGCGGTTTGCACGTCGATTTCCGAAACCACCTGGCCTTCGACGATGGCGCTGATGACACCTTTGAACTGGTTGCGAACGTTGATTGCCTTGATGGTCATGTGATTCTTCCTTCGGGAATTGACTGGATGTTGCACATAAGGTGCGCGAGCTCATCGACATCTACAAGGAATGAATAACTATGTTTTTATTCCTAAAATGCATATATAAATTTGTTAGGCAATCCGCCGAGTGTTCACCCAGCAACAGCAGCGCAACAGATTGCCTCACCAGCACACAGCTCACCCCCGCCCATCGGCTGCTCGCTCGTTGAAACCGTTGCCCTCCAGCATGTGGCACAGAGCCTGCATTATTCCATTTATGCAGGCAATGCAGCTACTCACTGCGAATTTCCGAATAAGAAAACAACGTTATCGCCCTTGCCTGGCTTGCATCCACGAGAGAACCATCCGATGAAAAATCCCATTCGATTTCCGTTCCCCGGCGCCCGCTACCTGTTGAGTGCCTGCGCGCTTGCCATCGGCTTGCAATCCTGGGCTCTGGCAGCCGAAAGCACGCCCGCTGAGGTCCATCTCGATTACGCCTATTACTCGCCAGTGAGTCTGGTGCTCAAGCACTTCGGCTGGCTGGAGCAGGCATTGCCGCAAACCAGGGTTGGCTGGGTATTGAGTCAGGGCAGCAACCGCTCGCTGGAATACCTGAACAGTGGCGGCGTCGACTTTGCTTCGTCAGCAAGCCTGGCCGCAGTGTTGAACCGCGCCAACGGCAGCCCGATCAAGTCGGTGTATGTCTACAGTCGCGCGGAATGGACCGCTTTGGTGGTCCGCAAGGATTCGCCGTACAAAACCGTGGCCGATCTGAAGGGCAAGAAAATCGCCGCCACCAAGGGCACCGATCCTTACCTGTTTACCCTGCGCAGCCTGCAAAAGGCCGGCTTGAGCAAGGATGACGTCGAGCTAGTGCACCTGCAGCATCCGGATGGCCGCACTGCGCTGGAAAAAGGCGATGTCGACGCCTGGGCCGGGCTTGATCCGCATATGGCCGCGAGTCAGGTGCAGGCCGGTTCGCGCTTGCTGTATCGCAACACCGACTTCAACAGCTATGGCGTGGTCAGCGTCACCGAGAAATATGCCCAGGAGCACCCGAAAACTATCGAGACCGTATTGAGCGCCTACGAAAAGGCCCGGGAATGGTCGGTCAAGCATCCCGATGAACTGGCACAGTTGCTCGCCACCGAATCAGGGCTGCTGCTGGTCACTCATGACGTTGATGAAGCGTTGTACCTGAGTGATCGCGTGCTGGTGATGGGCAATCGGCCGAGCAGCATCCGCGAGGAATTGCCGGTCGATTTGCCCCATCCACGGGACCGCCGCGACCCGCTGCTGGCAAGCCTGAAAGCCGCCGCGCTGACCCAGTTGCAGCATGCACATGTGATTTGAAACCGAATCCCGTTGGAGCGAGCGGGCGGCGTTCCGACTTGCCCGCGAACCAGGCGCCTCAGTGGTCCAGATCCACCGCGCTATCGTTTTTCGCGGGCAAGCCTCGCTCCAAAAAAAATCCATTTGCAACCTTACCTCTAACCCACACCCGAGTACGCCATGTCCAGACCCATCCAGAAAAGTCGCTCCATTCTTCGCCGGCCGCTGTTGGCCGGTCTTGCCGTTGCCGTGGCCTGGTCGTTGATGTTGCCCGCCCAGGCTCAGGAAACCCTGCGCATCGGTTATCAAAAATCATCGACGCTGATTACCATTCTGAAGACCCAGGGCACGCTGGAAAAAACCCTGGCCAAGGAAAATATCGCCGTGAGCTGGCATGAGTTCCCGAGTGGTTTGCCACTGCTGGAATCCCTGAATATCGGCAACGTCGACATCAGCGCCGACGTAGCCGATACCGTGCCGATCTTCGCCCAGGCAGCGCAGGCCAAACTGACGTACTTCGCTGAAGAAACCCCGTCGCCTTCCGCCCAGGCGATTGTCGTGCACAAGGATTCGCCGCTGCAGCAGCTCGCAGACCTCAAAGGCAAGAAAGTCGCGGTGACCAAGGCTGCTGGCAGCCACTATCTGCTGATTGCCGCGCTGCAAAAGGCTGGCTTGAAATTCTCCGATATCCAGCCGGCGTACCTGACACCCGCCGATGGCCGCGCAGCTTTCGAGAACAACAAGGTTGATGCCTGGGTGACCTGGGAACCCTTCCTGACCAGCGTGCAGCGTCAATTACCGACGCGCACGCTGGCTGATGGCAAGGGCCTGGCGACGTACAAGCGCTATTACTTGACCAGCACCAGTTACGCCAAAGCGCATCCGCAAGTACTGAAACTGGTCTATGCGCAACTGCAACAAGCCGGTAGTTGGGTGAAGAATAATCCACATGATGCGGCACAGTTGCTCGGCCCGCTGTGGGGCAATCTGGATGCAGAAACCGTAGAGATCGCCAACCAGCATCGCAGCTACGATGTGCAACCGGTCAAGGCCGGGCAACTGGGCGAGCAACAGAAAATCGCCGACGCATTCTTTGCCGCCGGCCTGCTGCCCAAGGCAGTTGATGCAAAGGATGTGGAGATCTGGAGGCCTTGATTAAAGGTGTATGACGTTCTGGCGCAGCCGCTCACCCGACTGCGCCGTAGTGAATCAGCGAACGCTGGCAAACCGGCGCGGGTGCTCCTGAACAGGCTGCGCGGTTTCAACCGCATGGCTGGCGCCGTGATCAACCCCACGGAAAAGCCAGCGGGGTGGCGGGGAAAGCGTCGACCCGATGGTTTTGCAGACATCGATGTCTTCCTGAAAATACGCGGGCCAGACCCATAAACGATTGGCTGCGAAAAGCCCCGGTTACTCCTTGTAAGAAGTGTCGGTGCGCTCAAGCTCGCGAATCAGCGCGTTCCAGTGCCGGGCAACACCCGGCCCGTGGCCATTGGAAAATACTTTGGCTTGCTCTTCGACCTTGGCGACGACTTCGGCAGGTGGATAGATCAGTTCAGCGTTGCCGGCAGACTGTGCGGCGATTTGAATGTTGCAGGCGTATTCCAGGCGATGCAGTTGCTGAAACGCGTGTTCGACGCTGACCCCGCCGGTCAGCAGGCCATGGTTACGCAGGATCATCACGCTCTTGTCGCCCAGATCCGCCACCAGTCGCTCGCGCTCATCCAGGTCCAGCGCCACGCCTTCATAGCCGTGATAAGCAATGCGCCCGGAGAAACCCAGCGAGTGCTGGGAAATCGGCAACAACCCGCCCTTCTGTGCAGAAACCGCGATGCCATCGCGAGTGTGGGTATGCAGAACAGCGACCAGATCGTGACGTGCGGCGTGAATCGCGCTGTGGATGACGTAGCCGGCGTAGTTGATGCCCAGGCCGGTGGGATCGTCGACGATGGTGCCGTCGATATCGACCTTGACCAGATTCGAGGCGCTGATTTCATCGAACAGCAGACCGAAGGCGTTGATCAGGAAATGCTCTTCGGCGCCGGGCACGCGTGCGGAAAAGTGCGTGTAGATATGGTCGGTCCAGCGCTTTTGCGCCGCCAGGCGATAGGCCGCCGCCAGCTTGACACGCACCTCCCACTCTTCCGGCGTGACGCGCTCACGCACGCTCCCGGAACCCGTAACGTTAGGTTGGACAGGTAATGCGCTGACGTTGCTCATGGCTTGGCTCCAAAGGGTCAAAGACGTATTGAAGTAGCCTAAGCGCATAAGAAAACATTTAAAAAGTACATTTTAATCTAAGCTAATTATAAAATTTGTTTATTGAGCATTTTAACGTCAAATGCATTTTCGTTATAACCTAATCATTAAAAAATAGCATATTAACTAGAATCATTATGCTTATATGTTTTCATCGTCGGCATCATCCATAACCGGCCTCACTCCCGCACCACCAGACTTCCCTACCCGACCCCTCTCCAGGCGGAGGTTAACCATCAACAACAAAGAGAGGTTCCATCGCCATGTCCGCAGCCCTCGAAAAGCCCGCTCAGCCAAAGCATGATCACCCAGCCACACCACTGCAGATTGTCCGCTCGCTGCAGGTCAATCGCCTGGAGCCTACCATCGGCGCGGAAATTTCCGGTGTCGATTTGCGCCAGCCGATTACAGCAGCGCAACGCGATGAAATCCGCGCGCTGCTGTTGGAACACAAAGTGATTTTCTTCCGCGATCAGGACATCGATTCGGCGCAGCAAATCGCCTTCGCGCGAGAGTTCGGCGAACTGTATGTGCATCCCACCACGCAGCAGAACGACACCAGTAAACCCTTCGCCCACCTGATTGAAGCCAAGGATGCGCGCCAGCTGTATGGCCCCAACACCACCGGTCGTTGGCACACCGATACCAGCTGGCTGTTGAAGCCGACGTTCGGCGCGATTCTGCGCGCAGTGGATTTGCCGCCAGTGGGCGGCGATACCGTCTGGGCAGATGCCGGGGCGGTGTATCGCGCCTTGCCGGAGGCCTTGCGTGAGGAAATCGACACGCTGCAAGTGGTCCACGACTTCAAGAAATCCCTCGATGCCGTGGGCTATCACTACCCGATCCTCGCCCATCCGCTGGTGCGCACGCATCCGGAAACCGGGGAAGACAGCCTGTTCATCAACTTCTCGCAGAACCCGTCGATCATCGGTTGGGAGCCCGCGCGCAGCAAGCAGTTGATCGAGCGCCTGCATCAGGAATTCAACAAGCCGGAACATCAGGTGCGCTTCAAGTGGCGCCCGCACTCCATCGCCTTCTGGGACAACCGCGCCACCCTGCACTACCCGGTCTACAACTACGGCGACTACCCGCGCCGCATGGAACGGGTGCTGATTGCCGACGACGACATTCCCCACCGCGTGCGACGTACGGCTCAGGGCTGAACACACAACCATCCAGATTGATGTGAACCCGTTGGGGCGAGCGAGCGGCGTTCCGACTTGCCAGCGAAGGCGATGTAGCCGGCCTCTTCGCGGGCAAGCCTCGCTCCAACGGTCTCAGTGCGCGAAAGCGGCAGTACCAGGGTTTTTCAAGGAAGCGGTAGACATGCAAAACATCAAACCCCGAAAGAACAACGAGTACATGGCCTACGCAGCGCTGAGCCTGCTCGCCAGCAGCATTCAGGTGCAGGCCGCAAACAGTGAAAGCAAGCCCAGCGACGACCAGACACTGAACACCGTGGTGGTTACCGGCAATCGCGGCGGTCAGGCGCGGACCGTGGCCGACAGTCCTTCGCCCATTGATGTGATCAGCGCCGAGCAACTGCAGGCCAGTGGCAAGGTGGGCCTCAAGGAATTGCTGGCGCGTTTGCTGCCATCGTTCAACCTGCCGGCCATCAACGGCGGCGGCACTTCATGGTCGGTGCGCGGCGTGACCATGCGCGGATTGTCCGGGGATCAGGTGCTGGTGCTGGTCAACGGCAAGCGCCGCCACAACACCGCGCTGATCAATAATCTGGCGCGGATTGGCACGGCGGCGGTGCCGGTCAACCTCGATCTGATCCCGGTTTCTGCTGTGGACCATATCGAGGTGCTGCGCGACGGCGCGTCAGCCCAATACGGTTCGGACGCCATCGCCGGGGTGATCAATATCATCCTCAAGGAAAGTGACAACGGCGGCAGCGCGCAAACCAGCTTCGGCCGCTATGGCAGCGGCGACGGCGACACCACTCACCAGACCTTCAACTACGGCTTGCCGCTGCCCAACGACGGCTTCCTCAATCTGGCGCTGGACAGCAAGGTGCAGGAACCCTTCAGCCGCTCCGGCAGCGCCACCGGCAATTTGTATGGCTTAGCCGGCAGACCTGACAGCCGTGACCAGACCGTCAATCGCCACGGCTGGAACCCGAGTTACGGATTGGGCCGCGAGAAGGTCACCAATGGCAGCTATAACCTGGAAATCCCGCTACAGGACGACCTGAAGTTCTATTCGTTCTCGACCTTCAGCCACATGGAAACCACCAAAGTCACCGGCAATTACCGGCCCAACGAAATCACCTCGCTGGCGGGCGATCCGGCCACGCCGTACCCGGACGGTATCCACGCGCAACGCCGCAACCGCACCAAGGATTTCCAGATTGCCGGTGGCTTCAAAGGTGAAGTGGGCGGCTGGAATTATGATGCAAGTTCCACCTGGGGCGAGGACGACTCGACGCTCAATGCAAACAACACGATCAATCCGTCATGGGGGCCGACCAGCCCTACCTCGTTCAACCTGGCGTCGCAGATCTTCGATCAGTGGACCAACAACCTGGACTTCAATCGTAGTTTCGACATCGGCATGAAAAACCCGCTGCAAGCGGCGTTCGGCTTCGAGCACCGCTTCGAGCGCTTTGAAATCGAAGCCGGGGATTACGCCAGCTATACACCGGGCAATTACGTCCTGCCCAGCGGCCCGTTTGCCGGCCAGACTCCGTTGCCGGGATTGGCCTCCTATAACGGCACCAGCACCGCCGATGCCGGCAGCATCAGCCGCAACAACGTCGCCAGTTATTTTGACCTGGGCCTGGACGTGACGGACAAATGGTACGTGGGCGTGGCCGGTCGCTACGAGCATTACACCCAGGACATCGGCAGCACCTGGAGCGGCAAGTTCTCGACGCGCTATGAAATCCTGCCCGGCCTGGCCTTGCGCGGCACGGTCAACAACGGTTTTCGCGCGCCGTCGCTGGCGCAGACTATCTATGCCTCCTCAACCTTCACCTCGGCGGGCGTGGTCAACGGTCAGCAAGTCTCGGTGCCGGTCAAGGTGCTGCCGGTAGACAGCGCCGAAGCCAAGGCCTTGGGCGCAGAACAGCTGAAGCCGGAAAAATCCCTCAACTACAGCTTCGGCGTGACCTTCGAACCCACCGACAATTATCGCCTGACCACGGATTTCTATCAGATCGCAATTCGCGACCGCATTGTTTCCACCAGCCTGCTGGGTGGCAGCGCGGTGTCGCAAATCCTTGCCGCCAACGGCCTGTCGCCCTCGCTGTACGCGCAGTACTACACCAACGCCGTGGACACCCGCACCCGTGGCGTCGATGTGGTCAACGAGTTCCGGCAGAACCTCGGCAAATACGGCCAGGTGCGCTGGAGCGCGGCCTACAACTGGAACCAGACCAAGATCGAGAAACTGCAGGCCAACCCGGCCGCACTCACCGGCCTCGGCTCGCAATACCAGCTGTTTGATCGACGCCTGCAAAAGGACCTGACCGTCGCCACGCCGCAATCGAAACTGATTCTGGCCTCCAGCTGGAAGGTCGTCGACTACGACCTGAATCTGGCTGTGACCCGTTTCGGCAGCTACACCGAAGGCGACAACAATCCGGTCAACGATCGCACCTATTCGGCGAAATGGATCACCGATCTGGACGTCGCCTACGCCCTGACCAAAAGCCTGACCCTGGCCCTGGGCGCGAACAACCTGTTCAACGTCTACCCGGACAAGAAAGGCATCAGCGATTGGGGCGGCGCTTACAAATACGGCCAGTTCTCGCCGTTCGGTTTCGGCGGTTCTTATTACTACACACGTCTGGCCTACAACTTCTAATCACAGGAATTCCCATGAGCGAATCACTGAACCAATTGCTGGCCAATCTGCACAGCGAACGCCTGACCAACTGGGCGCCAGACGCCTTGCAGGTCAATATCGACCAACGCCAGACGCTGGTGAATGCCGCAAAGCATGCGCGCTTCGTGCGGATTGGCGATCAGGCACCGGATTTCCAGCTGCAGAACGTTGAAGGCGGGACCTTCAGCCGCGATCAGCTCACCGCTTACGGCGCGGCCGTGCTGATTTTCTTCCGCTTCGCCGGTTGCCCGGCCTGCAACATTGCCCTGCCCTATTACCAGCGCCAGCTGTTCCCCAAACTGCAGGCCCTCGGCGTGCCGTTGGTTGCCGTGAGCCCGCAAGTTCCAGAGCGCCTTATCGAGATCAAGCAGCGGCATGGTCTGGAGTTTGAAGTCGCCACGGATACCGACAATGTGCTCGCTCGGCAGCTGGGGATTCTCTACAGCTTCGACGAAGCCTCGCGCGCCGCCTCGTTAAGCAAAGGTAACGGGATCGGCGAAGTCACCGGGACTGGCACCTGGGAATTACCACAGCCGACGGTGGTAGTGGTCGACGGCCACGGACAAGTGATCTTTGCCGATGTCAGCCCGGACTGGCTGGTACGCACCGAGGCCGAACCGATCCTGCAAGCCGTGGCGAATGTGCTGGATGATCGCGCGGTGCAGTTGGCGGTTTGATCGCGCTGATATGAAAGGCATTTTTTGTGGGAGCGTTCGGAGGTCACGACGGCCGCGAAGCAGTGTGTCAGGCAAACCGCCATCGCAGCCTCGCAGAGCTCGGAAGCTCCCACAGAGATTGTCAGAGTGGTCAGTAACCCCTTTGAAAATCCACCTCTTGCGTCAACGGATCGTCCTGATGGAAGCGGCGCAGGTTGTCGACGAACTGTTCGATGATGTTGCCCCACAGATCGCTCGTCGCCGGGGAAACGTGGGGTGACAATCTGATTTGCGGATGGGCGTAGAACGGGTGATCCGCCGGAGTGGGTTCGATCTGGCTGACATCCAGAGTCGCACTGGCAATCAGCCCCTGGTCCAGCGCAGCGATCAGCGCGGGTTCGTCGAGCAGGCTGCCACGGGCAATGTTGATCAGGTGCAGGCCGGGCTTGGCGTGGCGCAGCAGTTCGCTATCGACCAAATGCCGGGTGCCGCCGGTCGCGGGCGCAGCCAGAACCACATGGTCGGATTCGGCAAACAACGCTTGCAGGCTCGGCGCCCGTTCCACGCCCTGCACATCAAATGGTTTACCCGAGCGATTCAGCGCAATCACCTTGATGCCCAACGCCAACGCCCGAGTGGCCAGCGCACTGCCGATCGCCCCGAAACCGACGATACCCAACACGCTGCCGCTGACCAGTTGCAAAGTGAAGCGCTGCCACTGCGATACGTCCTTGATCCACACCTGCGGAAAGTTCTTGGCCCCCGCAAAAATCGCCGCCAGAGCAAACTCCGCCACCGCCACCGACGAAGTGCCACGCGCTGAAGATACCTTGGGCACCTCGAACAACCAGTCGGGATAAGTATCGATGCCGGACGAGGACAATTGCACCCATTGCAATTTGAAGGGCCAGCCTTGGGGCCGCGCTGGCTGGACGCTGGTACCCGGTTTGATCAGCGGGCGCGCCAGCAGAATCGTCGCTTCGGCGGGAATCGACAGCGGCAAACCAGGCCCGATGCCAATGATGTTGTACTCCGGCAAACGCTGGCGCAGCAGCGCGTTGACCTCTTCGTCGTGCTGACTGGCTATTACGGTCTGTGTCATCAGTTACCTCGTGCCGATGGCTGGGCGAACAGGAATTCAGCGGCGCAGCGCATCAATGCGCCACTTCGGGGATTTGCTCGGCGGCGGTGTCTTGACTGGCCGGTTGCGCACGTGCGGAATGGCGATTGGCCGGAACCGGCAGGCCGAGATGCCCGCGCAAGGTGTCGTGGCTGTATTCGCTGCGGAACAGGCCACGCTCGCGCAGGATTGGCA
Organism: Pseudomonas sp. DSP3-2-3; assembly: GCF_049898225.1. Classification (NCBI taxonomy): domain Bacteria; kingdom Pseudomonadati; phylum Pseudomonadota; class Gammaproteobacteria; order Pseudomonadales; family Pseudomonadaceae; genus Pseudomonas; species Pseudomonas sp. DSP3-2-3. The sequence continues at coordinate 112,734 of NZ_JAFCXH010000005.1, read as the reverse complement.
GGACTTTGTCGGCAAACGCGGCAAAATCACTGGGCGCGGTGAGGCGGATATTGAAACCGTCCACTGCGCCTTCAACGAACCAGCGCTCGATTTCATTGGCCACGGTCAACGGCGATCCAACGAAGGTGGAATAGCGCGTGGCGAAGCGCAGCGCGGCCTGGCGCAGGGTCAGGCCTTGCTCGCGCGAAGTGTTCTTGATGTGTTCGGCATGCCCGCGATAACCATTGCTGCCCAGGTCGCCCAGCTCCGGAAAGGGTTCGTCCAGCGGGTACTGGCTGAAGTCGTGATAGTTGAACGGCCGGCCCAGCTCCACCAACGCTTTGTTCAAATCCAGCTCGCCATGCAAGTCACGTTCGATCTGCCGCGCCTGCTCGTCGGTGTCGGCGATGATCGGCGCGATGCCGGGCAGAATCACCACGTGATCAGGATTGCGTCCGGCCGCCGCAGCGCGCTGCTTGATGTCCTGGTAATACGCCTGGGCATCTTCAAAGTTGTCCACCCCAGCGAAGATTCCTTCCGCGAAATCTGCCGCCAGGGCGCGGCCCGACTCGGAAATACCGGCCTGGAAAATAACCGGCTGACCTTGCCTGGAGCGCTGGATATTCAGTGGGCCGGTGACCGAAAAGAATTCACCTTGATGGTCGAGCCGATGCTGGCGCCGTTTATCAAGGAAGGTCCGGCTTTGTTTGTCGCGGGGGAAGGCATCGTCTTCGTAGCTGTCCCACAAACCCTGCACCACTTCAACGTGCTCACGGGCACGGCGATAGCGGTCAGTGTGATCAATGTGTTGTTCGCGACCAAAATTGCCGGCGGCACCCTCAAGCCCGGTCGTCACCACGTTCCATCCGGCGCGGCCGTTGCTGATCAAATCCAGCGAGGCAAACTGCCGCGCCACATTGAAGGGTTCGGTGTAGGACGTGGTGAGGGTGGCCACCAGGCCGATCTTCGAAGTGGCCCCGGCAACGGCTGACAGCAGCGTCAACGGCTCCAGTCGATTGAGGTAATGCGGCGCCGATTCCGGGGTGATGTACGGGCTGTCGACGATGAACACCAGGTCGAATTTTGCCGCCTCGGCCTGCTGCGCCTGACGCCGAAACCAGTCGATATCCACGCTGGCATCGCCGGGAATTTCCGGGTTCAGCCATTCGTTTTGAGTGGTGCCCACGCCCGTGAGGATCGCCCCGAATTTAAGTTGACGCTGCTTCGCCATGCTGAATATCCCCTGTGTCGTTGGCGGCTAACAAGCCGGGTTCGGGGATGAACATAAGCGTTGGATGCAAGCCTGTGAAATGCCGAAGGGATCTAACCTAATATTATTTTAGGTTATCAAATCATCCTGATTAATCAGAAGATCGCATAATCATGCGATGAAATTCTTATCGCGTTAAGAAGTTAACCAATCGATGGACCAGTCATTTTGGTTATAAACACAACATGATTAATTATTATATTTATACGAATTCATAATGCTAAATTCTGATCAACATCTCGCCAAGCGTGCTACCAGACATCTGCATTGACATAGATTCAGGGCCACCACCACCTTCCCCTCGAATGTGCACGAACTCCGTCAGGCGACCATAACCAGAGAAACCACGAACCTGCCGGAACTTGCATCCGGCGGCGCACGGAGCGATGCCTTGACTATCCATTTCGCACACAGCAACCGGGTCGCCAGACCCGCGAAGAAAAACCTTGCCGCCCGACGCGCCGGTGCCCTGTTACCCCTGACCTTGCTGGCGTTTTCAGTCAGCGTCGCGGCGCAGGAAACCGACACCGAAGAAAAACGCCTGGCCACGGTGGTGTCCACCGGCGTCCGCGGCGCCGAGCGTACCGTGGCCGAAAGTCCAGCGCCCATTGACGTGATTTCTGGCGACGCGGTGCGCAAATCCGGACGCGCCGGGCTTTCCGAAGTGCTCTCCAAGCTGTTGCCGTCGATGAATTTCGGCTCGAACAACGGCGGCCTGGGTCAGATCAACCGACCGCTGACCAACCGCAGCCTGGCACCCGCCTACACCCTGGTGCTGGTCAACGGCAAACGCCGCCACAAGACGGCATTTCCGGCGTCCGGTTCGGTGGATAACAGCGGCGCCAACGCGGTGGACCTGGACACCATTCCGGTCAGCGCTGTGCAGCGCATTGAAGTGCTCAAGGACAGCGCGGCTGCGCAATATGGATCGGACGCCGTGGCCGGAGTGATCAACGTGATCCTCAAGGACGCGTCCAGCGGCGGGCATATCTCGGCGCAAACCGGGCAGTTGTACGAGGGCAACGGCGAATCGAGCCAAGTGGAGGGCGACACCGGTTTCGAACTCGGCGACGGCGGTTTTCTGCACCTAAGCGCTGATGTGCGCAAACGCAATGCAACGACCTACAACAACAAGGCCAGCGGCAGCAATTGGTTCGCCCTGCCCAACGGCCAGCCTGACCCGCGAGAAGCCAACTGGGATCGCGACGGCTTGCATAACGGCGATCCGGAACTGAAGAATTACAACCTGGCCTACAACGCCGTGCTGCCCATCAATAACGGACTGGAGCTGTACTCCAACGGCACTTACGGCGAGCAGGATGCGGTGATCGGCAACAACAAACGCCGGGCCAATGGAGACGGCAACATTCTGGAGCTGTTCCCCAACGGTTATTTCCCCACCAATGACATTCACTCCGAGGATTTCCAGGCACTGGCCGGCATACGCGGCGATCTGGGCGAGTGGAAATGGGACATCAGCAGCAGCCTGGGGCGCAACCGCGTCGAACACGCCAGCGACTTCACCATCAACCCGTCACTTGGGCCGACCTCGCCCACCAGTTTCAGCGATCTCGGCACCTGGCAGAACACCGAATGGACCAACAACCTCGACGTCAGTCGCGGCTATGAGATCGGTCTGGCCAAGCCGCTGCAGGTTTCCTGGGGGGCGGAGTTCCGTCGCGAACGCTTCCAGACTTTCGCCGGGGACGAGATCGGCTATCGCAACGGCGGCTATGTCTACCCAGCGCTGCAACCCAACGGCAGTCCCAACCCGCTGGCAGGTTTGCCAGCTCAAGTCGGCGCCCAGGCAGCGACCATCGTGCGGCCGGAATACGAAGTCGATATCGAGCGCAAAAGCTATGCGACCTATCTGGATCTGGGGATCAATCCCACGGAAAAATGGTATGTGGGCCTTGCCGGACGCTTCGAGCATTTCGACGACAGTTCGGGCAACACCTTCAACGGCAAATTCAATTCGCGGTATGACCTCACCGACACCTTCGCCATTCGCGGCACGGTGGGCAGCGGTTTCCGTGCCCCGTCGTTGACGCAGATCGCTTTCACCGACGCCAACAGCCTGACCGCGCGCAACCCCGACGGCTCCATCGTGCCGGCCTTGAACTTGCTGGCGCCAGTCGATTCGGACGTCGCCAAGGCGTTGGGCGCTGAAGATCTCAAAGCCGAGAAAACCTTCAACCTGGGCGCCGGTTTCGTCTGGCGGCCGCTGCCTTCGTGGAACCTCACCGCCGATGCCTACCAGATCGACATCAAGGACCGCATCAGCCGCACCGAAGCCATCTATGGCCCGGCGCTGTCGCCGATCCTCAGCCAAGCCGGGCTGAACTCGGGCTATCGGGTTTCGTACCACGCCAACGCGTTCGACACCCGCACTCGTGGCGTGGATGTGGTCAGCGACTACACCTGGCGCCCGCAAGCGTTGGGGCTGGTGCGCTGGACGACGGCCTTCAATTACAACAAAACCACCATCACCGGGCGCAAGGCTGCGCCGGATGTGTTGTCGTCCTTGGGCAGCAATAGCGGCGGCAGCCTGACCTGGGTAGGTCGCTCCCGTGAAGGTGACCTGACCGAAGCCACGCCGAAAACCAAGTGGGTGTTGGGCGCGAACTGGCTGATCAACGACTTCGACATCAATCTGCAAACCACCCGCTACGGCAAGGTCAAGGTCTTGCAACAGCTGGAAAGCGGCGACCGCAGTTTCGGCGCCAAGTGGATTACCGACCTGGACGTCAGCTACGCGCTGACTGACGCAATCACCGTGTCGCTGGGCGGCGTGAACATTTTTGACGTGCGCCCCGATGACAACGCTGTCGTCAACAACACCGGCGGTTACATCTACGGCAACCCGCCGTTCTCCCCTGCTGGCGGGTTCTGGTACACCAAACTCGCTTACGACTTCTGATCCCATTCACGCAAATGGTCGGCTTGCCGACCCTAAGGTTCACCATGAAAACGTTGCCCTACAGCCTTGCCTTCACTCTGGTCGCCAGCACCTTGCTGGCTGGCTGCGACAACCCGAAAACGCCAACCCAAAGCGCTGCCACGAACACCACTGCCACAAAAACCGTGGACACCAGCAAACCCGCGGCCGGTGGCGAAGTTTCATGGGGTATTACCACCGAGCCGGTGTGCTTCGATCCGCACCGCTCGGGGCAGCAAAACAGTTTTATCGTGATCCGTAACTACGTGGATTCGCTGATCGGTAAACAGGCTGACGGCAGTTTCGCGCCATGGCTGGCCAAGAGCTGGAGCGTATCGCCGGATGGTCTGAATTACACCTTCGTTCTGCGCGATGACGTGACGTTCACCGACGGCGCGCCGTTCGACGCTGCGGCAGTCAAAGCCAACCTGGATTACACCAAAGACCCGAAAAACACCGCGCTTGCGGCGGCGTTTCTTGAGTATTACGACCGTACCGAAGTGGTTTCCCCCCATGAAGTGAAAATCGTGCTGGCGCGCCCGGATTCGGCGATGCTGGAGTCTCTGTCCAGTGTCAAACTGGGTTTCCTGTCACCCAAGACCTTGACCAACGGCGCCGATCTGTGCGCTGGCGGCCCAGGGCTGGTGGGCACCGGGCCGTTTGTTTTCCAGAGTTATCAGCGTGGCCAGTCGGCGCGTTTCGTCAAGAATGCCAGTTACAAATGGGGTCCGGGTTACGCGAAAAACAAAGGCGCGCCGTATCTGGATGCAGTGACCTATCGCTTTATCCCGGAATACGCGGTCCGTGCCGGGGCCTTGAGTTCCGGGCAAGTGGACCTGATCGAAGGTGTGCAACCCAGCGATATCCCGCTGTTCAAGGACGCCGAAGGCTTTCAGTACCTGGTCGGCCCCTCGGCGGAAACCTCGTTCACGCTGAACATCAATTACACCCATGGCGTCGGCACCGATGTACGCGTGCGTCAGGCGTTGCGCGACGGTTTTGACGTGGATGCGGTGGTCAAGAGCCTGTATCTGGGCACCGTGCCGCGCGCCTGGTCGAACATCGGCCCGGATAACCCGGCCTACAACAAAGCCCTGGTCGGCACCTGGGGCAACAACGTTGCCAAGGCCAACGCGTTGCTGGATGACGCAGGCTGGACCGGTCGCGACGATCAGGGCTATCGCACCAAGGATGGCCAGCGCCTGCGCATCGAAGTCGGCTTTCCGCAGCCCTACGTGCGCGACAATCGCGACCTGTTGATCCAGTCGATTCAGGCCGCTGTGAAGAAAAACATCGGCTTCGATCTCGACCTGCGCATCACCACCGGCGGCGATTGGGCCAAGACCCGCGCCGACGGCAGCTGGCACATTTATCCGAATACCCTTAACCCGTCCGACAGCGCCCTGTCGTTGCGCGACGTGCTGGGCAGCACCGGTTTTTACAGCGGCGTTCGCGAGAAAACTGACCCGATTATCGTCGGACTGATCGACAAAGCGCGTGCGACTTCTGACCTTGCAGCACGTCAGCCGATTCTCGACAGCATCCAGCAACGCGCCGTGGACCAGGCCTACATCGTGCCGCTATTCGCCCCCAGCTATCAGATCGCCGCCAAATCCAGCCTGCATGACCTGAGCTTCGAAGCGCAGCTCGACTCGCCCTCCAACCTCTACGACGCCTGGTTAAGCTCGGGTCCGTCCAAATAAGGAGCTGTCATGTGGCGTCCGGTGCTTACCCGAATATTGAGCAGCCTGATGGTGATCTGGCTTAGCGTTTCCGCGGCCTTTGTCGCCCTGCATTCATTGCCGGGCAACATCGCTGATGTGCTGGCCGGTGATGTGGAATATCCCGGCCTGCGCGAAGCCATCGCGGCGGAATGGGGTCTGGATAAATCGCTGCCCGAGCAATATCTGGATTTCCTCGGACGTCTGGTGGAAGGCAATCTCGGCACGTCCTACATCATGCGCATGCCGGTTTCCGACATCCTCGCCTCGCAGCTCTGGCCGACCATTGAGCTTGCGCTGAGCGCTGGCGCCCTGGCGATTGTGCTGTCCATCGGCATCACGTTGCTCACTGCCGGGCGCAGCTTGCGGCTGCGCAAAGTGGCGTCGCTGTTCGAACTGGTCTGCACCTCAACCCCGGTATTCTGGATCGGCATCCTGCTGTTGATGCTGTTTTCGTTCCAGTTGCGTCTGTTCCCGGTAGCCGGCGCGCAAGGCTGGCGCTCGCTGGTGCTGCCCGCCGTGACTCTGGCGCTGCCCACCGTGGGCCTGCTCTCGCAGGTGCTGCGCGAATCCATGGAGAAAGTCCTCGAACAGCCCTTTATCACCACGCTGCGCTCGCGGGGCCTGAGCGAAACCCGGCTGCGCAGCGGTCACGTGTTGCGCCATGGCTTGCTGCCAATCGTCACCCTCGGTGGCTGGCTGATTGGCGGCTTGCTGGGTGGTGCGGTGATCACTGAGAAAGTATTCGGCCGACCGGGGCTGGGCACCGTCACCCTCAACGCCATCACCAGCCAGGACGTGCCGGTGGTGCTCGCCGTGGTCCTGCTGGCAGCGGCTATCTACGTGTCGATCTCGACCTTGCTCGACATCGTTTATCTGTTCATCGACCCGAGGCTGAGACATTCATGACCCTTTCATCGGCACGCTCGACCGTACGTTCACCGCAGCCACTGGATACACCGTCGGAAAACCCGACCGTCGTGCTGCCGGAAAATCTTGCGTGGCAACCCGCACGTCAGTCACTGCCGTTGGGGGTCAAGCTGTCGCTGGGGTTTTTACTGGTGCTGTTGGTAACCGTGACGGTGCCGCAGTTATTGACCAGCTACGACCCGCTGAGCGGTGACATAAGCCAGAGCCTGCAAGCGCCGGGCACCGCGCATTGGTTTGGCACTGACCGGCTGGGCCGCGATGTGTTTGCCAGGGTGATTCACGGCGCGCGTTACTCATTGCTGATCGGCATTGCGGGCATGCTGATCAGTCTGGTGCTGGGCGTATTTTTGGGGATCATTGCCGGGATGAAGAACCGCTGGCTGGATGAAATCGCCTCGCGGATTTTCGACGTGCTGTCAGCCTTTCCCGGCGTGTTGCTGGCGCTGCTGGTGATCGCCTTGATCGGCCCCGGCATGATCAACGTTGCGATTGCCATTGGCATCGCGGGCATTCCGAAATTCGGCCGAATGGTGCGCAGCCAGACGCAACTGGTGCGCAAGGCTGATTACGTGACTCACGCCAGTTTCTACGGCCAGAGCCGCGCCCAGGTTTTCTACAAGCACTTGCTACCGAATGTGATGGTCGCAATCCCGATTCTGGCCACCATCGATATCGGCAGCTCGATCATGGCCGTGTCCGGGCTGAGTTTTCTTGGCCTTGGCCCACAACCCCCCACGCCGGAATGGGGCGTGATGCTCGCCGAAGGTCGCGATGTGTTGCGCACCGCCTGGTGGCCCAGCGTATTTCCCGGTGTCGCGATCACGTTGACGGTGATCGCCTTCAGCCTGATCGGCAGCCATGTCCAACGTCGTTTCGAGGGCCGTCAGCCATGAGCGTTTCCCGGTTGAATAACCTGCCACAAGCGCTGGTTGAGGTGCATAACCTGAGCATCGGTTTCGCCGGTGCCAACGGCGGTCGGCCGCTGGTACGCAACGTCAGTTTCAGTATCAAGCCGGGGCAATGTGTCGCGCTGGTGGGCGAGTCGGGATCGGGCAAAAGCATCACTGCGCGAAGCGTATTGGGCCTGTCCGGGGACGGCGCGCAGATAAGCGCCGACAGCTTTCGCATTGCCGGACGCGATGCGCTGGCGTTCACCGGGCAAGACTGGCGGGCGCTGCGCGGCACCTTTGCCGGGCTGGTCATGCAGGACGCGCTGGTGTCCCTGGACCCGCTGCGCACCATCGGCCAGGAAACCGCCGAAGTGCTGATCCGCCACGACTTGCTCAAAGGTCGCCAGGCGCTGACCGCCAAAGTCCATGACGTGCTGCAACAGGTGGGCATAACTGACCCGCAATTGCGCGCCGGGCAATACGCCCATGAACTGTCCGGCGGCCTGCGCCAGCGCGGTCTGATTGCCTCGGCGATTGCCGCAGGTCCGGCGCTGATCATCGCCGACGAACCGACCACCGCGCTGGACGTAACCGTGCAGCAGCAAGTGATCAGCGTGCTCGCCGAGCGGGTGAAGAACGGCGCGGGCCTGCTGTTGATCAGCCATGACCTGGCGCTGGTGGCGCAGATCGCCGACTTCGTGCACGTGCTGCATGAAGGTGCAGTGGTGGATGCCGGACCGGTGGCCGAAGTGCTGCGCAATCCCCGCCACGCTTACACCCGACAATTGCTGGCGGCGGTGCCATCGGCGCAATCGCGCGGGCACAAACTCAGCTCGGCGCGCATCGTCGCAGCGGTTCCCGGCGCTGAAGGTTTGTCAATTCGCCGTGAAACATTGACCCGACACCAGATTGAAGATCGAACCGTGCTTGAGGTGCAGAACATCTCGAAACGCTATGGCGCAGGCGGCTGGGGTCGCAAGGCGCGGCCATTCACAGCCCTGCACGACGCTTCGTTTGCGATCCGCAAGGGTGAAGTGCTGGGCATCGTCGGCGAGTCCGGTTCCGGCAAGACCACTTGCGCCAACATTGTGCTCGGCTTGCTGACACCGGACACTGGCAGCGTGAAAGTACTCGGCCAGACCTGGAGCGGCATCGCCGAACAACAGCGCCGCCCGTTGCGTCGGCACATGCAGTACATCCCGCAGGACCCGCTCAGCTCATTCGATCCGCGTTACACAGTGCTGCAAGTGATCGCAGAGAACCTGCCAGACCCAACGCTCAATCCGGCGCAACGCCAGGAGCAGGTGGTGGAACTGCTGCGCCAGGTCGGTCTCAACGAAAGCCTCTTGCAGCGTCGCCCGCTGACGCTGTCCGGCGGCCAGCGTCAACGCATCGCCATTGCCCGCGCCCTGGCGGCGGCCCCTGCCCTGCTGATCTGCGACGAACCGGTTTCGGCGCTGGATGTCTACGTGCAAGCGCAGGTTCTGGACCTGATCGCCGAGTTGCAGGCGCAGTACCAGATGTCGCTGCTGTTCATCTCCCATGATCTGGGCGTGGTGCAGCACATCAGTGATCGGGTGCTGGTGTTTCATCAGGGCCACATCGTCGAACAAGGGCCCACCGAACAACTGTTCGCCGCGCCGCAACATGCGTATACGCGGACGTTGTTGGGGGCGGTGGCGCACAACAAAGTACCGTCGCTCGATTGATATGGATTGGAATGAGGGAATTTATTCCCGAAGCGATCTATCCGGCGCTGGAGATGCATCGCCTGTCCTGGCGCTTTCCCGGATAAATCCGGTCCCACACAGTCTGCACAGGTTCGCGAGGCGCTATTTCTGATCACCCAGGACCGACGCCTCGCCAACAGGTTGGCTCTACGGAACCAGCTCCTTCAGCTCTTGCGTGAGGAAATCCAGAAACGCCCGGGTTTTCATCGGCACCCGCCGCGCTGACGGGTAAACCGCGTTGATGGAAATCGGCGGTGCCTGCCAGTCGCACATCACCGCCACCAGGCGTCCTTCAGCAATCGATTGTTCGACGATGAAGGTCGGCAGCAATGCGATGCCCATCCCCGCCTCCGCCGCCTGTGCCAACAGGTCGCCATTGTTGGCGTGCAACGGGCCGGTTACGTGGACTTTCTGGGTTTCCTTGCCATTGCTCAATTGCAGGCTGACGCCGCTTTGCAGATAGCCATAATTCAGACACTGATGCGCCGCCAGATCCCGTGGGACTTGCGGCGTACCTGCGCGGGCCAGATAGGCCGGTGCCGCCACCAGGACGCGAGGCGCAGGCGCCAGATGCCGCGCCACCATTGAAGAGTCGGCCAGGCTGGCGATACGGATCGTGATGTCGAAGCCACCCTTGACCGGGTCGACCTGCTGATCGCTGAACACCAACTGCAGCTCCACTTTGGGATGCAATTCGTAGAATTTGGGGATCAATGGCCCGAGTCGGCGCAAGCCGAAGGACATCGGCGCGTTGACCCGCAATACCCCGCGTATTTCACCGAGACCGGTGCGGGCGCGCTGCTCCGCCTCATCCACCGAAGCCAGGACCTCACGACATGCCTCGTAGTATTCCGCGCCTGCTTCGGTCAGATGCAGGCTGCGCGTGGTGCGTTGCAGCAATTGGACGCCGATGGCTTCTTCCAGCGCCTGAATCTGCTTGCTGACTTTGGATCGCGGCACCGCCAGCGCTCTGGCTGCGGCAGCGAAGCCGTTTTCGCCAACGGTGGTGACGAAGGTGCGCATGCATTCGATACGATCCATGACCGTCCCTGAAATGGAAACAATGAGGCGCGACTTTAATTAAATGTTTCCAAAGTTGCCATCTTGATCATTCAGCAGCGCCGGCGTGAGCCCTCCATCTGAATGTATGCAAGTTGATACAGTCCCGGAATTGGCAGATATGTCTTGGCTTACCCCGGCCAACAAAGTAATAATAAACATTCTCATTTACATCTTTTTACGGAATGAATTCAGTGCTCACCCGACCGCGTTCTTATCGCTGCGCCATGCTTGCCCTAGGTTGTGTTCTGCTGCCCACGCTCTCCAACGCGGACGATTCGGTCACCGAATTGGGCGCGACTGACATTCAGGCTACCGGCGAATCGCAAAGCGCCGGTTACACCCGGGCGACCACCAGCACCGCGAGCAAGTCCGAAGTGCCGGTCAAGGATGAAGCACAGACCGTGAATTCAGTGACGCAACAGACACTGGACGACTATCAGATCAAATCACTGAACGACGCAATGAAGTTCGTCAGCGGCGTTTCGGAAACCAACACCCTGGGCAATAGCAAGGACGCGGTAATCAAGCGCGGCTTTGGTTCCAACGACGACGGGTCGATCCTGCGCGACGGCATTCGTTCGGTCGTGGGCCATAACGTGGGGGCCACCACTGACCACATCGAAGTGCTCAAAGGCCCGGCAGCGCTGCTCTACGGTGCGGCGGAACCGGGTGGCATGATCAACGTCATCAGCAAGCAGCCGCAGTTCACCCGGCAAACCACCCTCTCGGGCTCGGCCTTCAGCGAAGGCGGCGGGACGTTCGGCCTGGATACGACCGGCCCGTTGGGTGACACCGGCCTGGCGTACCGGTTGGTCGCCGAGCGCGGCAATGAAGACTACTGGCGCAACTACGGCACCAATGAAAATACGCTGGTTGCCCCTTCGCTGAGCTGGGTCGGCGACCGCGCGAGCATGACTCTGGCTTATGAATACAACGACTATTCCAGCCCGTTCGACCGCGGCACGGTGTTCAGCAACGGCAGTCCGGCAGCGGGCAGCTACAGCAAACGCCTGGACGAGAGCTGGGCCAAGACCGTCGGCATCAGCGAGACCGCCACGGCACGGTTCGAGTACCAGCTTAGCGACACCTGGAAAACCCGGGCAACCTACGGCTGGAACAACGACCGTTACAGTCTTTCCATCGCCCAGCCGACCAGACTCAGCAATGGCACGCTGACCCGCCAGGCCAATGGCGGCCATTACGACTATGAAAGCCGCTACAGCGCGCTGGATTTCATTGGCGAACAGCAGCTGTTCGGCCAGCGCCATGACCTGCTCGTGGGCATAGACAACGAAGCCTCAGACAAGTATCGCGGCAAGACCTATCGCAACACGACCACCCAGACCATCAACATCTACGATCCACAGTACGGCAAGCTGGCCGAGCCCAGTGTGGTCAGCGCAGCACAGAGCAACACGCGCAACGAGCTGACGTCCACGTCGGTGTATTTCAAGGATAACTGGCACTTGAACCAGCAGTGGATTCTGGTCCTTGGCGGTCGCCAACAGCACTACGACCAGTACGGCGATCAGGGCCTGGGCAAGTCTTACCAGCTGAACCGCGACGACAACGGCGATACGTTCATTCCATTTGCCGGACTGGTCTATCAGCCCACTGAAGCGCTGTCGCTGTATGGCAACTACAGCCGCTCCTTCGTCCCCAACGACACGGTGGACGACGTCGGCAATACCTTTGATCCAGAGGAAGGTCGCAGCTATGAAATCGGTGCCAAGTACAACCCGTCACAAGCGCTGAACATCAACCTGGCGCTGTTCGACATCGTCAAGAAAAACGTCGTGACCACCTCGACGATCAATGGCGTGAGCGTCGCTGAAGCGGCAGGCAAGGTCGGCTCCCGTGGGCTGGAACTGGACGTTACCGGAAAAATTGCACCGCGCTGGGACGTGATCGGCACCTACGCTTATACCCACACCGAGATTCTTGACGATCCGGACGACGAAGGTAATCGCCTCAATAATGCCCCCATGCACACCGCCAGTCTGTACCTGACTCACCATCTCGCCTTCCCGGAAACCACGGGGCAGTGGCATGCCGGCAGCGGCGCGCGGTATGTGGGCAAGCGTCCGGGCGACAACGACAACAGTTTCTGGATGGACAGCTACACCGTTGCCGACGCGTTCCTGCGTTGGGATCTGCCTACTCAAGGCTATAAGACGCGCCTGCAGTTCAACGTCGACAACCTGTTCGACAAGCACTACTACCCGTCAAATACCGGCAGCGGTGAACTGCAAGTCAATGTCGGTGAGCCGCGAACAGCACGTCTTTCAGCAAGCGTGACGTTCTAGACCGCAAACCGACAGTCGCAAGCATCGTTTTCCAGGATGCTTGCGACAGCCCCTCCTTTGCCCCGCTTCGCCGGTTTCTAAAGAGATTTGCTGCGCCCGTGAACCTTTTTGCAGTTTTCCGGTCGCGGACGCTAAAGTCTGCCTGCACCTGCCGATACAAGTTGTAGAGCGCGGAAATCACCGGCGCAGCTTTGATGACAGACAGGCATTCAATGGACACTATTTTTTTGCTGGTTGAGCACGGTCGCGACCAAGGTGAAGTCTACATTCATGGCTGGTTCGACGATGAACGAGCGGCGAAAGAGACCGCTGAAGCGATGGAGTGGAAGGCCTACCGCGAGGAGTCCAAGCGCCAGCACCAATGGTCTTCCCAGCCTCTGCTGGCACCCGACCAGACAACTCATCGGCGCTTCTGGGTCAAGGGCATTGCCAAAATGGAACAGGCTTTTGCACCCGCAGCGATGATGCCTGCTGTGACCGCGTCTACCGCCGTTCACTGATCAGACGCTCCGCCCTCGCAACCTCAGCGTCGCTCGGAGCCCGGCTTGTCAGGCTGATCGGGGTCTTGCTGATCCGGGTCGGGCAACAACGCCTCGACGGCCGCCCTGTCGACACTGCGCGAAGGCGTCATCGCCACTGATTCGGCCAGTTTGGTCGCCATCTGCCAGTGACGCTCGTGATGGCCCTCGGGTTTGCCCTCGGTTTCCCAGATCATTGTCGCCAGCTGACGCACGGTTTCTTCGTCGACGTTCATGTGCTGTGTTCTCCAATAGGATCGTGTGACATCGCCGGCCTTGGCGTAAGCACTCCGGCCAACGTTACGCCAGTTCACAATCGAAACAATACGCGTCACAGGCTCGATCTCCCTAACGTAAACAATTTGCCGAGGCTACCGGTCGATGGTTCGGACATCTGGGCTGTCCCAAACGATAAGTGGAAACGGTAGACCCCTGCCTTTTCTGCCGAGTTCAGTCGGGTTTGGTTAGCGGTAGCGCTCCATGCCCCATAAAGACGCGCTGACTAATTCGAAACAGCTATATAAAGCTATGGATTAGTGATTATTCACGCATAACAAAGCTTGATAGGGTGCGTCTACCAGACCACTGGCCGCCACGACATCCTGAATGCCGAGAATCTGGTCACTTGCCCTATGTCTAACTACCTCGACGCCGCACACCGCGTTCGCATCCTTGAGCTGCAAGCCTCCTGGACTGCCCGCAGCGACTGGCCCACCTGGCTGCTGTTGCTCGGCACTTACTCGGCATGGTTCGCCCTGATTCATTACGCGCCGCTGTTGGGCCAGACGCTAACGCTGCTGCTGTTGATTCCGGTCATCACCTTCTGGATGTCGCTGCAGCATGAGCTGCTGCATGGCCACCCTTCCCCGTGGCGCTGGCTGAATAAACTTTTGGGTTATGCGCCGCTGGCGATCTGGTATCCCTACACGCTGTATCGCGACAGCCATCTGCTGCACCACCGCGACGAGGAATTGACCCGGCCGCAAATGGACCCGGAGAGCCGCTACCTTGACGCGCAAGCCTGGCAGCGCAGCGGCGTCTTGCGGCGCGCTGTGCACTGGTTGAATAAAACCTTGTACGGGCGCCTGTTGGTGGGGCCCGCGCTGGCGCTGGGCGGTCTTATTGTCGAAGAGTCTTCAAGGCTGCGGCGCGGCGTGCTGCAAGCCTGGCTGATGTGGCTCAGCCACGGCGCGTGCGTGGTCGCGGTGCTGGCGTTCGTCACGCTGCATGGCGAACTGCCGATACTCGGTTACCTGCTGTCCAGCGTGCTCGCCTTGGGGCTATCCATGGTGCGCTCCTACTACGAACACCGCCCCGCCCAGGCACCGGAGCAGCGTTCGGTGATCAACGAGGCGGGCTGGCCGTGGCGCTGGCTGTTCCTGAACCTGAATTTGCATCTGATCCATCATGACCTGCCCGGCCTGCCCTGGTATTTGCTGCCCATGGTCTACACCGAGCGTCGCGAAGACTGGTTGCGCCGCAGTGGCCAGTTTCTGGTCAACGGCTATGGCGAACTGTTCCAGCGCCACGGCTTGCGACCCATCGACAGCCCGCAGCATCCCTGGCATTCAGGCTCGACAACTGATGTCACGCCGAATCGTCAGTCACTCTCGGTCGCTGGCTCGACATTGAGCACTTCACCGATCGCATAGAAATGCCCGCCAGCGATGTAGTGCAGGCTGCGCAATGCCGGATCGGCGTGCTCGAAATGCCAATGCCCATCGCGGAACACGCGAGTGTCGGACCATGCGCCAACCACTTCACCAATAAACAGATCGTAAGCCTGCTGATTGTGCGGCTCAGGAATCAGCTTACAGAGCAGCCAGCCGGAACATCCGGCGACGCAAGGCACGTCCTGCCCCGCCAGATCAACCCACTCCACGCCCGCATGCGCCAGCTTTTGCGCATCATCATTCAGGCTGGTGGTGCCCACTTGGTGGGTCAACTGCAACTGCGCCACGGTGGGCACCTGAATGACGAACATGCTGCTGCCCTCGACAAACTCCCGGGTCCTGGTGGCTTTATCCAGCACTACGGTCAGTTTTGGCGGCATGAAATCCAGGGCGCAGGCCCAGGCGGCGGCCATGACGTCGACGCCGCCATCATGGGCAGCAGACACCAGAACCGTCGGGCCGTGATTGAGGAGTCGATAGGCCTTGGCGAGATCGACCGGAGCGATGTGACTGTTCAAGCAACTTCTCCTGCAGGACGAGCAGACGGCGTTGCGCCGCCGATAGTCCGCAAGCATGTCGAATACGCAGAGCACCGGCAAGGGCCAGGCAGTGATCCTGCGAAGAGCCCGTTCTTGCGCCCCAACGCTCGTTCTCGGCCCAACTGTCGTCAATGTGTATCAGCGCGACTGATGCCAGCTATTGCTCATTACTATTTCTGCAAATTCCTCAAGGCGCACAGAATCGCTGCCAGAAGCAAACGAAATGAAACGTTGCTTCCAACCACTTCTCACTTAAGGAATACACACCATGAAAACTCCACTGTTCGCCGCACTCTTGATGGTTAGCGCATTCGCCTCGGCCAATGACAATGTCCCTAACGTCGCAGCTGCCGAAGTTGAGCAGTACAGCTACTCCGAGCCGCTGGATATCAACAAAGTCATCAGCATCACCACCGCTGAGAACGTCAATCCAATCCGCGGTACTGTTGAGTCGCACATGGTCTACACCGATCACAAAGGTGTCATCCACAACCTCGAATACACCACTGAAGCCTACAGCGACCAGGACAGCTGATCGTGATTCACGATTCCGAGGTAGCAGCGAACCCAGCTTGTCGCTGCCTCGTCCAACTTGATAGCCACAGGCAGCCTCGCCTCCACGAAGCTGCCTGATTCATTTATCACACCGTCAGTTCATCGAAGATCAAAGCGATCGAGATTCATCACCTTGTCCCAGGCAGCCACGAAGTCTTTTACGAACGTCTCCTGCGCGTCCGAGCTGGCGTAGACTTCAGCCAGCGCCCGCAGCTGCGCGTGGGAGCCGAAGACCAGGTCTACCCGGGTGCCCATCCATTTCACCTGGCCGGTTTTGCGATCACGCCCTTCAAACTCCTCCGCTGCTTGCGAAACGGGTTTCCACTCGGTGCTCATGTCCAACAGGTTGATGAAGAAGTCATTGGTCAACGCTTCGGGCCGACTGGTGAACACACCATGGGGGCTCTGTTTGTAGTTTGTATTCAACACCCGCAGGCCACCGAGCAGCACGGTCATCTCTGGCGCGGTCAGGGTCAGGAGTTGCGCCTTGTCGATCAGCAAAGCCTCGGCCGAAAGGCTGTAGCGACCTTTGGCATAGTTACGGAAACCATCGGCAGCGGGTTCGAGAAAGCCGAACGACTCCACATCTGTCTGCTCCTGAGACGCGTCCATGCGCCCCGGCGAAAATGGCACGGTCAGGGTTTGTCCGGCATTTTTTGCCGCCTGTTCGATGCCGGCACAGCCGCCCAGTACGATCAGGTCCGCCAGCGAGATTTTTTTGCCGCCAAACTGCGTCTGATTGAATTCGGCCTGAATCCCTTCAAGGGTTTCCAGCACGCTCGCCAATTGCTCGGGCTGGTTGGCCTGCCAGAACTTTTGCGGTGCCAGACGCAGACGCCCACCATTGGCACCACCCCGTTTGTCCGAGCCACGGAAGGTGGACGCGGCTGCCCAGGCGGTGGACACCAGCTGCGCCACCGACAAGCCGCTGGTCTGGAGCTTGCTTTTCAGCGCGGCAATGTCGGCTTCATTGACCAGACCATGATCGACTTCCGGAATCGGGTCTTGCCAGAGCAACTCTTCAGCCGGCATTTCCGGGCCGAGGTAGCGCGACAGCGGTCCCATGTCGCGATGGGTCAGCTTGAACCAGGCGCGGGCGAACGCATCGGTCAACTGGTCGGGGTTTTCAAGAAAGCGCCGGGAGATTTTTTCATAGATCGGATCAAAGCGCAGGGCCAGGTCCGAAGTCAGCATCGACGGTGCGCGGCGCTTGGACGGGTCATGGGCATCCGGCACGGTATCGGCACCCGCGCCATCTTTGGGCCGCCATTGATTGGCGCCAGCCGGGCTTTTGGTCAGCTCCCATTCAAAACCGAACAGGTTTTCCAGATACTGGTTGCTCCATTGAGTCGGCGTTGAAGTCCAGGTCACCTCCAGGCCACTGGTGATGGTGTCGGGGCCTTTGCCCGTGCCAAAACTGTTTTTCCAGCCCAGCCCTTGTTCTTCAAGACCGGCGGCTTCCGGTTCGGCACCCACATTGTCCGCAGGCCCGGCGCCATGAGTCTTGCCGAAGGCGTGACCACCCGCGATCAGCGCGACCGTTTCTTCGTCATTCATCGCCATACGACCGAATGTTTCGCGGATATCTTTTGCCGACGCTACCGGATCCGGATTGCCTTCCGGGCCTTCGGGGTTAACGTAGATCAGCCCCATTTGCACCGCAGCGAGGGGATTTTCCAGGTTGCGGCCCTGGTTGTCAGTGCGACTTTCTTCGGTGCCATGCTTATCGGCTTCGGCCACCAGCACACCCTCTCCCGGCGGTTGGGCTTCCTTGCCGTAGCGGGTATCACCGCCGAGCCAGGTTTTCTCGGACCCCCAATAGATGTCCTCATCAGGTTCCCAGACGTCCGGACGCCCGCCCGAAAACCCGAAGGGCTTGAAGCCCATGGACTCCAGCGCGACGTTGCCGGTGAGCACGATCAGGTCGGCCCAGGAAATCTTCCGCCCGTATTTCTGCTTGACCGGCCAGATCAGCCGGCGCGCCTTGTCGAGGCTGACGTTATCCGGCCAGCTGTTGAGTGGTGCAAACCGCTGTTGACCGGCACCGGCACCGCCGCGACCGTCACCGGTGCGATAGGTACCCGCGCTGTGCCAGGCCATGCGAATGAACAGCGGCCCGTAATGACCAAAGTCCGCCGGCCACCAGTCCTGGGACTCGGTCATCAGCGCATGCAGGTCTTGCTTGACCGCTGCCAGGTCGAGGCTCTTGAATGCCTCGGCGTAGTTGAAGTCTTCGCCCATGGGATCGGACAAGGACGAGTGCTGGTGAAGAATTTTCAGGTTCAGCTGATTCGGCCACCAGTCGCGGTTCGTGGTGCCACTGCCAGCGGCTTGACTGAACGGACATTTCGATTCATTTGCCATGTGCGAGCTACCTTTGGTCGAGTTCATCCGCTTGCCCGGGCCGGTCTGAGCGACGGGGGAAGATGAATAGAATCAATGGCACGGGACCAGCTGCTGGTTTTTCTACCGTTGTGTCCACACGAATTCTTGATATCGGCAATCAGCTTGCCTACGGGGGCGGTCCACGGCGGCAGAGCAGGCGCCTGGCTCATGCCTCTCTCCTGCTATCAGGTCAACCGCTGGCCTGCGCCAACGGTAGATCAAGCCTAGTCGCCTCCTGTGAAGGTTTCTAATAGACGCAGCGTTAATAGGTGATAGTCATACTCTGTCAGCTGCCCGCGCGTTCAGGCTACGAGAGAAGGTGTTGAAAACGTCGTATCAAGCGTTGCCATGCCCCGACCGGGTAAACGAATACCGGTCAATGTCGGTTCGAAGCTGCCAGCCCTGGCCTTGCCAATACTGCGCGGCGGCTGCATTGGTCTTGAACACATCAAGGTGACATTTAAGGATGCCCTGCGCTTCAAGACTGGAAAGACAATGCTGGACCAGCGACGTGGCGATGCCTTGCCGGCGATATTCGTCAAGCACCACCAAATGTTGCAGATAACCCCGGCGACCGTCATGTCCGCACATCACGCACGCGGCGAGCGCGCCCGCAACTTCGGCAACGAAACTCATTTCGGGATTGCGCAGCAAGTAACGAGCAGTCGCCTCGCGAGAGTCGGCATCACGTAACGAGATGCCTGGAGTCTTGCTCATGAGCTCGATGACCGCATCGTAGTCGGCCAGGGTCATGACGCGGATAGTGAACATTGGAATTAGCCCGGTTGATGAATTTGGGGTTCAGCAGATTAACACTCGCTGGAGCGTGGCTCGCATGGTTGAACTTGAAGTCACCCGATGTTCCATGTGACGGAACAATCCATGGTCAGGCCATTTCCTGTGGGAGAGGACTTGCCCTCGATGGCGGTAATTTCAGCACTGCAAGTGGGTCAGTGATCAGGGTCGTCTGGGCTGGCTATCGAGGACAAGTCCTCTCCCACAAAAGCTCTTCCGTCACAGTCGGGCATTCCCACCATGGAATCTCCAACGTTGGTCTCGAATCCGACAATCAACTCATTCTCCAATACCTGCCCGGTATCAAGCCAGACCCATCGGATATTGGACCCGTGACCAGACGGGATGCGATCTTGAGTCGGATAAACCATGTATTGCTCGCATCGTAGCGAGTCCAAGGAACCTCAATGCCGACAATTTCTCTGCCTGATGGCGATCTCTACTACCAGCTGGACGGGCCCCAATCTGCACCGGTCTTACTGCTCTCCAATTCCCTCGGCACCCACTTGGGCATGTGGGACGCGCAAATTCCGGCGCTAACCGAGCATTTGCGGGTGTTGCGTTATGACACGCGCGGGCATGGCCAGTCATTGGTCAGCGCTGGCCCTTACACCATCGAGCAAAATGGCCGGGACGTGCTCGCGTTGCTGGACGCGCTGGGCATCCGGCAGGCAGATTTTTGCGGTTTGTCGATGGGTGGCCTGATCGGCCAGTGGCTGATGCTCAATGCCCCGCAGCGGCTCAGACGCGTGGTGCTGTGCAACACCGCCGCGAAAATCGCCAGCCCTGAGGTGTGGAATCCGCGCATTGAAGCGGTACTGCGCGACGGCCGCCCGGCGATGCTGGCCCTGCGTGACGCAACCATTTCCCGCTGGTTCACGCCCCGCTTCGCCGAGACGCAGCCTGGGCAAGTCAACCGCCTGGTCGAGATGCTCGCCAACACTTCGCCCGCAGGCTATGCGGCCAACTGCGCAGCGGTGCGTGACGCCGACTTTCGCGAGCAGATTGCGACGGTACGCTTGCCGGTGCTGGTGGTCAGCGGCGACCAGGACCCGGTGACTACCGTGGCAGACGGAAATTTCATGGTGAACGCAATCAAAGGCGCTAAAGGGGTGGTATTAAATGCAGCACACCTGTCGAATGTGGAAGCGGGTCAAGCCTTTACCGCCGGGGTTCTGGATTTCCTCCTGAGTTAATGCTGTCGGTCATGTGCCCTCAATCTCTAATGTTCCCAGGAGCGCATTGAAGGATTGAACGTCCATTGGCCGGTTCAGGAAATAACCCTGGCCCTCATCGCAGCAAACGGCTTTGAGCAGTTCAAGATGCTCCGCCGTTTCGATGCCTTCGGCCGTTACCGTCAGGGACAATGCACGTCCCAGACCGACGATGGCCCGGACAATGGACTGGTCATCCGCGCTTTCGCTCAGGCGATTGAGGAAGCTGCGGTCGATTTTCAGGCCATCGAACGGGAACGAGCGCAGGTAGCTCAGCGAGGAATAGCCCGTGCCGAAATCATCCATGGACAGCCGAACGCCAAGCCGTTTAAGGGCATGCATGAGCTCAAGCGCACCTGCGGCGTCGTCGAGCATGACGCTTTCAGTAACTTCGAGTTCGACCCGCGACGGATCGATCCCGGTGTCGGCGAGCGCCTGCTGAATCCGCTCGACCAGGTTGCCGCGCTGGAACTCTGTCGGCGACAGGTTTACGGACACGAACAGTCCTGCGGGCCAGTCGGACGCGCATTGGCAAGCGGTATTCAGCACCCAGTTGCTCAACGGCAGAATCAGCCCGGTTTCCTCGGCGATGGGGATAAATGTGTCTGGCGGTATCAGGCCGCGCTGCGGATGTTGCCAGCGCACCAGCGCTTCGGCACCCACCATCCGGCCGTCCGCGATGCGGTAGCGCGGCTGGAAATGCAGGCGAAGTTCGCCGTTTTTGATGGCAAAGCGCAGATCGTTTTCCAGTCGCCGACGTTCGATGATCCGGGCGTTCATGTCATCGGCGAAAAAGCGCCAGGTGTTGCGGCCGCCGGCCTTCGCCTCGTACAAGGCCATATCGGCGTAGCGCAGCAGTTCGGCTGCCAGGGAAGCATCGTTGGGGGCCATGGCGATGCCAATGCTGGCGCTGATGAAAATATCCTGCTCATCGATGTCTATCGGCTGCTCGATGGAATCGATCAACCGACGGCACAAGGCTTCGACGCCTTCCTGGGAGCTGATATCGGTGAGGATCAGTACGAACTCGTCACCGCCGATCCGCGCTACGAGGTCGCCGCTGCGCAGGCACTCCGCCAGACGCCGCGAAACTTCGTTGAGCACCCGATCACCGGCAGCGTGGCCCAGCAGGTCGTTGACCGGCTTGAAGCGGTCAAGGTCCAGACTGAGCATTACCAGCGGCTGGTCGGGGGTCGGCATCGCCTTGAGCTTCCCGTCAAGAAACTCCTGCAGCCGTATCCTGTTCGGCAATCCGGTCAGCGCATCATGCTGCGACAGGAACTCGATGCGCCGCCGCGCTTCAACTTCCTCGGTGACATCTGTCGCAGTGCCACGAAAACCATTGCCTGGCAGTTCACGCGCAGACAAACGGGTGATTCTTGCATCGCCTCTTACATCCACATAATTGCACTGGAAGCTGATGCAGGGCCGACGATTGGGAATGCTCAGGCACTGCGATAAAGCGCCGAGTTCGGTGCGCAGCAAATCGTCGATGGTTGCGCCAATCCAGGTTTCTCTGGACAGGCCGGTGACGATTTCAAAACGTTCGGACAGGTAGGTGAAACGCCAGTCGGCATCGATTTCCCATATCCAGTCAGAGCTGGCTTCAACCACATCACGAAAACGCGCTTCACTGGTCGCCAATGCTTGCTGACTGGTTTGCAGAGAGGCAAAGCTTGAATCAAGGGCTCGTGCGGCAACCGTCGTACGCCGCAAAATGGCCCAGGTCATCAGCCAGACCAACAACGCGGCGAATCCGATCACAGGCAGCACAAGCCCCAGCAGTTGCTGGCCCGGCTTGGGCGGTTGCCAATGCAATGCACCTGCGGCACCGTTTTCACCCAAGGGCAGTATTGAGGTCTCATGGACTTCATCGGAGGTTGAGATGTGCAGCCCTTCGACCCCGTAGTCCTTGCCTATCGCTGCAAGCCGGGAGCTGTCGAGCATTTCCACGAAAATCAACACCGATGGCAGTCCGTCGTCCGGCACCGCGGTCGGATCAGTACCCGGCGTAATCGCTGCCGCCGCAACCACAGCCGGAATGCCGCGCACATTGACGAGGGTCGTTATCGGCGTTTCATTCTCTGCTCCGGCACGGGCCCGATCGAGAATCGCGTCGATGGGTTGTGCCAGCCACTGCGCGAAGTCCACGTTCTGCAGCGTGCCATTGATGACCGAGTATGCGGTTCGATTGGCAGCATCGACTACAAACAAGCCTTGAAAGCCGAAATCCTCGTAAAGAGTTGGACCTACGTTCTGCCGCACGAACGCCCAATCGGTATCCAGCTCGGTATGCAAGTGCTTGTAGGCATCGCCCCAAAAGGCGTAATCCTTGACGGTCAGGCGCAGGGATTTTTCCAGCGATTGCACAGCCTTCCGGGTGTAGAAGGCACTTTCAACTTCTTCGATGTCGTCGAGATTGGCCGCAACGTAGACGAGCAGACCGCTGGCCAGCAGAATCACCCCCGCCAACAACCCGGCAAACTTGAACAACGAACCCCGCGCCAGCGCTACGCTGGAGCGGTTCGGCACCGGATGGACAGCCATTTGCGGGTCGGATTTTGGCATGTAATTCCAGGCGGCTTGACGTGAAACAAAGACTCGATACCGCTGTATCGGCTGACTTTGCTTATCAATGAGCCTGGGCAGATGGCCGGTTTTTCAGTACCGGCAAACGCCTGTCGTCCAATGTCAGCCCAGATCGCCGCCGCCCACTGGAAGGGTTACCCCGGTGATATACGAGGCCTCGTCGGAAGCCAGAAACAGAATGGCTGCCGCCTGTTCGTCGATGGTGCCGTAGCGCTTCATCAAGCTGCTGTTGAGCGTCTGATCGACGATTTGCCGGTACCACACGCTTTCCTGCTCGCTCTGCGGCTGAGCGTTGCGCGGGATGCGCCGAGGCGGGGCTTCGGTGCCGCCAGGCGCGGTTGCATTGACCCGCACGCCGCTGCCGGCGGTTTCCAGCGCCAGGCACGCGGTCAGCGCGTTGACGCCACCCTTCGCCGCACCATAGGGAACCCGATTGACGCTGCGCGTGGCGATGGATGACACATTGACGATGGCACCGCTGCCCTGCTCAAGCATGTACGGCAATACGGTATGGCAACACCACAACGTCGGGAACAGCGAACGGCGCACTTCGGCTTCGATCTCGTCCTCTGCGTAGTGCTCGAACGGCTTGGCCCAGATCGTCCCGCCGACGTTATTGACCAGAATGTCGATGCGGCCAAAACGTTTTTTCGCGGCAGCCATGACGTTGGCGCATTCAGCATGGCGTTCCAGATCTGCCGTCAGGGTCAGCGCGCGATCGTGCTGCAACTCATGCACCAGCTCCGAGCGGTCCACCGCCACCAGCCAGGCGCCCTCCTCCAGCAAACGCTCGGCGACGCGCAGACCGATGCCCTGGGCCGCGCCGGTGACCAGCGCGACCTTATTGTTGAAACGTGGGTTCATGTTGTTTTCCTCAGGCAGCGTCGCCGGTCACAATCGCGTTGGGCGTGAACTTCTCGTAATGGAAGCTGGCCGGGGTCACGCCAGCCGCCGTGAAGTGCTTGCGCACCGCATCGACCATCGGCGGCGGGCCGCACAGGTAGACATCGACATCTCCGTCGTTGAGCATGTGCGGCGCCATGTGCTGAGTGACATAACCCTGCTGCGCATGGCCGGTCTGCGGGTCGGCCACACAAGTGACAAAACTGAAGTTGCTCAGGCGCGCAGCGAACGCTTGCAGGGCCTGGACCATGACCAGATCCTGATCCCGGGTCACCCCGTAGATCAGCCTTATCTGGCGGGTTTCATTGCGTTCGGCGAGCACTTCAAGCATCGACAGGAACGGCGCCAACCCGGTACCACCGGCCAGCAACAACAAGGGCCGGGTGACCGCACGCAGATAGAAGCTACCCAACGGGCCGGTCATGGCAACCGTGTCGCCGACCTGCGCCCGCTCCAGCCAGCCGCTCATCAAGCCGCCTGGCACCTGTTTGATCAGGAAGCTCGCACGGCGCTCCCCGGGTTTGCTGCTGAACGAATACGAGCGCGTCTGGTTGCTGCCGGGCACGCCAATATTGACGTACTGACCGGGCAAAAATACCGGCACCTGATCCAGATCGAAGCTGACTTCCAGTGCAGCATCGGCGTGCGTAGTGAGGCTGGCCACAGAGGCGGCGAACTGCGCGGTGCCGGTCTTGCAGGTGCTGGACGGGACGGGCACGGCGATGACGCAATCCGATTGCGGCACCATCTGGCAAGTCAGCACTTGCCGCTGCTCGACTTCGTCCTCGCTCAAGGCGTCTTCGATGTAGTCGTCACCCAATTCATAGTCGCCGGCTTCACAGCGACATTTGCAGGTCCCGCACACACCGTCCGAGCAGTCCATGGGCAAGTTGATGCGCTGGCGGAAGGCGGCATCCAGCACCTTTTCGCCGATCTTGCAGTCGATGAAACGGGTCACCCCGTCCTCAAAGTTCAAGGCTATGGAGTACGTCATGAGCGTGCCCTCAGATGTGGTAGATATCGATGACCTGATGGATGTAGTCGTTCTTGAGCACCACTTTCTTGCGCGTGATCAGCGGCTGTTCGGGCCGCACATCGAGGCGATAGAACGAGGTGCCGAAGTACGTATCCGTGGTCTTGTAGCGATGGCTGAGGGTTTGCCAGTTGAAACGCAACTCGACAGTGGCGCCGTCATCGGCCAGCACCTCCAGGTTCGCCACGAAATGCGCGGTGCGCGGTTCGGGCATGCTGGCACTGGAGCGTTCGGTCTTGATCCGGAACACGCGATCTTCAAGGCCGTCACGACTCGGGTAGTAAATCAGCGAAATCTCGCGTTGCGGATCTTCGGTCAGGCTGTCCTGGTCATCCCAGGCCGGCATCCAGAACTCCACGTTTGGCGAGTAGCATTCCAGCCACTGGTCCCACTGCCGGTCATCGAGCAGGCGGGCCTCGCGGTACAGGAAATCCAGCAGACGATCACGGGAAATGCTCACGAGCGCACCTCCTTGTCCGTGGCGATCAAGCCTTGCTGCTCGATTTCGATCGCCTTTTGCAGGGTCGCGGCCCAATGCGCATGCTGGCGCACGAACAAGCCTTCGTCTTCGGTCTTCACGCCGCTGAGTTGCGGGTTGATGCCCATCTCCCGGGCATTTTCGTCCGCGCCGTCGATCCACTGCGTGGCACCGCGACTCAGGTCATTCCACAGATTCGTGGTGCCCTGATAACCGGTCTGGCAGGCACGAAATTCTTCCAGGTCGTCCGGCGTACCCATGCCGCTGACGTTGAAGAAATCTTCGTATTGACGAATCCGCGTCGCACGTTCCTGGGCACTTTCGCCCTTGGGCGCCATGCAATAAATCGTGACTTCGGTCTTGTCCACCGAGAGGGGTCGCACTACACGAATCTGCGTCGAGAACTGGTCCATCAGGTAGACATTGGGATACAGACAGAGATTGCGGGTCTGGTCGACGATGAAGTCGGCACGCGCCTGCCCCAGACGTTCGGCCAGCGCCTCGCGATGGGCATGCACCGGACGCACTTCGGGGTTGAGCAAACGGGTCCAGAGCAGAATATGCCCATGCTCGAAGGCGTAAACACCGCCCAGGCTTTTCGACCAGCCATTGGCGTCTACGGTGCGCGTGCCTTCGGCTTCGTAATTGCGGCGGCCCATGGTTGCCGAGTAATTCCAGTGCACCGAGCTGACGTGATAACCGTCGGCGCCGTTCTCGATTTGCAGCTTCCAGTTGCCGTCATACACGTAGGACGAACTGCCGCGCAGCACTTCCAGGCCTTCCGGCGCCTGATCGACCATCTGGTCGATGATGACCCGGGTTTCGCCCAGGTAATCGCTGAGCTCAGGCACGTCAGCGCTGAGACTGCCGAACAGGAAGCCACGGTAGCTTTCGAAACGGGCCAGGCGTTGCAGATCGTGGGAGCCGTCGCAGTCGAAACTGTCCGGGTAGGCGCCGGTCTTGGCGTCCTTCACTTTGAGCAGTTTGCCGGCGTTGCTGAAGGTCCAGCCGTGAAACGGGCAGGTGAATGAACCTTTGTTACCTTGTTTGCGGCGGCAAAGCATGGCACCGCGATGGGCGCAGGCATTGACCAGGCCGTGCAGCACGCCTTGTTTGTCGCGGGTGACGACAACCGGCTGGCGGCCGATGTAGGTGGTGAAGTAGTCGTTGATGTGCGACACCTGGCTTTCGTGAGCCAGGTAGACCCAGCCACTTTCGAAGATGTGTTTCATCTCCAGGGCGAATAATTCGGTGTCGATGAAGATGTCGCGGCGGCAACGGAAGATCCCGGTAGCGGGGTCATCCTGAACGGATTCGCTGAGTTGACGGGCGAGTCGGTCGAGCGTGCTGATCATGGGGAAGGCCCTCGGTTGTTCTTGTATCAGGCACCTTCACCATATGTCCTTGCTTGCCCCCTCAATATCCAGTGGCTGCGGATCGCTATCCGCCCGGTGCGAATTTTCAGCGCTGCCGCCGCCAGGTTTGCGAGGGTAACTCACCGAACCGCGTGCGATAGGCGCTGGAGAACCTGCCCAGATGCAGAAAACCATGATCCAGCGCGACCTCGGTGACGCTGCGCGCCGTTGCCAGTTGTAGCACCGCGTGGACCCGCTCCAGCCTGCGCTGGCGCACAAACTCACGGGGCGCCAACCCGACCTGACGCTCGAACAAGGTGTACAGCGTGCGTTCGCTGACCCGGGCCACCGCCATCAATTGCTCGATGCTGATGTCTTCGGTCAAGTGCTCCTCGATGAATTGCCGCACCACTTCAAAGCCGCCATTTCCCTCAGGTT
This sequence comes from Pseudomonas sp. DSP3-2-3, assembly GCF_049898225.1. Taxonomy (NCBI): domain Bacteria; kingdom Pseudomonadati; phylum Pseudomonadota; class Gammaproteobacteria; order Pseudomonadales; family Pseudomonadaceae; genus Pseudomonas; species Pseudomonas sp. DSP3-2-3. Next base: position 85,433 of record NZ_JAFCXH010000005.1, on the reverse strand, counting down.
TGGGGATGACCCGCAACACGTTGCTGCTCACCAGCTCCAGCAGTTTGTTGGCAACGATGCGCTCATACAGCCCTTGCACTTCGGCGCCTGCGGCATTTTCGGCTTCCTGGCAGATCAATCCCAACAGCTGCACAAAGCCGCCCATGGTCTTCAGGTGCTGGCGCGCGGCAGCAAAACGGATGCCCTGTTGCGGCAGCGTCCAGTGCTGCTCAAGGCAGGCGTTTTCGATCAGGCGCACCGGCAGCTTGACGATGAATTTTTCGCAGTCGGCGGAATAGGTCAGGTCCACCGGATCATCGGGATTGATCAGCAGGATCTCGCCCGGCCGATAGATCTGCTCTTCACCCCGCTCACTGGAGCGGCAATGCCCGTGCAGAAGAATCTGCAAGTGATAAATCGTTTCCAGCGCTGGCGAGGTCACCCGTACCGGCGCGCCATAACTGATGCGGCACAGGTCAAGACTGGAAAAGGTCCGATGGCTGATGCTCGCCTGAGGTCGGCCTTTGGGCAGTAAACGAATGCGGTGACTGCCCACATGCTGATTGACGTATTCCGACACGGCGTAGGCATCGGCGTGGTCGTAGATCTGGCTGCGTTCGCTTAATAACTGATTCATGGCTGGCTTCTCTTGTTTTTATCAGGCTGGCGTACGACGAACGCTCCCGCAGGCGGCGAACTGCCGGCGAGAGCGTTTTGAACACCAAAGCTTCAGGCTTCCAGCGCCCTCACCCGACCCTGCCGCTGTTCATCATGGGTTTGAGCTGCGGGCTGCAATTCAAAATCGAAGTCGATGTCAGCGTGCCTGCCGTTGGCATCGTCGCTGAAACGGATCTCGGCGATCAGCTCATCGCGGGTGGCGTAGGCAAAATCGTCGTGCAGGTATTGATCGCCGGCGAGATTGATCTGTGTCGTCAGGTGGCGATGGCCGGGGGCCGAGATAAAGAAGTGGATATGCGCGGGCCGCTGGCCATGACGGCCCAGCTGGTCGAGCAAGTGTTGCGTCGGACCATCCGGCGGGCAGCCATAACCCGAAGGCACGATGCTCTGGAATTCATAACGACCCTGAGCATCGGTCTGAATGCGGCGACGCAGGTTGAATTCCGATTGCGCAGGATCGAAGTACGAATAGGTGCCGCCGGTATTGGCGTGCCAGACATCGACGATGGCGTTGGCCAACGGCGCGCCATCGGTGCCGCGCACCTGGCCACGCATGAACAACACGGTGCCCGCGTCCTGACCGTCATCCAGCCGCGCCTTGTGCTCGCACAGTGGCGCACCCGCGACATACAGCGGACCCTCAATGGTGCGCGGCGTGCCGCCGACATGGCCGGCCTGCGCGTCTTCGGCGTCCATCAGCAAATCGAGGTAGTGCTCAAGGCCGAGACCGGCCACCAGCAATCCGGCTTCCTGGCGGCTGCCCAGCTCATTGAGATAGTTGACGGCTTTCCAGAATTCTTCCGGCGTGATCTGCAGGTCTTCGATGATTTTGACGGTGTCGTTCAGCACCCGATGCACCACAGTCTTCATGCGCTGGCTGCCTGCCGGTTGGTCGAAACCGGCAGCGCCTTCGAGAAACTGCTGAACCTGTGCGGTTTGGGAAATACGAATAGTCATGGCGGTGGTCCTCATCATTGTTCTTGTGATGGAGCGGTGGCTGAAACGAACTCAGCGATCGTCGGCATGAATCGAAGACGGATGCCGACACAGCGCCATGACTTCGATTTCCATGTACGGATAAAGCGGCAGTTGCATCAGCGTGTCGTGCAGCGCCTGGGCGTCCGCCACGTCGAATACGCTGACGTTGGCATAGAGCCCGGCGAGGCGCCAAAGGTGACGCCAGGTACCCTCTTGTTGCAGACGCTGGGCGAGTTGCTTTTCATCGGCCTTGAGCCGGGCGGACTGCTCGGCCGGCATGTCGACGGGGAGTTTAACGGTCATGCGTACGTGAAAAAGCATGGCGTGGGTGTCCTCTTGTATGGGTCAGATTTCTTTTGCACAGTTGCTGCAGAGTTGCTGTAGAGCCGTCGCGAATCAGTGGCGGGCAAAGCGCGCCAGGCGTTCGTCGTCCAGTTCCAGCCCTAGGCCCGGCGTGCGCGGAATCAGCAGCTGGAAATCCCGGTAGACCGGTGGCTCGACCAGAATGTCCTCGGTCAGCAACAGCGGCCCGAACAGTTCGGTGTGCCACTCAAGCTTGTCCAGCGTGGCAAAGGCATGAGCGGCGGCCAGGGTGCCGACGCTGCCTTCGAGCATGGTGCCGCCGTACAGGCCGATGCCCGCCGCCTGGGCGATGGCCGCCGTGCGCAAGACCGCCAGCGGGCCACCGGTCTTGGCGATCTTCAGGGCAAAAATCGACGCAGCGCCCATTTGCGCCAGGGCAAAGCTGTCCTGTACCGACTCAATGGCTTCATCGGCCATCAACGGAATCGGGCTGTGGGCGCTCAACCGCACCATCCCGGCGCGATCATGCCGCGACAGTGGTTGCTCGATCAGCTCCACGCCCGCATCGGCCAATAACCGGCAAGCGCGCACGGCGACGGCTTCGCTCCATGCCTGATTGATATCGACGCGCACACTGGCGCGATCACCCAACGCGCGCTTGATCGCTGCGACGTGAGCAATGTCACGAGCCGGTTCGCCCGCACCGATCTTCAGTTTGAAGTGGCGGTGGCGGCGAATATCGAGCATCCGTTCGGCCTCCTCGATATCCCGGCTGGTATCGCCACTGGCGAGGGTCCAGGCGACCTCGACCCCGTCGCGCACTCGCCCGCCGAGCACTTCGGCTACCGGCAGGCCAAGGCGTTTGCCGAGTGCGTCGAGCAGCGCTGTTTCCACCGCCGAGCGGGCGAAAGTATTGCCACGAATGGCGTGATCGACCCTTTGCATCGCGGCGTTCAGGTTGCTGGCGTCCTGCCCGATGAGCAACGGCGCGAACCATGTGTCGAGATTGACCTTGATGCTTTCCGGGCTTTCCCCGGCGTAGGCCAGGCCACCGATGGTGGTGGCTTCGCCGATGCCGACGATGCCGTCGCTGCACTGGATGCGCAGGATGACCAGCGTCTGGCCATGCATGGTGTGCATCGCCAGTTTGTGCGGGCGGATAGTGGGCAAGTCGACGATCTGGGTATCGAAGCGTTCGATGGTAATGGCAGTCATGGGCGTGTCCATCTACGTTTTATTTGTCTTACGCAGAGATTGACGCTGGAGAACAACACCGTCCAATATTGAATAGGTCTCGCTTAATACCCTGGAGGTATCGTGGAGCTTCGTCATTTACGCTATTTCAGGGTGCTGGCCCAGACCCTTAATTTCACCCGCGCCGCTGAACAACTGAACATCGCCCAGCCGCCCCTGAGTAGACAGATCCAGCAACTGGAAGACGAGTTGGGCGTGGCGCTGCTGGAGCGTTCAAGACCGCTACGGCTGACCGACGCAGGCCGCTTCTTTCACGAGCATTCCAGCCAGTTACTGGAGCAGCTGGCGCGCATCAGCGACGATACCCGACGAGTGGCAGCGGGCGAGAAACGCTGGCTGGGCATCGGCTTTGCGCCTTCGACGTTGTATGGCGCCTTGCCGGATCTGATACGCCGCCTGCGCGCCCTGGGCGACATCGAGCTGGGTTTGTCCGAGCTGATCACCTTGCAGCAACTCGAAGCTCTGAAAAGCGGACGCATCGACGTCGGCTTCGGACGGCTGCTGTTTGATGATCCGGCGATCACCCAGCAGATTCTTCGGGAGGATCCGTTGGTCGCAGCGCTGCCCGCCGGGCATCCGTTGCTGGCGGGCCCGGCGACCCTCAAGCAACTGGCGGCGGAGCCTTTTGTGCTGTACCCAGGCAGCCCAAGGCCGAGTTACGCCGACCATGTGCTGGGGATATTTGCCGGACAAGGCTTGCGCATCCGTGTCGCGCAAACCGTCAACGAGATGCAGACCGCTATCGGCCTGGTCGCGGCAGGTATCGGCATCACCCTGGTGCCCGCCTCGGTACAGCGTCTGCACCGCGACGACATTGGCTACACGCCGCTGCTGGACAGCAGCGCAACGTCGCCCATCGTGGTCAGTTATCGCGCTGGCGACGTCTCGCCCGTGCTCCAGCAATGTCTGGAATTGCTGAGCAAGAAATAACGGACGCGGGGCGATCAGTCTTGCGACCAGCCTTCAACGGTGCGCACCAGTTCGGTCAGGTCGCGTTCCCCGCCATCCTGTTGCGCGGCAACATTCCACAACTGTCGCGCCGAATTGCCCAGCCACATCGGCACGCCCAGCGCCTGACACTCCTCGATGGCCAGGCCGATGTCCTTGCACACGCTGGAAATCGGGAAGCCGAAATCGAAGGTGCCGGGCAGGACGTGTTTGGGAAACTTGTCCAGCGTCGCGCCATTCTTGCCGCTGCCGGCATTGATCACGTCCATCATCACTTGCGGGTCGAGCCCGCCCTTGACGCCAGCCACGAACGCCTCCGAGGTAATCGCAAACGCAGTGGTCGAGAGCATGTTGTTGAGCAGCTTCAGCAACTGGCCTTGACCGGGTTGTTCACCGACGATGAAGACTTTGCCGAACACGTCGAACAACTCGCGTACCTGAGCGACGGCTTCAGGCTTGCCGGCGACCATCATTGCCAGGGTGCCTTTGCTCGCACCCGCCGCACCGCCGCTGATGGGCGCATCGACGGTTTCAATGTCGTGCTTGAGCAAACCGGCCGCAACTTCCTGTTCGGCCCGCGAGCCTACGGTGGAAAGGTCGACCAGAATGCGCACCGCCTTGCCTTCGACGATGCCGTCCGGCCCTAACGCCACGGCACTGAAAATCGCCGGACTGGGCAGGCTGGTGAAGACGATCCTGGCGCTGTCGGCCACTTCCCGGGCGCTGTCGGCAACCCGCGCGCCGAGTCCGGAAAGCTCGGCCAGGGCTGCCGGGTCCTTGTCGAAGATCACCAGTGAATGGCCTTTTTCCAGCAGACGCCGAGCCATGGGCCGCCCCATGATGCCGACACCAATGAAACCCAGTGGTTGGTCTGTCATATCAATTTCCTGAATGAAGTTAGCCGCGCGCCAGACGCATCACCGCGCTGGCGTCGCTGGCGTGTTGCAGAGACCACAGCGCATCGATCAGCGGCTGTGGCGCGCAGGTTGAGCCGCCGTAGCGAGCCAGCTCGCGGAGTTTGTTTTCCAGTGATTCATCGCTAAGTGGCGCGCCCAGACTGCCCAGCGACACTTCGATGCGCTGGCTGAGGATTTCGCCGGAGCGGAAGAACAACCGAACCTGTGCCGACTCAACGGCGTATCCGCCATCGTCGATAAAGTGCAGCAGCGGATACAGCGCACGCAGATTGCTGTCCGCCACTGCCGCGTCGCTGAATTCGGCAAGACCTGCGCGACTGCTGGCCAGCGCAACGGCAACCGCGTGTTGCGCGCTGACCTGCGATTCGCGCCCGGACTGAATATCCGGGCGATCAGTTCGTTGGCGCAGCAACGGATGGCCGGTCAGTTCGATGCGGGTGAGGTCCTGCAATTCCCAGCGCCGCTTCCGGGACAATTCCAGGCAGGCTTCGATCACCGGGTTCAACACCACGCCGCACGGATAGGGCTTGTAGGTGTTGGCGCGCAAGGCCCAACACTCGCCCAGGCCTTGGGTGATCTCAACGTAGTCAGGACTTTCGCCCATGACGTTGAGAAACCCGCGCTCGCCTTCGAGGGGCAATTCAGGTCCGCTGAACCCGTCCTGCGCCAGCAACGCCGAGAGCAGGCCGTTACGTGCGGCATTACCGACACCGATGCTTTTTGCCGCGCTGCCCAACGTTTCCACCAGTCCGGAGGCCTGCGCGCTGGCATTGCCCATGGCCCAGCCCAGTTGCTGGACGTTCAGATCAAGCAGCTTGCCGACTGCGGCTGCGGCCCCGAATACCCCGCAGGTCGAGGTGATATGCCAGCCACGCCGGTAATGTTCGGGGGAAATCGCCATGCCCAGGCGACATTCCACTTCCACGCCGAGCACGAAAGCCAGCAACAGTTGCTCGCCGCTGAATGTTCGGGTTTCCGCCAGAGCAAACAGCGCCGCTGCGACCGGTGCGGTCGGGTGAATGATGGTCGGAATGTGCGTGTCGTCGAAGTCGAAGACATTGGCGCTCATGGCGTTGAGCGACGCAGCATTCAGGATGTCCAACGACTCCGAGCGACCAATCACCGGCGCGTCGGCGCCTGCGCTGAAGCGCTGGAACAGCGTCACCGCTTTGCTGACGTCCGGATCGCTGCAGCCAGCCAGCGCCACCGCGAAATAGTTGATCAGCGCACGTTTGGCCTGATGACGCACATCGAGCGGGATATCGGCCCAGATGCTGTGCGCGACAAACTCACAAAGCGGGCGGGTGACAGCAGGAACCTGCATGGTACCTCCTTTGTTGTGGATGATGGTGTGAGGGCCAGGAGCCCGGCTCATCCCGCCAACCAGCCATCGTCCACTGGCAAAGTTGCGCCAGTGATCGATGCCCCGGAATCACTGCACAAAAACACGATCAAGTCCGCCACATGCGCCGCGTCGACAAAGCGACCGGTGCCCTGCTTGCCAAGCAGAAACTCCCGCGTCGCTGTTTCCCGGTCCAGCTCTTTGCGCGCCATCAGATCGGTCAACCGCCCTTCGATATTCGGCGTCAGCACCGAACCTGGGCACACCGCATTGCACGTGATGCCCTGCCCCAGCGTCTCCATGGCGACCGCGCGGGTAAAACCCAGCAGCGCGGTCTTGGTGGTCACGTAATCGATACGGTTGGCAATCGCCCGCGAACCATAGGCCGAGGACATATTGAAGATCCGCCCCCAGGCCCGCGCGCGCATCCCAGGCAAACTCAGCTGCACCGCACGAAACGCTGCCGTCAGATTGACCGCCAGCGCCTGCTCCCAACGCTCGGAAGGAAAGTCTTCGATGGGCGAAAAGTGCCGCACGACAGCGTTATTGATCAGCACGTCAACAGCACCCGCCGCGTCGAGCATTACCTCGACGCCCGAGGCTTGCGACAGATCCGCCTGCACATAACTGATCGCCACGTGGTACTGCTGCGCCAGACCCGCGCAGGTCGCGCGCATGTCTGCCGACGATTCAAGCCCGTGCAGCACAACATCACAACCCGCTGCGGCAAGTCCTTGGGCCATCGCGAGGCCGAGCCCGTTGGACGAACCGGTGACCAGCGCCCGCTTGCCCTTCATACGCCTGCTCCGCTGGCATCGATACGCACGGCGAACGCCGGATCGGCAGGATCAACGGCGGCGAAGCGGTTCATCACGTCCGGGTCATGGCCGGGAATCATCACCGCGCCGGGCCGCTGCAACCATTCGCGGATCTGCACGTAGCCTTGATACATGTCCGCCAGGCTGTCGAGCACCGCGAACGGACGATCCTGTTCCATCTCGTCGTAATAGTGAATGGCGTCAGACGCCAGGATCACCGGCCCATCGGGCATTTCGATGACCACCGCCAGTTGGCCCGGCGTGTGGCCGCCGAGTTCGTGCAATTCGATGCCGGGGATCAGCGTGTTGCGCGGCTCATCCAGCAAGGTGATGCGCCCCGCATCCGCCAAGGCCTGAATACGCTGGATGTCCAGCGGATCGATGTGATGGGCGTACTGCGGACGCTTGCCCATGTCGGTGCCCCAGAACTCGAACTCACGTCGGGACATGACGATTTGCGCGTTGGGATACAGGCCGAGATTGCCGGCGTGATCATAGTGCGCGTGGGTCAGCACCAGCAGTTTCACATCCGCCGGATCAATGCCCAGCCTCGCCAGCGCATCGGCAGGCTTGACCACCGGTTGGCGCTTGCGGGCCAGCGCTGCTTCCGGGCTGAAACCGGTGTCGATGACGATGACTTGCTCGTCGTTGCGGAAGATCCAGAAGAAGTAATCCATGGTGATTTCTTCATCCGGCTCACGGTAGGCGCGGAAGTTGTAGTAGCACTCGCTTTTGCTGGTCTGCCGGGTGCCGTAACGCACCACGATCACTTCGGGGTGGCTCCAGTTCGGCTTTGCTGCGGTCGTCGGATTGTTATTGTTCATGTCGACTCCGATTGATTAGGGCTAAAGGTCTGGGTTCGGACTGGCGGGCCGGGCGGCTTCGCCCCAGGCGTGTTCCAGCATCGGCGCGGCGACCAGCGCCCCGTGAATGCCGATCACGCTGACGATCTCCAGCATTTCCATGATCTGTTCCTTGCTGGCGCCGTAACGCAAGGCGTTGCGCATATGCAGCTTGAGCCCCGGCACATACAGGTGCGTGGCAGCGGCATCGAAGGCGCAGTACATCAATTCCTTGACCATCGGCGACAGCACACCGGTGCGCCAGGGCACCGAGGAGAACTCGACGTAGGCTTCGAACAGCTCCGGGTCGAGTTCGAGCAAACCTTCCCAGGACGAATGCCAGTAGCCGCGATTCTCGATAAAACTGGATTTCAGGGCTTCGCGCCGGGCATCCAGCGGTTCCGGGCCATTGCGCAGGCCCTCTTCCTCCAGCACTTCGAGCAGCACCGGCACTCCGACATTCGAGGCATGGATGCCGACGGTGCTGATCAACTCCAGCACTTCCATCAGTTCCTCGCGGCTTGCACCGTGGGCGATGGCGACCCGCAAATGCTCGTGAATGCCCGGCTGGAACAAGTGTGTCGCGGCTGCGCTGGCCGCAATGCCGATGAACGCCTTGACCTTGTGTTCCAGGTGATTTTTCTGCCGCGGCACGGCGGCGAAACCGGCATACGCCTCAAGGAAACCGGGGTCCAGACGCAGGAGGCTTTCCCACGCCGGATTCCAGGTGCCGCCGCTACGCTCGAATGCGTCCCTGGCCTGTTGTTGTTTTTCGGTGAATGCCATGTGCGGGTCTCCCTTGTTTCAGGATCAGCGCGCCGCGCGCAGGTAGTCAGGGTCGGCAACCGCTTCCTGCCACACCGTTTTACCGATGGAGGTCGCGGTGTGGACCATGAAGTTCTCGGTATTGGCGCCATGCCAATGCCGCTCGCCGGGGCCGATCCACACCGTGTCGCCCTGACGAATCACCTGCGGTTCGTTGCCTTCCAGACAGATCCAGCCGCTGCCGGCGGTGACGTACAGCACCTGACCGAACTCATGAAAATGCCAGAAGGTGCGCGCACCAGGATTGAACGAGACGTTGTTGATGGTCACGCCGTCAGTGGTCGGCATCACCGGATCAGCCCAGACCACGCCGGTAAACGTTGCGCCGCGCTGCTCGGAAATTGCCCCTTCGATGCTGCCGTGAATAACCCTCATGCCTTGTCCCCTTTCCAGGTTTGGTGAAGCCGGACGCCACCGGACATATCGCCGATGGCGTCCACGACTTTGTTGCTGATCTGATCGCCGTAACCCAGCGCGACTTGCAGGCCGAAGCTCGCCAGAGGTCCGGACGCATTGAGCGAAGCAACGCCCAGCTCACGTACCCGGTCGAGGTAGAGCACCACGTCCTTGCTCATCAATTTGCCGGTCAGGCCGCCTTCCAGATAATTGCCGTCGACGATGTACGGGAAGCGCTTTTGCGTGGCGAAATTGACCCCGCTGCTGCTGTTGAGCACGTCGAGTAACTGGTGCAGGTCCAGACCGGCTTTTTTGCCCGCGACCATTACTTCGGCGGTGGCGGCAAGGCTCACCGCATTGAGGAAGTTGTTGAGCAACTTGGTGGTGTGCCCGGCACCGCTTTCACCCATCAAAAACACCTTGCTGGCGATGGGCGCAAATACCCAGTCCAGCGCCGCGACACTGGCGGCATCGCCGCCGACCATCAGGGTCAGCACGCCCTTCTCCGCCGCAGCCGCGCCACCGGAAATCCCCGCGTCGATGTACTGCACGCCACGCTCGGCGAACAGACCGTGCAAACGCACGGTCGAACTGGCGGCGGCGGTGCTCAGGTCAACCACGATCTGGCCTTCGCGGCAATGCCGCAACAAACCCTCCGCGCCTTCGACGACCGCCTCGACCACTTTGCTGTCAGGCAGCGACAGCAGCACCACGTCCGCTTGTGCTGCGACCTGGCCGATGGATTCTGCAACCTGTGCGCCAGCGCTTTCGACCCGCTGGCGATCCGTGTCATAGCCCAGTACCGCAAGCCCTGCACCCACCAGACAGCGGGTCATGCGACCGCCCATGTTGCCCAGGCCGATGAAGCCAATGGTTTTGTTGTCCACAACGTTCTCCCGTTGGTTATTGTTCTGTCAGGTCAACCAGGCATCAGAAATCGACGTCCTTGGTTTCCGGGCCCATGTACGCGCCGATGGTGGCAATGACGCCGCCCACACACAGCAGGACTGCCGGGGTCATGGTGAAAGGAATGATCTGGCCCAGCCACGCCATGTAGAAGGCGTAGAACGACGGGATGATCACCGACAGGCTGAAGCCGACACCAAAACCGGTGGCGCGCACGTCGGTGACAAAACGCTCGTTGATGTACGTCACGATCACGCCCCACGGCGCGGTGACCACCACCGAAAGCAGGCACACCAATGTCATGATCACCGGCAGCGACAAACCAGGAACGTTAGCCAGCACGTACATGACACCCGCACCGACCGTGGCGATGATCGGTCCCAGGATCAGGAAGAAGCGTCGACGGCCGATTTTCTGGCCGATCATCCCCGAGGCGATGTAGCTGAAGAACAGCACCGAGTAGGAAATCAGCAGCGTGCCGGTCACTTGCATCCCCGACAGATGCAGGGTGTTCACCAGCAATCCGGTGGGCAGGAAAATGGTGATGATATTCTGCGTCAGCCAGAAGCCGGTCATCATCAGCAGCACTTGCAGCAAGTTGCGACCGCTTTTGCCCTTGAGCAGATCAGTCAGCGGCAGTTTTTCCCGAGGTTTTTTCTCGGCGTCCTCTTCCCAGATCTCGGATTCCGAGACCGCATAGATGTAATACAGCGCCAGCACGCCAGCCAGCACAGCGCCGATCACAAACGGAATCCGCCAGCCCCATTGCACGTACGGCGAATCGGGGCCGGCCAGCGGGAACAGCATGAACATCAGCATCGCCACCAGATTGATACTGACGTAGGCCAGCGGAAAACCGGCGATGATCAGCCCGCCAACGAAGCCACGCTGATGCTTTTTCGAATACTCGATGGCCAGCGGCATGGCCCCGGTATAACCACCGCCGAGGAAAATACCGTCGACGAAACGCAGCAGCACCAAGGCCCAGTACGAGGCTATGCCGATAGTCTCGTAGCCCGGCAACAAGGCAATCAGGAAGGTCACCACGCCGAAGCCCGACACCGAATAAATCGAGGCCATGCGCCGCCCGGTCCGGTCGGCGATCATGCCGAACAACAGTGCACCGATGGGTCGCCCAAGCAGCGTGGTGATGAACACCAGTGAGGCGAGAATCGCCGCCATGCCCGGCGACAACTGGGCTGGCTGGAAGAAGAACAACACAGGAGAAAGCACGACGACCGGCAAATAGATGTCGAACATATCGATGTATTCGGAGAAGAACGCACCTTTGATTGCGTTCCTTCTTTTCTTCTCGATCGACTGATCGGTCTCGGCCAACGGTCTGGCCTGGGCTGGGACGTGGGCATGGGTACTCATGACGTTTCCTTATAATTATTGTTGAACGGCAAGGGAGGTTAGGAAGCGGATCAGGCGCCGGCGATTTCTGCCTCGTAGGCCTTGATCGCCGCTGATGCGACACGGAACGCCGCCAGGCCCAGCGGCACGCCGCAGTAAATCGAGGCCTGCATCAGCACCGCGCGGATTTCTTCCTTGGTCACCCCGTTACGCAAGGCGCCGCGCACGTGAACGCCCAGTTCGTGGTGCTGGCTCATGGCGGTGAGCATCGCCAGATTGACGATGCTGCGGGTCTTGAACGGCAAGGTTTCGTCGCCCCAGATTTCGCCCCAGCACACTTCAGTGACCAGCTTCTGGATCGGCCGATTGAAGTCATCCGCTGCGGCCCAGGATTTCTCCACGTGTAAATCACCGAGGACCTCCTTGCGGTTGTTGAAGCCTTGGTTGAAGCGTTCGTTGTCGTCCATCGTTATCTCCAATTTCGTACTATCGACAGATTGTCATACAGTCTTTGCAGGCAAATTTTTTAGCTGCAAGCTGTGGGTTACAGCCAGGGTTTCAGTCGCTGTAACCCACCAGGGATTTCACTTCCAGGTACTCGCGCAAACCGAACTCGCCCCACTCCCGGCCGTTGCCGGAACGTTTGTAGCCACCAAACGGCGCGGCGAAATCAGCAGGCGGGTAATTCAGATGAACGCTGCCGGCCTGCAAGGTGCGGGCGACATTGCGCGCCCGCTCCTGATCAGCCGACTGCACGTACGCCGCCAGCCCATAAGGCGTGTTGTTGGCAATCTGAATCGCTTGCGCCTCGCTGTCGTAGGCGATCATCGACAGCACCGGGCCGAAGATTTCTTCCTGGGCAATCGACATTTGCGGCGTCACGTTGGCGAACACCGTGGGTTTGACGAAATAGCCTTTGGACAGACCTTCAGGCTTGCCCACGCCACCGGTCACCAGCTGCGCGCCCTCGTCGATGCCAGCCTGGATCAACGCCTGCACCCGACGCCATTGCGCATGATTGACCAAAGGCCCGAGCTGGGTGGCTTCGTCGGTGGTCGCGCCGACCTTGAACGCTTCGGCGGCGTGTTTGGCGATCTGGATCGCATCGCCCATCAGGCCACGGGGAATCAGCATGCGGGTCGGAATCGAGCACGACTGGCCGCTGTTGGTGAAGCAGGCTGCAACGCCTCGGGTTACGGCGTGTTGCAAATCCACGTCGTCGAGCAGGACATTCGCCGACTTGCCGCCCAGTTCCTGGGCAACACGCTTGACCGTGTCCGCCGCTGATTTCGCCACCAGCACGCCCGCGCGGGTCGAACCGGTGAACGACAGCATGTCGACGTCCGGATGCGACGACAGCGCGGCGCCAACGCCCGGTCCGTCGCCATTGACCAGATTGAACACGCCCGCTGGCACGCCCGCCTCGTCCAATACTTCGGCAAACAACAGGCTGCTCAGCGGCGAATATTCACTGGGTTTGAGCACCATGGTGCAACCCGCTGCCAGCGCGGGCCCGACTTTCACCACGATCTGGTTGATGGGCCAGTTCCACGGCGTGATCAGCCCGCACACGCCCACCGGCTCATAGCGCAATACCGTGCTGCCCTGACGCTGCTCGAATTCGAAACGTTGCAGCACTTCAATCAACTGGTTCAAGTGCAACCAGCCACGCGGCACCTGAGCATTGCGCGAGGCGCTGATGGGCGAGCCCATTTCGAGGCGCATGGCCTGGGCGAACTCTTCCTGACGACGCTCATAAATCGAGACGATCCGGCGCAGTAGATCGATGCGCTGGGTAACGCTGGTTTGCGCGTACGCGGGCAAAGCCCTGCGCGCTGCGACGACGGCACGATCAACGTCCGTAGAATTACCCAAGGCAAGGCGGTCGACGATGGTTTCCGTGGCCGGATCAATCACGTCGAACCAATCGGGAGCTGCAGGCTTCACCCATTGTCCATCGATGTAAAAATCGGCTGCATGAGACATATGCTTCGCTCCGTTGACGATCTGCTGAAAGAACACGATTACTCGCCTTCTTTGGCCAGCATCCGGTACATCTCGGTGTGGTCGGTGGTAGGCGTTGCGTCTTGTGCCACCTCGTCCCAGACCTTGATCGCGCGCTGGCCGAACAACAGCGGGTAGTCCAGCGCATCCGACAGGCCCTTGGCGATCTTCAGGTCCTTGTTCATCAACTGCATCGAGAAGCCGGAAGCGAAGCTGCCGCTGAGCATGAATTGCCTGGCCTTGTTCAGCGACGTGTTACTGCCGCCGCTGGAGGCGTTGAGCACGTCGACCATCACGCCGGGATCGATGCCGAAACGCTTGGCCACATGCAAGGCCTCGACAGTCGCCATCAGGCCAGCGGCGGAGACGAAATTGTTCAGCGCCTTGGCCGCATGGCCGGAACCGGCTTCGCCGATGTGCAGGATGTTCTTGCCCATCGCGTCGAGCACCGGCTGACAACGCTGCATGACTGCCGGATCGCCGCCGACCAGAATCGCCAGGCTGCCGTCCACCGCGCGCTTCACGCCGCCAGAGACCGGCGCATCCAGATACGCGAGGCCGACACTGGCGAGTTTCTGCCCCAGATCCCGGGAGCGCGCCGGTTCCGAGGAACTCATATCGATGACCACGGTGTCGGCCGCCAATGCTGCGGCCCAGCCGGATTTGCCGTCGGCGCCCAGCAACACGCTTTCAACAATGTTCGAATTGGGCAGCATGGTGATCAAGACATCGAGGGTTTTGGCGTTGTCAGCATCCAGTGCGGATGCGCCAAGCGAAGCCTGGATTTCGTGTAGGCGCCCGGCATCGGCGTCAGAGAGAAACAGCTGAAACCCGGCCTTGCTCAGGCAGGTGGTCATAGGCAGGCCCATCATGCCGAGGCCGATGAAACCGATGCGTGTTGGTTGAGTCATTTTCGCGCCCTATTGTTTTTGGAAACGGGTTCTTCAAAACGGGTTCACGGCGGCACCTGAAGTTTTTTTCTGCTCGGTGCGCGCCAGCAATTGCGACAAAACTATATGACTGTCATACAATCGGTCAATAGGCTACTTTGCCTATTTCCTGATCGGCATTTACCAGAGGAGCAGAAAATGATCGTTGAACTACGTACCTACCATTGCGCACCGGGCCGCCTGCCAGCCCTGCATGAACGCTTCAGCAAAGTCACCTTGGGTTTTTTCGAAAAGTATGGAATTGAACAAGTGGGTTTCTGGACGTCGCTGACGGGCGAGAGCAATCAGACCCTCACCTATCTGCTGAAATGGGACAGCCTTGCCGACCGGGAAATCAAGTGGAACGCTTTCCAGAGTGACCCCGAATGGATCGTCAAACGCGCCGAAAGCGAAGCCCAGGCGATCATCGTCCAGCGCATCGAAAACCAGTTCCTCACGCCGACCGCGTATTCAGCATTGCGCTGATTGCTGGGTGTTCTGTAGGAGATTTCGCCGTGTTGTTGACACGGCGCTGTCACCCAGCAAACACCGAACTGTGGGACCGGATTTATCCGGGAAGGCGGCATTTCTCACGACGAAATGCAGTGAATGCACCGGCCTCTTCCCGGATAAATCCGGTCCCACGGGGTCATCATCTGTCAGATGCTTATGTGGTGTTTGATAAGAGCGTGGCAATGGGCCTGCGTCCACCATTATTTATTGCACCGAGTGAGCCCCGTTCAGCGCCAGCAATTCCAGCACGTTCTTCGAGGCGTTTTCCACGTGAAGCAACGCGGCGGCACAGGCGCCGGGTTCATCGCGCAGCTGAATCATGCGCACGATTTCCTTCAGTTCGGCCAGGGTATGCACCATTCGCCCCTGACGACCGAGGGACAAGGCACGCAACAGGCTGACGCGATTGTTCAACTGCTCCAGCATGCTGCCGACCACGTTGCTCTGCTCGATATCCAGCAGCACATGATAGAAGCGCCGCTTGATGTCCAGCAGCGCTGCGCCGTCGAGGGCTTCAGTGTGCGATTGCTCGACAAACTCGTCGAACACGTCCGCCAGCTCGGTCACGTCTTCGTCAGTGGCGTAGCGCACGAAGTTGCGCACGGCGAGCACTTCCAGAACGCCGCGCACGTCGTAGATCTGAATCGCATCCTTGGCGTCCACTGATGCCACGTAGGCCCCGCGATGGGGTACCTGCTCCACCAGACCCTCCGCTTCCAGTTGCCGCAACGCTTCGCGCAATGAGGTGCGACTGACATCCAGCGCCGTGTAGAGCTGCTGCTCCACCAGCCGGTCACCGGGTTTGAACCGACCGGAGATGATTTCGTTGCGCAGTGCATCCTGCACCTGATGCCGCAAAGATGACGCCTGGCGTTGTACTTTCATGGTGGATTCCCTGAGACCTCTACATTCATTGCTGCGACGCCGCGCGGGCCGTCGCCTGGATCGAGCGCAACCAATCCTCATGATCGGCTGCGTTATACACAATCGTATTGTATTACAGCGGTTTTAGGCGAAATAATTCCCTCAACCTGCCGGGCTCAGCCCCGACGGTACTCACGCAGCGTAATTCCGGTGTGACGCTTGAAGACGTGAGCAAAGTGATTGGGGCTGCCATAACCCACTTCGAGGGCAACTTCGATAACACTTAAGGTCGATTTCAACAGCAACCGGCGGGCCACCGTCATTCGCATCTGAATGAAATACTGCGACGGCGATTGCCCCGTTGCCCTGTGGAACAGGCGACTGAAATAAAACTCGCTCATGCCTGCTTCTGCTGCCAGCGCAGCCAGGCTGAACTCTGTTGCAAGCCCCTGCTCCATCCGATCAATTGGTGAGGAAGAAATCGTCGGCGCTCACCGCGCTTGCAACCCAGTCCTGGCCGATCGCCCGCTCCTGCACCAGCGCGCTTCCCGACAACACCAGCACCAGCAAAGGCTCGGCCACCGCCGGGACAGTCAACGTCTGTGCCGTGCCGCGCGGATAAGCGACAGTGCAGGCATCGGTCAGCAGCAATCAAGCCGCTGAACCCGGAAGCCGGATTAAATCATGTCTGATATGAATCAAGAGTTTAAAGGTCAAGTCGTGCTTGTCACTGGCGCTGCCAGTGGCATAGGTCGCGCCGTAGCGCTGTTGTTGCATGAACGCGGCGCCAGCGTGGTCGCCGAAGACAGGAACGCGACAGTGCAGGATCTCGCCCGACCAGGTCTGGTGCCGCTGGTTGCGGACATCACCGCAGACGGCGCGGCCGCGTTTCTCCATGCGCGCGAAGCCGTAAAAGTCATGATCCCCAACAGTGCCGGGGCAATCGTCAACATCGCCTCTTACGCTGCGTATCAATCTTTCCCGACCATCGCAGCTTACGCGGCATCAAAAGGCGCGCTGACCCAGCTGACCCGGACCCTCGCGCTGGAAGTCATCGACCACGGAATCCGGGTGAACGCGGTCGGTTCCGGGGATGTCGTCACCAACATCCTCAATGAGGTCGTCGATGACGGCCCGGCTTTTCTCGCCAGACATGGAGAAACCACGCCGATCAAACGCGCCGCTCAGCCCGAAGAAATTGCCGAAGTAGTTGCATTTCTGGCTTCCAGTCGAGCGTCCTATATGGTTGGATCGGTGGTCATGGCAGATGGCGGGATGAGTGTCACCGCTGGCTGAGGTCTATCGAAAGCCGTCTATCCGCGATCCACCGGATCAGAACTGGCACATTACGAGGTTCGTCTGATGAGCAACGCTGCGTATGTTCCCCCTACAGTCTGGAAAGATGACGCCCCGTCTGGTGGCCAGTTTGCCAATATCAACCGCCCGATTGCCGGACCGACCCACGATAAGGTATTGCCGGTCGGCAAGCAGCCGTTGCAGCTGTATTCGCTGGCCACGCCCAATGGCGTAAAGGTGACGATCCTGCTTGAGGAGTTACTGGCGCTCGGGCATTGCGGCGCCGAATATGACGCCTGGCTGATTCGCATCAACGAAGGGGATCAATTCTCCAGCGGCTTTGTCGAGATCAATCCCAACTCGAAAATCCCGGCGCTGCTGGACCGCAGCGTCGAGCCGGCTATCCGGGTTTTCGAGTCTGGTTCGATTCTGCTGTATCTGGCGGAAAAGTTCGGCGCACTGCTGCCCACCGATCTGGCCGGGCGCACTGAAACCCTGAACTGGCTGTTCTGGCAGATGGGGGCCGCGCCCTACCTGGGCGGCGGCTTCGGGCACTTCTACCTGTATGCGCCAGAAAAACTTGAGTACCCGATCAACCGCTTCACCATGGAGGCCAAGCGGCAGCTGGATGTGCTCAATCGCCGACTTGGCGACAGCCCTTACCTGGCCGGCGACCGCTACAGCATCGCCGATATCGCGGTCTGGTCGTGGTATGGCCAGGTGGTGCTCGGCAACGTGTATTCGGCTGCGGAATTTCTTTCCGCTCACGAGTACACCCATGTGCTGCGCTGGGCGCACGAAATCGCCAATCGGCCTGCAGTAATTCGTGGGCTGCGCGTCAACCGGACCTGGGGCGATGAGGCCACTCAGGTGCCGGAGCGGCATCAGGCCAGTGATCTGGACTGAGCGTACGTTTGGCGGAGAAGGCAAGCCATCCGGTGATTCTGCTGGAGCGTGGTTTGGAATGCCGTCTTCCCGGCTAAAGCCGGTCCCACAAAATCAGCGCGATCCAGTGGGACCGGCTTTAGCCGGAAAGACGTCGGTTCAGACAATACTTCTGCGGCGTCTGGACGACAGGAAGTCTCCTATAGACTCACTGGCGTCAGCAGCTTGCCTTGCTCAAACCACGCAGCAAGATTCGCGTAGACCAGATCCGCCATGGCCTGGCGGGTCTCGTGAGTACCGCTGCCGATGTGCGGCAGCAGCACAACGTTATCCATCGCGATCAATTCGGCCGGAACATTCGGCTCGTCATCGAACACATCCAGCCCCGCTCCACCGATTTCGGATTCAAGCAACGCGGCCACCAAGGCCGCTTCGTCAACCACGGTGCCCCGGGCAACGTTGATCAAGAATGACGACGGGCCGAGCGCGCGCAGGACTTCATGGTTGATCAGGTGTCGCGTGTCCGCGCCACCGGGAACGATGACCACCAGGTAGTCCGCAGCCGCTGCGAGCTGTTGAAGATCAGCGTAATGAGTGTAGGAAACATCGGCATAAGGCCCGCTTGGCCGGAAATAGGCGACGTGCATATCGAATGCGCTGACAAGTTTGGCGATGGTTTTGCCGATTTTCCCCAACCCGACGATCCCGCAGGTTTTGCCATGCAGGTCGTTGCCCAAGGGGAATTTCGCCTGCTGCCATTTGCCTGCCCGCACGAAGCGTTCGGCTTCACTGATGCGCCGTGACACGCAGAGCATCAGCGCCAGCGCGGTTTCGGCCACGCTGTTGTTGAGCACGTCGGGCGTGTTGCTCAGCTGAATGCCGCGACCGGCCAGGTAAGCGGTGTCGACCGCATCATACCCAACGCCAAAACTGGTAATCGCTTCAAGATTGGGCAGCTTGTCCAGCGTCGCGTTATCGGCCCCGTACACACCGCTGGTCACCACGACCCGTATGGCTTGGGCGTGGGAAACCGCCCAACTGTCAAAGTCGGCGATTTCCCAACGCTTGTGCGCAGTGACGTTGGCTTCCAGCGCCTGCATCAAGGATGCATGCATGGGACCCCAGACTAAAACATCGCCTTTGCTGTCGATCATCGTTGTTCATCCTTTTATAGAGGTTCTGGTCAGAGCCTCGCACACCGGAGCGCTTCAGGCCACAGCGCGGTTGAGTTCAAGGACGCGTCCCGACTTCCGCTTCCTGCGCAGTCCAGGGTTTGACCTGCCCGCTGAGCGTCAACCCAAGACCGGGTCGTGTAGGCACAAGCATTCGGCCATCACGGGTTTCCAGACGCTCGTTGAACAGCGGTTCGAGCCATTCGAAATGCTCGACCCAAGGCTCGGTCGGGTAAGCAGCGGCCAGGTGAACGTGCAGTTCCATAGCGAAGTGCGGTGCGAGCATCAGGCCTGCCTGCTCGGCCATTGCCGCGACTTTCAGGTAAGGCGTAATGCCGCCAACTCGCGGTGCGTCGGGCATCAGAAAGTCAGCGCCGCGCAGCTTGATGAACTCGGCATGCTCGGCAACGCTGGTGAGCATTTCGCCGGTGGCAATCGGCGTGTCGAATTGCTGTGCCAGCGCGGCATGGCCTTCCGCGTCGTAGCAGTCCAGCGGTTCTTCGATCCAGATCAGGTTGTACTCTTCAAACCGACGGCACATGCGCTGGGCTGTTGGACGATCCCATTGCTGGTTGGCATCGACCATCAGCGGAAAGTCATCACCCAGGTGCTTGCGAACCGTGCTGACGCGCGTGATGTCGATGGCACAATCCGGCTGGCCGACTTTCAGCTTGATGCCGCCAATGCCCTTTTCGCGGGACAGGTCGGTATTCTTCATCAACTGATCCAGCGGCGTATGCAGGAAGCCACCGGACGTGTTGTAGCAGCGCACCGAATCTCGTTGTGCGCCCAGCAAACGGGCCAGCGACAGATTGGCGCGCTTGGCTTTCAAGTCCCACAACGCCACATCGAACGCGCCGATAGCCTGGGTCGACATGCCGCTGCGGCCCACTGAGGCGCCCGCCCAGCACAGCTTGGTCCACAGCTTGGAAATATCGCTGGGATTTTCGCCGATCAGCGCCGGGGCAATTTCCTTGGCATGAGCAAATTGGCCCGGCCCGCCTGCACGCTTGGAGTAGCTGAAGCCGAGGCCGCTGTGGCCGTCTACGGTTTCGATTTCAGCGAACAGGATGACGATTTCGGTCATCGGCTTCTGCCGTCCGGTCAGGACCTTGGCATCACTGATCGGGTTGGCCAGGGGCAGGATCACCGACGAGACCCGAACCCAGGCAATGCGGTCGTCGTCGGCGGACTTGATGGATTGTTGTTGTGCGAGCATGTGCGCTCTCCTTCAATAATTAGGTTTGAACGGAAATCAACGGGGGTTGGTCAGCTCGGGATTCACCGCTGCGGCTTCAACGGGCCGAGCCGGTGGATCTTCGAAGTCATCGAGTTCCAGCCGCTTGAGTGGCCCGACGATGAACAGATAGGAAAATGCACCCAGCAGGCCCATACCGGCGACGTACATCAGCGCGACATCGAAGGAGCCCAACTGATTGATCATCACGCCGATGGCGATAGGCGTAACGATGCTGGCGAGGTTGCCGCAGAAGTTGAACATCGCGCCGCTCAAACCCATGGCGCGTGCGGGCGAGACATCACCAACGATGCACCAGCCCAGATTGCCGACGCCCTTGGCGAAGAAGGCAATGGACATCACCAGAATCACTAGCGTGATCGACTGCGTGTAGTTGGCGACCATGATGCTGCTGGAGAGCAACAGCCCACAGATGATCGGCGTCTTGCGTGCAGCGGTCAGGCTGAAATTCTTGCGCAGCATCCAGTCGGACCAGACGCCGCCGATCATGCCGCCCAGGCAACCGGCAATAGGCGGAATGGCCGCGACCAGGCCCACCTTCAACATGGTCATGCCCTTGGCTTCGATCAGGTAGGTCGGGAACCAGGTCAGGAAAAACCAGGTGATTGACGTCAGGCAAAACTGGCCCAGATAGATGCCGACCATCATGCGGTTGCCACCGATGGCCTTGAGGCTTTTCCAGCTGAAGGGGGTCTTTACGTCGCCGATGGTTGGCAAGCCACCACCCGCCTCGATGTAGTCGATTTCCGCCTGATTGGCGCGCTTGTCCTTGCGCGGTTCCTGAACCATCCGGAACCACAGCAAACCGATCAGGATGCCCGCGCCGCCCGTGACCCAGAACACGTGCTGCCATCCCCAGGTGCTCACCAGCCAGACCATCAACGGTGTGAAGGCGGCCAGCGCGAAATACTGGGCGGACTGGAATACAGCCGTGGCCAGTCCCCTTTCGTGCCGCGGGAACCACATCACCGTCAGGCGATTGTTGGCCGGAAACGCCGGTGCTTCAGCGACGCCCATCATGAAGCGCAAGACAAACAGCGCCAGAAACGCGGAACTGAACAGGTCAACGTAACCTTGCAGGAAGGTGAACACCGACCAGATGATCAGGCTCAACCCCAGCACCAGACGTGAACCGAACCGGTCGAGGAGGATGCCGCCGGGCAGTTGCATCGAGGTATACGCCCAACCGAATGCCGAGAACGCAATGCCCATGGTCAGGGCATCGAAGCCCAGATCGGTGCGCATGCTGGGCGCGGCAATGGACAGCGTTGCCCGATCTACGTAGTTGAAGACGGTGACGATGAAGATCATCACGAGAATGAGATAGCGGACGTTGGTCTTGGCTATCGATTGCGCAGGATCAATCACTCTTATTTTCCTTATTGTGAAATTCGGCATTGGAACGGCGCGGCTTTGAATCTCCTGGTACTCACATGATCGAGCAATGATTGCGCAATCATTCGAAGGTATAAAAAAAGGCGCTGTCCAAGAAAACAGGTGACCTCGGTGCCGATACTACACTGATTGCGCAATCATTCAACTGTCAGAAGATCAACACCTGCAAGTTTTTAATCAGGTACTGGCGCGATCAATCAGAGTGAACCCGGTATCAATACGTACCGGATCGTGGCTGCCTGACGGATAGGCGAAGCGCTCCAGCAGCGCTTGCGCCACTTGCAGGCCGATTCTTCTGCCATCAACGCTGACCGTCGACAAGGCAGGATGAACCTGCGCCGCACTGCTCAAATCGCCGAAGCCCATCACCGCGAGATCCGAAGGTACCTGCATCCCGCGACTGGCGGCTTCCGCCAGCACACCCTGGGCCACGGTGTCGGAGCTGCACACGACGATATCCGGTTGCACCGGTTGTTCCAGCAGGCGCCGAAGCCCTTCCCGTCCGACTTCAAGCGTCGCCGGCGGAGCCAAAACCTCCATCGGCACTTCGTCCATACCCAAGCGTTTGAGCTCGGCAATCAGGCTATTGCAACGGCGCAAGCCACGGGGGTCGCTGATGGTCACCACCGAGAAACGTTTGTAGCCCTTGCTCACCAGATGGCGCGCGGTCGCCTCCCCGACTTTTTCATGCGAGAAACCCACCAGCATGTCCAGCGGGTCTTCACTCAAGTCCCAGGCCTCGACCACAGGAATGCCTGCCTGAGCAAGGCGCAAGCGGCTGGATTCAGTGTGCAGTGTGCCGGTCAGAACGATGCCATCCGGACGGCGGCCGAGAACCGCTTCCAAAAGCTTTTCTTCCTGCTCGGCGGAATAGCCGGTGAGGCCCAGCAGAGTCTGGTAGCCCGCTTCGGTCAGCCGATCCATCAGCGATTGCACGGTGTCGGCAAAAATCGAGTTGGCAATGGTCGGCAGGAAAATCGCCACCAGACGGCTTTTGTTACTGGCCAGGCCGCCGGCCAGCATGTTCGACACATACCCGGTCCTGCGCACAGCCTCGCGGACCTTTTCCCGGGTTTCTTCGGTCACCAGTTCCGGTCGGTGCAATGCTCTGGAGACGGTCATGGGTGAGACACCTGCAACCTTTGCCACATCAATCAAGGTCAGGCTGGAGCCCTTCCTGGATGCCGCCGACGATGAATCAAGGGGGGATGCTGCGGGTTTCTTTGCCATGAACATTCCGAATCTGAAGCTTGATATCTGAAACTGCTGTGCAAGCAGGCGGTAAGCGCAGTGAATCTATCAAAGCTACGCGGAACATTCACGATACTTGGTTTTGGCTTGAGGGATGGAAAGCCTGCGCGCTCGCAGATCGGGGATTAGTTGAGCAACCAATACCCAATTCCGCCCCAGCATAAAACTGTCACCAGCAGCCACAACCGGCTGGATTTTTGCCGAGGCTTGTCGCCATATCTGATTCGCAACTGTTCCTGAAATGACACCGGACAAATGGGTAGCGCACTGCACAGGCGTTGGTCTAGCGCTCGGGAGATATCCCCACAGTTACTGGGATAGACAACATCACGCGGCTGATCCGGGTCACGCCGGACATAGCCATCGATCAGGACCTCACAGCTGCAGTCAGTAATGGCGGTGATCACCACCGTAATGGATTCGAGCGGCACGGCCGCCGAACAGCCGGCCCTGGCATCGATGATCAGGTTGAGGATGGATTCGTAGCGAACGTCCACGCCCAATTGCGGAAATACCTCCAGCAATGCCGTGTGAACAATGTCACCGGGATGCTGGTAATTGAGTTTCAGGGTTGACCCACCCAAGTGCATCGTCTTCAACCTCCCTGTCAAGACTCCCTACAGCATAGTCCCGGGCTGGAAAAGAACGCGGGCAGTCGATTCAGTGACAGCTGTAATTGCGTTGATTCCGGTGGTGCTCTTTTCGCTAGTCAGCCCAGGCGCTTTTCATCCGACCGAGGCTTAGAACAAGGAGCGCCATATTCTGATTTGAGGGGTTTCGTCGACGCAAGCGTCTACCAGAGCTCAACAACCAGGCCCACTTGGCGCAGGATCGAGATTGCTAGCGGCAGTCGATTATCCTGGCGCTTCGCCCACGAACCTCAGGAAATAAGCAGCCTGTGAGAGAGTCGGCTGGCACCAGGCGGTTGGCCCGTGATGCGTTTGAAAGCGCGGCTGAAGGCGGCTTGAGAGGTGTAACCGAGGTTCTGCGCCACGGTTTCGATGGGGAGCCTCTCCTGGATCAGCCACTGACTGGCGAGGCGCATCCTCAATTCGGTGGCATAGCGCAGGGGCGGCGTTCCGATTGTTGCCTGGAATCGTTCCGCAAAGACGGAGCGCGAGGAATTGCACTCCTCTGCCAGCTCCGACACTGTCCAATTGCGGCCCGGGTGGCGATGGAGCGCCAGAATGGCGCGGGCCAGTCTGGGGTCACGCAGCGCTGCGACCAAGCCAGACGCATAGTCACAACCACATTCAACCCAACCACGTACGATCATCGCTGCGACCACATCGGCAAGACGCGCAAGAATCCCGGCGAAGCCAACGCGTCCCGAGCAGATTTCTCCTTTCATGGCGGCAAGTATCGGCATCAGCCCAGGGTAGCGATCGCTCATGGCATCGACCGTCATCAAGCCCGGCATCAGCGGCCCCAGTCCCTGCATGCCGCCAAGATCGAATTGCATACATCCGTAAAAAAGAATGGCGCTGGGAATGGCGCTGGTTGTAGGGCACAGATTGACAGCGCTGACCGTGTCACCCAGAGGAGCCGACTCGAAAAAGCTGATGTCCTGGGTTGGCGCGTCCGGGCTGGACAGCAGTTGATGCGCCGCACCCTGCGGCAGAAACACTGCTTGCCCTGCGGACAATTCATGCAACACCCCGTCTTCCGTACGCAGCACAGCGGAACCGACCGCAAGATAGTGAAAGTAGGCATGTCCAGGCCGGGCATTCAAGCTTATGCCGAACGATGGACCGGTCTGGATGCGACGGTACTGGACGCCACGCAGGCGCATGCCGGTCAGTAATTCGCTGATGAGATCGGAGGAAAGGGCGAAATGATCTGACATGTTAAATCCGGAGTTTTAATCAAAAGTTACAGACGATTCATCATAGATCATCCTGTTTTTGATGCCTAGACTTGGGCTAGCGTCAATTTTAGGGAGGTCTCTGTAATGAACAGCAGCGTATGTGACACCGGATCCACTGCTCAAGGTGGAGTTGTTGGAGATGTAGAACCGAAAGTACCCGCCTGGATGGCCGTATTCTCGCTGGCGATGGGGGTGTTCGGACTGTTGACGGCGGAGTACCTCCCCGCCAGTCTGCTTACCCCGATGGCCACCGACCTGAGTGTGTCCGAAGCGATCGCGGGACAAGCGGTGACGGTGACCGCAGTCGTGGCATTATTTGCTGGATTGCTGGTGCCAGGCTTCACGCGATCGCTTGACCGGCGCACTGTGCTTTTGGGGTTTTCGGTACTGATGATCGCTTCCAACCTGTTGGTTGCCTTGTCCTCCAGCATGTGGGTGCTAATGGTGATGCGCGTTCTGCTAGGGGTGGCACTCGGTGGTTTTTGGTGCATGGCCGCAGCCGTCGCCATGCGTTTGGTTCCGGCCTCCTTGCTTCCCCGCGCGCTGTCGATCATTTTCAGCGGCATTGCAGTGGGAACGGTGGTCGCGGTCCCACTCGGTAGCTACCTGGGCGGACTGTACGGCTGGCGTTCCGCTTTCCTCGCAGCTGCGGCCGTGGGCTGCCTTACCCTGCTCTTCCAGTGGTTCACACTGCCACAGATGGCGCCGCGCAGGCCGGCACGACTTAGAACTGTGCTGGACGTGCTGATGCGCCCGGGCATCGCTATCGGTATGTTTGGCTGTGTACTTGCACACACAGGTCATTTCGCCCTCTTCACCTATATCCGCCCTTTCCTGGAAAGCACCACCGGAGTGGGTACGGATGGGCTCGCTCTCATGTTGCTGGGGTTCGGGGTAGCCAACTTTGTCGGCACAATGCTGACCGGGTGGCTGATTGCGCGGAGTCTTAGCGTGACACTGGCGCTTATGCCTGCGTTGGTGGGGCTGGCAGCGCTGGCTCTGGTGTTCTTGCCTGCCTCAGTACCGGGGCAAGCGCTGTTGGTTGCGTTTTGGGGGTTGGCGTTCGGGGGCGTCCCAGTGGCGTGGTCCAACTGGGTAGCACGTTCAGTGCCTGACCAGGCAGAAAGCGCGGGCGGAATGGTGGTGGCATCGGTGCAATCGTCCATCGCAGCGGGTGCCGCTGCGGGAGGAGCAATGTTTAGCTTCAGCGGCATCACTGGCGTCTTTATCGCTGGCGGGATCGTGATGCTGCTGTCAGCACTTCTGATTGCACGGCGCGTCAAAGTCCAACCGTCCCCACTCGGCGAAGCCAGAGGTCCGGCGCTGCATCTCTAAGGCCCCCATATCAGGACGCCTTGCTCATCGCTGGACCTGGAACGCAACTCGCCCAACTCCATGGTCAAGGGTGAAGTGCACGGCGTTGCTCGCTACTTCTATCAGAACTTCGCCCACCGCCCCACTCCCGACCTCGACCTCGACCTCGACCGCCTGAGCGTACCTGGGCTAGACAACCTGTACCTGGTAGGTGCCTTCATGCACCCCGGTGGCGACGTGTCCGGTGCAGGTCGCGGCACAAACCGGAGGCCTTCCCGCGGAGCGCTTACGACTCGTGGGGCCGCGTCAGAAACAACGCCGATGTCCAGACCCTTGACTGGTCACGCTGGCGGGCGCAGATAAACAACGGGTGCTCGCGTCCCGCCTGCAACTGCAAATCCTTGATCGCCAGCCGCCCTTGAACTTCACGCGGTAACGCTTGGGCAGTCATGCGCTCCAGCGACAGTTTCAGCTCCGCACCGGGCAATTCCACAACATGCTGTCCCTTGTTCAACAACTCGTCGCCGCTTAGTACCAGCTCAACGTCAGGCGCATGCACGAAAGCTTCCGGCGAGGCTGGATCACCCACCTTGACGTAGTTGTCGATGCGGCTGCGGACTTCCAGACGTGCGCCTGCCAACTGCGACAACTCGATTTCGATGCTGTCGGTATCGCCGTTGGTATCGGTGCGGAATGCGAGACTGGTCGAGTCCTGGCGCCATACGGTTTGCTCGGGGTGATCCAGCCCACAGGCGTCGAAATGCTTGATCACGGCACCCGTCACCCGAATTTCCCCAGTCCAATAGGCTCCGCGATAACGGTCCTTGATGCGTGCGCCGCCCAAGCGCAGGCGAATACGCTGGCTGCTCAAGCCCAGTTCTTCATGCAGGTTGCGCGACCAGATCAGTTGCTCGCCATCGAACAGATCGATCTGCTCCCAACCGCTTTCACCCAGCAAACGATAATCAAGGCTGGCATTGTCCGAAGCGGTGAAGACCTCCCCCATCAGATGCGCTCCCGAACTCAGACTCGCAAATGAGCGCTCGCCAGTGGTGGCAAAGGTGCGACGGGCTCGCAAAGCCTGACCAACGCTTTTGCGGTCAAAGCCTGAGGACAACACCCCAGTCAGACCGCCCCGGGAGCCGAATACAGCAGTAGCAGGCACGCCACCGCCGCAGCGCCCCTGATGCTCGTCACTGTTGGCGGCCGCACCGACCCGATAGCCACGCTGCAACGCTTCGGCATACACCCAGTGAAACTGGCCCCATGCCGAGCCCACTTCAATCAGCCGCTCGAGTGCCGGATGGTGCCAGTCCAGATTGCAACGCCGACCGCCCACGTGCGGCATCATCAAGTGGCCTTCAGGGTCCTTGGCATAGGCTGCGTAGAGTTCATCCACCGGCCAGGCACCTGGTTTGATAGTGCCGGCAGTAAATTCATTCCACTCGAAAGAACGAACCAGACGGCCTTGGTTATCGAACGGGAACTCGGGTTTGCGATCATGCAGAAATACCACGTTGCGGTCGCCGCCAGCGCAGGAGTTACCGCACCACTCGGTACCCGGATAGCAGACGAACCGTCCCGGCTCGTTCAATTGGTGAATGAGCTTGACCGCTTGATCCCAGCGCTGCTCAGTGATGTTGAAATCATTGGCGGTGTAACCGAGCACATCCAACCCGGCGACATCACGTCCGTAACTGAGGTTGTAGAGCGTGTCATTAGTGCCCACGGTGTCGTCGGAATGCACATGCAAGTCGGCATATAACGGCCGTAGCCCCGCACCTTCCGGGTCGACATTGATGAACGCATTTGCAGGTCGGGCGCTGGAGTTGGTAACGCTGGCACGCAACTTCCACTCGCCGGTTTCACCAAGGCGCAATGCAGGCAAACGCACCACTGCCCAGCCCTCGCTGGCAAGAGTGAAAGCTATGTCGCGCTCTGTCCCGTCCGGTCCGGTCAGTTGCAGGTTGCCTTGCAGCGGCAACTGACGGCAGGTATTGCCCCACGCATCGTCGACCCGCAGCAAGACATCGAAGGCTTCCTCGGCACTGACCAGACGTGGCGCAATAACCTGCAACTGACTGGCCGCACCAGGCACGATGTTCCACAACAGATCTCCCGGGACTTCAGCGAATTTCGAGCTGCCCAGCGGATCAATGAACAGCCGCAGCCGGAAGTCTTTCTCGACAAAGCTCTGCACGCGAGTACCCGCCCCACCCTGCCGACGATCACCGAGGCGAATCACAATCCGATCACCCGGGTTCAGATAACCGTCGATAATGTCGATGATGATCGCCTTTTGGAACGGCCGTTCATGCCCCTTCTGATCGAAACGCACTTTCAAATGCTGCACGGTCGCCTGACTTTGCCCCGGGGCCAGTTCACCCGCCTGATATTCGGCGCTGACGTAGTTGGCGCCCGAGGGGTTGGAGGTCTGAAACAGCGCCCAGTCCGAATAGAACTTGAACGCCAGCTTCAACCAGGCACCGTCAGCCAGGCCGCTGGCGCCCACTTCGTAAGTCAGGGTGATCTCGTCCCATTGCCCGGCTACCAGTGTCTGCCGGTCGCCGCTGATACCACCCAGAAACGGGCGGGCCTTGTTGCGTTCATAGAGGCCAACAGGGGCGGTATATTCGCCAGCATCGCGTGGATCGAAGGATGTCGTCAAAATGCACCTCGTGCAGGATCGAGTGAAAGTGGGTTTAAACAGGTATCAGTGAGCGCGCCAGGCCTGGTAATGGCGCTCGATACGACGAAACACCAGGCTTTCCATCAGCCAGGCCAGCAAGCCGATCAAGGCGATGCCCAGCAATACCTGACTGCTGTTGCCGATTTGTCCGCCCATCGACACCATCCAGCCAATGCCCTGAGACGCGCCGATCATTTCTGCTGCGACCAACGCACGCCAGCCCTGGCTGAAGCCAATACGGAGTGCGGCAGTCAGGAATGGCAGCGAAGCCGGCAGATAAACATGAGCCAGTAATTGCCGGGTATTCGCGCCCAGGGTGCGCGCCGCTCGTACTTCACCACCTCGAATGCTCTGCACACCCTCCTGGATCGTGACCGCCATGGGAAACACGGCGGCGATGAATATCACCAGGACAATGGAGAAAAAACCCAGGCCGAAGATGATCAGTATCAGGGGTGCCCAGGCGATGGGCGGAATCGCCATGAACAGGCTGTTGAGCGGAGCGATGAAGTCGCGAAAGTGTCGCGACAACCCTCCGGCAGTACCCAGCAGCACGGCAACCAGCACCGCAGAGAAAAATCCGGCCAGCTCCTCCAGCATGCTGGCGCGAAATTGTTTCCACAGCGATCCGTCATAGATCCAGCGGAGCGCCTCCTGGGCGACAACCCAGGGTTGCGGCAGCACGTAGCTGGGGAAGCGCGAAGCCAGGACAATCCAGACCACGAGCAAAAATGGTAGCGAGGCCCAGCCCCAATTCGGCTTTGCTATCGACATCAGAGAGAGGCTCACCGCGAGGCTTTATCCAGGTAAGAAGTGTCCACCAGATCCTTGGTATCCAGGTGGGTGTTCATGAAGCCCAGTTGCGTCGAGTAATTCATCAGCCGCTGGATGAACTGGATATCGCTGGTCTGCAAGTCCGCTGACCACCCCAGGCGAGTGCGCGCCTGAGCAACAATCTGTTCCGCACTGATGGTTTCGCCGTCGGCGCCCTTCACAGCCTCCAGCTTGAAAGCCTCGGCGATGATCCGGTTGGACTCTTCAGGGTGCTGATTGAGAAAATCCACGGCCTTGCGGTGGGCCCGAAGCAGCTTGACCACATCATCCGGCCGATCCTGCAAGGTCTTGGGTAATGCGATGACCACGTACCAAGGGTATTGCGGCAGCGCCTGATTGACGTCGAACAACACTCGGCTGTTGCCACGCAACAGCGCCTGGCTGACAAAGGGTTCCCAGGTGAACGCCGCATCGACGATGCCCCGCTCCAGTGCTGCATTCATGTTGCCTGGCGGCATGTCGATGATATCGACATCACTGTCCGGATTGAGCCCGGCGTTTTCCTTGAGCACATAGCCGCGTAACAGCACATCCATGCCGCTGCCTTTCTTGACCCCAGAAAGTTTCTTGCCCTTGAGGCCAGCCAGGTCATGGATCGGACTCTTGTTGTCAACGATGACCGCCGCCTGTCCATAGTTGACCTTGGCGAGAATGGTGCTTTTCAGCCCCCGCGAGTACCACTGGTATACCGGTGGAGTGCCCACGTAAGCCACGTCCAGTTCACCTGCGGCCAATGCCTGCTGAATCACAGGGCCATCGCCCAGCGCCTTGAGGTCAACGTCCAGTCCTTCCTGCTTGTAGAAACCTTCTTTGTCAGCAATCAACGCCGGCGCATTGGCCATGGCAAAGACATAGCCGATACGCAGGGGTTTGTCGGCTGCCGAAACGTTGCCAGCCAGCGTGAAAGCAGACAGGGAAGCGGCCAGGAGCGTGCGTTTGATCATGCGGTCAACTCGGGAGAGGGAGAGGTTTGAATGGCGCCAGGCGCGTGCGCCATAACTTGGGAAATCCGCGCCATGAGTTCATTGCGATAGTCGAGAAACGCGGGCAAACGGCGTGTTTGCAAATTACTGCGCGGGCGTGGCAGGTCGATGCGTAATTCACTGTGAATGCCGTCCGGAGCGATGTTCAACACCACCACACGATCAGCAAGAAAAACCGCCTCATCAATGTCGTGAGTAATGAACAATACGGTCTGGCCCAACTGCGCCCAAATGCGCAGGGTTTCTTCATTCATGCTGTTGCGACTGATCGCATCCAGCGCCGCGAAGGGCTCGTCCATCAGCAAGACGCTGGGCTCAAGCGCCAGGGTTCTGGCCAACGAAACTCGCTGCTGCATACCGCCGGACAGTTGTTGCGGCAACCGTTGCGCGGCGTGCTCAAGCCCGACCAGACGCAAGTAGCAAAGGGCTTTCTCGCGCTGCCCGGCGGCACTGCCCTGCCCGGCCATACGTAAACCGAATCGAACATTTTCCAGCGCACTGAGCCAGGGAAAAAGCTGCGGGGACTGGAAGACATAACCCAGCTCGGCACGCTCAGGACGTATCGCCTCGCCGTTGATGTGCACTTGCCCCTGACTGGGCTGCTGAAATCCCGACAACAGGTTGAGCAGCGTGGTTTTGCCGCACCCCGAAGGCCCGAGAATCGCGACGAATTCCCCGGCGCAAGCGCTCAGACTGAACTGGTCGAACACCTCATGGCCGTTGGGGTAACTGAAGCTGACGGCATCAACGCTCAGCGCATCGACAGGCGGGTGAGGCTTTAACGGGAGAGAAGACATGGCAAGTGCGATCAGGTCGTTTACAATGGAGGTCCTGACATAATACGTATTAATACAAGCTGAAGTAATATCATCTTGTCATAACCTTATAAGCAAGTGCAGAAGGTGCCGTTTGAGGCGGCCTGCAGCGCTCACGGAATAGAACAGTGACCATCCTTCGCGACAGCACCACCTCGCTCTACCAGCAGATTGCCCAACAATTGCTGGATGAAATTCAACGAGGTGACTTTGAACCGTCAGGCAAGCTGCCTTCGGAGGCCGAATTGGGTCAGCGCTTTGCAGTCAGTCGAGTGACCGTGCGCCTGGCGATCGGCAAGCTCAGCGACGAGGGCGTGGTTGAACGCAAACAAGGCAAAGGCACCTTCGTTGCGGCCAAACAATTGCGCCATGGGCTGGATGCATTGCGCAGTTTTCATGAGGCATTGTTGCTCCAGGGTCTTGAACCGACGATGCAGGTGATCGCTCATCAACTGGTGACCACGCCGGAAGCCCTGCGCAGCCTCTTCCCGGATGCGGCCCAATCGCTCTGCGTCGAACGCCTGCATTTCGTAAAAGACGAAGCCATCGCCCTGGGCCGCAGCCACCTTCCTGCTGAGCTGGCAAGCGTGGTGTGGAAAGACGTCGAACAACAGCCGATCTATTCGGTGCTGGAGCAAACGACCGGCTGCGCAGTCAGCCGTGCCGATATGGCCATACGTGCTCAGCAGGCCGACAAAGGATTGGCAACAGCCTTGAGCATCAAACGCGGCGCAGCCTTGCTGGTGATGGAACGCACATCCTGGTTTGCCGATGGCCGCTGCTGCGACCGGACAACCTTTTACATCAGGCCGGAGCGTTATTCGTTCGTGCTCAGCAGCGTATTCAAGGTGCGCGGATAGAATCTGTTTTTGGCAGCGCCTCAATGGATCGAGCAACGAGATCAAGCGCGCTATCGCCTGTTCAAGGCTGACACAAACCAACGCGTCCTTAGAATCGAATTTTGGCGAGTGCTTAATGCTCAATATTTCGGAGTCCCCCAGCAGCGTCGCCGCATATTCCTGCCCCCCATGGAGCTGCTGGCTGACGCCGCGCCAGTGGACGCAATACCTCCAGCGTCTGGCGCGATCCAGTGGCCACAGCCCGCAGATGCATGGGCTGCCAATACTCTGTTGGCAAACAACTCAGGGTCACAGATCGCTGTAGGCTGCACAACTTTCGTCGCTCACCCGCTCGGATGGGATCAGATGGTTAAGCGGCAGCGAGCGTCTGAAGATGATGGGCTTTGCCTCGGACTGGATGCGGCCAACCTTGCGGAGGCTTTCGCTGTCGGAAACGCCGTTGTCACGCAAGTCGCGGAGTGGATTGGGCGGAGGCTGATCGCGGCGCAATGAGCACCAGGCACGCGTAGGCACTTGCTGGCGCCAGACAAAGTGCAAAAAATCGGACGAATTCAGGGCGGGGGTGGTGCCAAACATCCTGCAAAGTGGTGCCAAATCTGGCGCGAACTTACACCAGAGTTGCGGAAACGATTCAAAAGATGCGGAAAACGATCGTGATTCCCCCGAGGTGTTTTCCCAAACCCCAGATACGAAAAAGCCCTGAATTTTCAGGGCTTTAGCGTTTCAAAAGTGGCGGAGACATAGAGATTCGAACTCTAGGACCTGTTACAGTCGGCAGTTTTCAAGACTGCTGCCTTAAACCACTCGGCCATATCTCCACTTGCATTGCGGGCGCCATAATACCCGAATGAAACACGCTGTCAAACTCTCTGGGTAGCCGTTTGCGGGCTCTCTGTTATGATCTTTGCAACTCAACATTTCAACCACTAGGAGTTTCGCCATGCGCGAACAGGATTACGCAGTTAACAACGGCGTGCAGGCCGATCAGCTAGAGGTTAGCCGCGTCCTGCGCAACACATACGGTCTTCTGGCCCTAACCCTTGCATTCAGTGGCGTCATGGCTTTTGTCGCCCAGCAGATGCGTGTGGGTTATCCCAACATTTTTGTGGTGCTGATTGGCTTCTACGGCCTGTTCTTCCTCACCAACAAGCTGCGTGATTCGGCATGGGGCCTGGTTTCGACCTTCGCCTTGACCGGTTTCATGGGTTTCCTGCTGGGCCCGATCCTCAATCGTTATCTGGGCATGGCTGGCGGTGCTGAAATTGTCAGCTCGGCGTTTGCCATGACGGCTCTGGTATTTGGCGGCTTGTCGGCGTACGTGCTGATCTCCCGCAAGGACATGAGTTTCCTTGGTGGCTTCATCACTGCCGGTTTCTTCGTCCTGCTGGGCGCGACGCTAGCAAGCTTCTTCTTCCAGATCAGCGGACTGCAACTGGCGATCAGCGCGGGTTTTGTGCTGTTCTCTTCCGTCTGCATCCTGTTTCAGACCAGCGCGATCATCCACGGTGGCGAGCGCAACTACATCATGGCGACTGTCAGCCTGTATGTATCGATCTACAACCTGTTCATCAGCCTGCTGCAAATCTTCGGCATCATGAGCCGCGACGACTGATAGATAGCCAAGCGTCAACAAAAAGCCCGCATTGCGGGCTTTTTGCTGTCCAGCGCCTGCGAATTCTTTATCATTGCCGGAGTTTCTCTGAACGAGCATCCCATGAAGTTCGCCATTGCCCTTTTTTCCGCCGCACACGCGCCCTCTTCTCGCCGGGCACTTTTGTTTGCCCAGGCTGCGCTGGCGGGTGGACATGAAATCGTGCGACTGTTTTTTTACCAGGATGGCGTCTACAGCGCTTCGGCCAACATCGTCTCGCCTCAGGACGAACAGGACATCGCTGCGCAATGGCGCGAATTCGTCAGCGAGAATCAGCTTGATGGTGTCGTTTGTATCGCCGCGGCTTTGCGTCGTGGAGTACTGAACGAAGAAGAAGCGCAACGCTATCAGCGTCCAGCGGCCAATCTTTCAGCACCTTGGGAGCTTTCCGGACTGGGGCAGCTACACGACGCCGCGCAGTCAGCCGATCGCCTTATCTGTTTCGGAGGGCCTTGAGATGGCCAAGTCATTGCTGGTGGTCAGCCGTCAGGCACCCTGGTCTGGATTGAGCGCTCGTGAAGCACTGGATATCGTGCTGGCAGGCGGCGCTTACGATTTGCCGAACGGGCTGCTGTTCATGGATGACGGCGTTCTTCAATTGCTTCAAACACAAGACGCCGCAGCCGTGCAGCAGAAAGACCTCACGGCGAATCTCAAGGCGCTGGAGATGTTTGGCATCGAAGATATTTTTGCCTGTGGCAAAAGCCTTGCGGAGCGTGGGATGTTTCCCGGCAATTTGAACATTGCTATCCGCCAGCTTCCCCAGGAGCAGGATATTTCCGAACTCATCGACCGCTACGACCACGTGATTACAATCTGATGGCAACCTTGCATGTGTTATCTCATTCCCCGTTCGCCGACAGCCGCTTGACCAGCTGTCTGCGCCTGCTTGGCAGTAAAGATGCGCTGCTGCTGTGTGGCGACGCCACTTACGCGCTGACTCAGGCCACTGCGCCGCTGCAAGCGCTGGAAGATCGCATCAATACCTTTGAGCTGTATGCGCTTGAAGAAGACATCAAGGCGCGCAACATGACGGTTCCGAGCTGGGTGAAGCGGGTGGACTATGCGCAATTTGTCGAGCTTTCGATCCGTTACGACAGGGTCAATACGTGGCTATGAAACATCTGACTGTGGACGGACGCACTATTGCCCTGGACAAGGACGGCTTTCTTGCCAACCTCGACGATTGGTCGCTGCAGGTCGCTGATGCCTTGTCCACTCAAGAAGGTATCGAATTGAGTCCAGAGCACGTGGAGATCCTGCAGACGCTGCGGGACTTCTACGCCGAATTTCAGTTATCACCTGCGACCCGGCCACTCATCAAATACACCGCATTGAAGCTTGGCCCTGAAAAAGGCAATAGCCTGCACCTCAATCGCCTGTTCAACGGCACTCCTGCCAAACTCGCCGCCAAGCTGGCGGGCCTGCCAAAGCCGACCAATTGCATATGACCGACTACGCCCCGCTAACACTGGAAACTCCCGCAGAACACCCATTTGCGCCCTTCGTGCGCATTCTTGGCAAAGGCAAGCGTGGGGCCCGCAACATGACGCGCGAAGAAGCTCGCGAGGCCATGGGCATGGTGCTCGACGAAAAGGTCGAAGACACGCAACTGGGTGCCTTCCTGATGTTGTTGCGCCACAAGGAAGAAAGCGCAGAAGAGCTGGCGGGTTTCACCGAGGCGGTACGCGAACGGCTGAATGCGCCACCGTTGCCCGTGGATATCGACTGGCCGACCTATGCTGGCAAGAAGCGCCATCTGCCGTGGTATCTGCTGGCGGCCAAATGCCTGGCGCAAAATGGCGTAAAGGTGCTGATGCATGGCGGCGGCGCGCATACCGCCGGACGTTTATATAGCGAACAGCTACTGGGACTACTGGGTATTCCACTGGCTCGAAACTGGCAGGAAGTCGGTTCCGCGCTTGAACAGCATAATCTGGCGTTCATCCCGCTCGCCGACTGGGCGCCGCAATTGCAGCGCATGATCGACCTGCGCAACACGCTCGGCCTGCGCTCACCCATTCACTCGCTGGCACGAATCCTCAATCCGCTGGGCGCGCGTTGTGGTTTGCAGAGCATTTTTCATCCGGGTTATCAGAGCGTTCATCGCGACGCCAGCGGCTTGCTTGGCGATCACGCCATCGTGGTCAAAGGTGACGGCGGCGAGGTTGAAATCAATCCTGACACCATCAGCCATCTTTATGGCACCACCGATGGCCAGCCTTGGGACGAAGAATGGCCTGCACTCTCGGATCGTCGCCACGTGAAGCCGGCATCGCTTGATCCGCAACAACTCGTCGCTCTGTGGAAAGGTGAGGTGCAGGACAGCTATCCGCAACTCGCGCTGATTTCCACCATCGCCCTGGCCTTACGCGGCCTTGGCTTACCCCGGGATGAAGCTTTCGAGCGTGCGGAACATTTTTGGGCGAATCGAGATACATCGATTTAACTGATCGTTACGCCCCACCCTTTGCGCTTTTTGTTCGAACGAATCGGCCTAGACTGTCCTCCAAAGCACGTAATCAACGAATTTGGAGTCAGATATGGGCCTTCTCGTAGAAGGACGCTGGCACGACCAGTGGTACGAAAGCAGTAAAGACGGGGCGTTTCAGCGTGAGCAAGCACAGCGCCGTAACTGGATCACTGCGGACGGCAGGCCCGGCCCTTCCGGCGAAGGCGGCTTCAAGGCCGAAGCTGGCCGCTATCACCTCTATGTTTCGCTGGCCTGTCCATGGGCTCACCGCACGCTGATCTATCGCAAACTCAAAGGGCTGGAAAGCCTCATCGATGTGTCGGTGGTCAGTTGGTTGATGCGCGAAAACGGCTGGACCTTCGACGTTGAAAAAGGCTCCAGCGGCGACCCACTCGATAACCATAGCTTTCTGTACCAGCGTTACCTGGCCGATACTGCGGACTACACCGGGCGTGTGACAGTGCCGCTGTTATGGGACAAAAAGCTGCAACGTATCGTCAGCAACGAGTCGGCCGAAATCATTCGCATGTTCAACTCTGCGTTCGACGGGCTGACCGGCAATCGCCTGGATCTGTATCCCGATGCGTTGCAGCAGCCGATCAATGAGCTGAACGACCGCATTTATCCCGCCGTGAATAACGGTGTTTATCGTGCCGGTTTTGCGACGTCGCAAAGTGCCTACGAAGAAGCCTTCGACGATGTGTTCGCTGAACTCGATGCCCTCGAAAAGCTGCTGAGCGAAAAACGTTACCTCACCGGCGAATACCTGACCGAAGCCGACATCCGCCTGTTCACGACAATCGTGCGTTTCGACCCGGTGTATCACGGTCATTTCAAATGCAATGAGCGTCGTATCGCCGACTACCCGAACCTGCGCAACTGGCTTTTAGAGCTGTATCAGTGGCCGGGCGTGGCTGAAACGGTCGATTTCGAGCACATCAAGCATC
This sequence comes from Pseudomonas sp. DSP3-2-3, assembly GCF_049898225.1. Lineage (NCBI taxonomy): Bacteria > Pseudomonadati > Pseudomonadota > Gammaproteobacteria > Pseudomonadales > Pseudomonadaceae > Pseudomonas > Pseudomonas sp. DSP3-2-3. Next base: position 47,891 of record NZ_JAFCXH010000005.1, on the reverse strand, counting down.
ACTACTACGCCAGTCACAGCACCATTAATCCGACAGGCATTGTGCCGAAAGGTCCGCAGCAGGATTTGAGCGTTGCCCATGACCGGGCACGCCTGACCGGACGCAACATCTGGCAGAAAACCGGGCAATAAAAAACGCCGGACTGCTTGAAGACTCTGGAATCAGAGGCCTCGAACAGTCTGGCGTTGTTGTGTGCGTCTCTAGAGGATCAAACGCTAGCCTGAGCCCCTTCGAACCAGGCCAGTTTTTCCCGCAGCTTGACCACTTCGCCCACAATCACCAGGGTCGGAGCATGAACTTCATGCTCGGCCACCAATTGCGGCAAATTCGCCAATGTTCCGGTGAACACTCGCTGATTAACCGTCGTGCCTTGCTGGATCAGCGCTGCAGGCGTATCTGCCGAGCGGCCATGCTTGATCAACTCTTCACAGATGATCGGCAGACCGATCAGGCCCATGTAGAACACCAGCGTCTGGCCAGGCGAGACAAGATCGGTCCACGGCAGATCCGTGGTGCCATCTTTCAGGTGCCCCGTCACGAAACGAACTGATTGTGCATGATCCCGATGGGTCAGCGGGATGCCGGCGTAGGCCGCACAGCCGCTGGCGGCAGTGATACCCGGCACCACCTGAAACGGAATGCCGTGGGCTGCCAGCTCCTCGATTTCCTCGCCACCACGCCCGAAGATGAACGGATCGCCGCCCTTCAAGCGCAATACGCGCTTGCCCTGTTTGGCCAGATCCACCAACTGTCGGTTGATCTGATCCTGAGGCAAAGCGTGATCGGCGCGCTGCTTGCCGACGTAGACACGTTCGGCATCGCGACGGCACAGGTCCAGAATTGCAGGCGCCACCAGTCGGTCGTAAAGCACCACGTCGGCTTGCTGCATGAGGCGCAAGGCGCGGAACGTCAGCAAGTCCGGATCGCCCGGCCCTGCGCCAACCAGATACACCTCGCCCGGCGCATGTGGCGGCTCGCCCGCAACCTTGGCCATCAGCAAACGTTCTGCTTCGGCGCCCTGCCCGGCCAGTTGTCGATCAGCGATCGGTCCCTGGAAAACCTCTTCCCAGAAAGCGCGACGCTGCGTGACGTCCGGATAAAGGTGCTTTACCTGACTGCGAAAACGCGCTGCCAGACCGGCCAACTGACCATACGTCGAAGGAATCCAGGTTTCCAGCCTGGCACGAATCAGCCGTGCCAGCACCGGAGCATCACCGCCACTGGAGACCGCGATCACCAGTGGCGACCGATCAACAATCGCCGGGAAGATCACGCTGCACAAGGCAGGCGCATCGACCACGTTCACCGGCACGCAACGCAGCTTGGAGTCCTCGGAAACCCGGGCATTGAGCGGTTCGTCATCGGTGGCGGCAATGATCAGCACGCAGCCATCGAGATCACTTTCGCGATAGCCACGAAGAATCAACTGGCCGCCATTGGCCTTGACCAACTCCACCAGTTGCGGCTCGATTTCAGGTGCAACCACCCGCAACAGCGCACCGGCGTCGGCAATCAAGCGGGATTTGCGCAAGGCAATCTCGCCACCGCCCACGACCAGCACTTGGCTGCCACGCAGGTTATGGAACAGCGGCAGAAATTCCATTTAGCCGATGACCTCGATACCGCCCATGTAAGGCTTGAGCACTTCAGGTACACGAATCGAACCGTCAGCCTGCTGGTAGTTTTCCAGCACCGCGACCAGGGTACGGCCAACTGCCAGACCCGAACCGTTCAGAGTATGAACCAGTTCCGGCTTGCCGGTTTCCGGATTGCGCCAGCGGGCCTGCATGCGGCGCGCCTGGAAATCACCGCAGTTGGAGCACGACGAAATTTCACGGAATTTGTCCTGGCTCGGGATCCAGACTTCCAGATCGTAGGTTTTCACTGCGCTGAAACCCATGTCGCCGGTGCACAAGGCCAGTACGCGATAAGGCAGCTCAAGCAGTTGCAACACACGTTCGGCGTTGCCTGTCAGCGATTCAAGCGCCGCCTGGGACTGGTCCGGCGCAACGATCTGAACCATTTCGACCTTGTCGAACTGGTGCTGACGAATCATGCCGCGGGTATCACGGCCCGAAGCGCCCGCTTCACTGCGGAAGCACGGTGTATGCGCGACGAACTTCAATGGCAGCTGCTTGGCGTCGAGAATCTCACCGGAAACGATATTGGTCAGCGACACTTCCGCCGTCGGGATCAGGTACAGATCCGCCTCACCTTCGCGGGAAATCTTGAACAGATCTTCTTCGAATTTTGGCAGCTGGCCAGTGCCTTGCAACGCTGGCGCCTGAACCAGATACGGCGTGTAGGCTTCTTCGTAGCCGTGCTCATAGACGTGCAGATTGATCATGAACTGCGCGAGCGCACGGTGCAGACGCGCGATCGGTCCGCGCAGCAAGGCGAAACGGGCACCGGAAAGCTTGGCGGCGGTTTCAAAGTCGAGCCAGCCGTATTTCTCGCCCAGCGCCACGTGGTCCTGAACGGCGAAATCGAACGCAGTCGGCGTGCCCCAGGTGCGGACTTCGACGTTGTCGTCTTCGTCCTTGCCAACCGGTACGGATTCGTGAGGCAGGTTCGGCATGCTCAGCAGCATGGCGTCCAGTTCTGCCTGGATCGCGTCCAGTTCCACTTTGCCGGTGCTCAGCTCTTGCGCCATGCGCTCGACATCAGCCATCAGCGGCGCAATGTCTTCGCCGCGCTGCTTGGCCTGACCAATGGATTTGGAACGGGCATTGCGCTCGGCCTGCAATTGCTCGGTGCGGGTCTGTACCGTCTTGCGCTGGGTTTCCAGCGCTTCGATGCGGGCTACATCCAGTGTAAAGCCACGGGAAGCCAGGCGATCCGCTACGTCCTGAAGTTGAGTACGTAACAGTTTGGAATCGAGCATATCGTTCTCTCGTCTATCAAAGTCTGGTCAGGGACAGGCCAACCCACGTCGCGAGCAGCCCGCCGAACACGCTGATCCCTGCATAGCCCAGGGCCAGAGGCATTTGCCCGCTTTCCAGCAGGCGCAGCGTATCCAGTGAAAAGGATGAAAAGGTCGTAAGACCACCAACAAAGCCGACAATCAGGCCGGCGCGAATCTCGATCGGCACTTCCGGACGCAACAGGAACAGCCCGTAAAGCACACCAATGATCAGGCAACCGACGATGTTGACCGCCAGCGTCGCCGTATAGAAATGTCGCGGCCAGTTCGCGCTGACCCAAGTGCCAGCAGCGAAGCGCAATAATGTACCAGCGATACCGGCAACCGACACCGCAAGAATCGTTTTGATCACAACTACTTTCTCCGCTGCCGGGGGCTCGCCGCGTCCAGCGCAGCCAGATGACGCAATTTTTCGCCGATTTTCAGTTCCAGGCCGCGAGGCACCGGCTGGTAATACTGGCGCGGTTCGAGCTCGTCAGGAAAGTAGTCTTCGCCGGCAGCGTAGGCATCAGGTTCGTCGTGGGCGTAGCGGTATTCTTCGCCGTAACCCAGTTGCTTCATGAGTTTGGTCGGCGCGTTGCGCAAGTGCAGCGGGACTTCGAGAGAGCCGTGCTCGGTCGCTTCGCGCATCGCCGTCTTGAAGGCCATGTACACCGCATTGCTTTTCGGCGCACAGGCCAGATATACAATCGCCTGCGCAACCGCCAGTTCGCCTTCCGGACTGCCCAACCGTTCTTGCACATCCCAGGCGGACATGCACAACGGCAGCGCGCGTGGGTCAGCATTGCCGATGTCTTCGCTGGCCATGCGCACCACCCGGCGCGCCAGATACAGCGGATCGCAGCCGCCATCGATCATGCGCGCGAACCAGTACAGCGCCGCGTCAGGATTGGAGCCGCGAATGGATTTGTGCAGCGCGGAAATCTGGTCGTAGAACGCTTCACCGCCCTTGTCAAAGCGACGTCGGCTGTCACCCAGCAGACTTTGCAGCAAGTCGAGGCCGATTTCCGAACCGTCTTCAGCCAGGTCAGACGCGTTCTCCAGCAGATTGAGCATGCGCCGACCGTCGCCATCGGCGGCGGCCATCAGCATCGCAAAGCCCTCATCGCTCAAGCTCAAGCGATGCTGACCCAGCCCACGGTCTTCGGTGAGCGCGCGCTGCACCAGCTTGCGCAGCGCTGACTCGTCTAGACTCTTGAGCACGTAGACACGGGCGCGGGACAGCAAGGCGTTGTTAAGCTCGAACGAAGGGTTTTCCGTGGTGGCACCAATGAAAATCAGCGTGCCATCTTCGACATAGGGCAGGAATGCATCCTGCTGAGACTTGTTGAAGCGATGCACTTCGTCGACAAACAGAATTGTGCGTCGACCGTATTGCCCGGCCTGCTGCTTGGCCACTTCGACAGCCAGGCGAATTTCTTTCACGCCTGCGAGCACTGCCGAAACGGTTTCGAAATGCGCGTCGGAAACCTTGGCCAGCAGCCGCGCCAAAGTGGTCTTGCCGACGCCCGGCGGCCCCCAGAAGATCATCGAGTGCAGCGCGCCCTGCTCCAACGCTTCGCGCAAAGGCTTGCCGTGGGCAAGCAAATGCTCCTGGCCGACGTATTCGTCCAGGTTGGTCGCACGCAAGCGTGCGGCCAGCGGCTGAGCTATCGGGTCACTTCGAAACAGGTCCATGGGCGACGTTTAAAACCTCTTATTCCTGAATGACATCAGCGCCTTTCGGAATCTGGAACTGGAATTTGCTCGCCGCGATCGGCTCATTGGCCTTCACGCCAGTGAACAGGATATTGGTGCGCTGACCCACGCTGTCGATCAACTGCATGTCATTGATGATGCCGTTGCGAAACGACAGGCGCAGGCTGTCGAACAGCGTGTCCTTGGTCTTGGGCTTGAGCACGAAGTCGATAACGCCGCCCGCTTCCTTGGACGAAATGTCAAAGCTTTCGCTGATCTTCGATACATCGCCGGACAGCAGCAGCGCTGGGGTTTGAGTCAGGCGCTGGTCCAGGGTCTTGATCGTGACTTGTTCAAGATCGGGGTCCCACAGCGAAACCTTCTTGCCATCGGAAACCATCAGCTGTTCCTGTGGCGCATCGGTGTGCCAGTTGAACAGGCCAGGACGCTGCAAGGCCATCTGACCGGCAGTTTCCTGCAACTGAGTGCCGCTGCCATCCAGGGTCAGCTGGGAGAATCGTGCGGTAAGTGTCTGGGATTTTTCCAGCAACTGGGTCAGCCGCGCGACATCCTTGGGGTCGGCATGGGCCGGAATCGCGGAAAAGGTCAGTGCAGTTACCAACAACATGCGGATAAGACGCATGGGAGTCCTCATTGAGTTCGGTGAAATCCCGCCGACGCATCCAGTGCATCGGCGGACAGGTTGTTCAAATTCTTGCTGTCAGTCACGCATCGGCGCTGGCGCGATGACTTCGCGAGACCCGTTGGTGTTCATGGAAGTGACGACGCCCGCCATCTCCATGGCTTCGATCATGCGCGCAGCGCGGTTGTAGCCGATCTTCAGCTTGCGCTGGACCGCAGAAATCGAAGCGCGACGACTTTCGAGGACGAATTTGACCGCTTCGTCGTACAGCGCATCACTTTCACTGTCGTCGGAACCTTCGCTGCTGCCGCCATCGAAGCCACTGCCGGGCTCTTCAACGCCTGCCAGAATATCTTCGTTGTAGTCCGGCGTCCCGCGCAGTTTCCACGCTTCGACGACACGGTGAACCTCATCGTCGGAAACGAAGGCGCCATGGACACGGATTGGCAGGCTGGTGCCCGGCGGCATGTAAAGCATGTCACCGTGACCCAGCAATTGCTCGGCGCCGCCCTGGTCGATGATGGTCCGTGAGTCGATCTTGCTCGACACCTGGAACGCCATCCGCGTCGGAATGTTGGCCTTGATCAGACCGGTGATCACATCTACCGAAGGTCGCTGGGTCGCGAGAATCAGGTGAATCCCCGCCGCACGGGCTTTTTGGGCAATACGTGCGATCAGCTCTTCAACCTTTTTGCCGACGATCATCATCATGTCGGCAAATTCGTCCACCACCACCACGATGGTCGGCAACTTGGTCAACAGCGGCGCTTCGTCGTGAATGCTTTCGCGCTTGTACAGCGGATCGACTAGTGGAGTTCCGGCTTCCTGCGCTTCCCGAACCTTCTGGTTGAAGCCCGACAGGTTACGCACGCCCATCTTCGCCATCAGCTTGTAACGACGCTCCATCTCGGCAACGCTCCAGCGCAGAGCGTTGGCGGCGTCCTTCATGTCCGTTACCACTGGGCAGAGCAAGTGCGGAATGCCTTCGTAGATCGACAGCTCAAGCATCTTCGGGTCGATCATGATCAGCTTGGCGTCTTCCGGGCCGGACTTGAACAGGATCGACAGGATCATCGCGTTCACACCGACCGATTTACCGGAACCGGTGGTACCCGCGACCAGCAAGTGCGGCATTTTCGCCAGATCGGTGATCACCGGCTTGCCGCCGATGTCATGTCCCAACGCCAGGGTTACCGGGGATTTGGCATCGTCATACTCGGGAGTCGCCAGCACTTCGGAGAAGCGCACGATCTGCCGGTCTTCATTGGGGATCTCGATGCCGACCGTGGTCTTGCCGGGAATGACTTCCACAACCCGCACGCTGGTGACCGCGAGGGAACGCGCCAGGTCCTTGGCGAGGTTGGAAATACGGCTGACCTTCACGCCCGCAGCGGGTTGAATTTCATAACGGGTGATGACCGGACCAGGATGGATCGAATCGACGGTAACCTCGACGCCAAACTCCTTGAGTTTGATTTCGAGCAGATTGCCAACTGCGGCCAGGGATTCTGGCGAGTAATTGAGCTGTTTCTTTTCTGCCGGATCAAGAATCGAGATCGGCGGCAAAGTGCCTTCCACCGCGCTGTCGACAAACAACGACGCTTGCTTTTCCTTCTGCACGCGCTTGCTTGGCTCGGGCGCCTTGGCAGGTGCTGGCGGGATAACCGCAGCAATGTGTTTTTCTCGCTCGGCCACGGGCTTGGTGAAAACCTGTTCACGGGGCGGCTCGACCGGTCGCTCTCTGGGCTTGACCGGCTCGCGACGCTCACCAGCAACCGGCGCCACTTTGTCGTAGTCCCGGCTATCGGCTTCACGCAGTTGCGCGACCATCTGCTTGCGCTCGTTGCGCGCCGTCCACCAACGGCTGGCCGCGCCCTGAAACAGCTCCAGCAGATCCAGTGTGATCTTGCCGGTCACGTCCATGACCTTGAACCAGGACAGATCGGTAAACACCGTCAGGCCGAACAGAAACAAGGCAATGAACAACAAGGTGCTGCCCTGGATGTTCAAAGCTTTCTTGGCCATGTCGCCCAGAATTTCACCCAGAACGCCGCCCGCCGAACCGGGGAAACCTGCCGCGAAATGGAAATGAATATGCGCCAGCGCGGCACCGGCCAGAACCAGGAACACCAGGCCGATCAGGCGCCAGGAGAACAACCAGCCGCTCCACTGCCAGGGTTCGTGGCGATGACGGAAGATCTGCCAGGTCTTGATCGCCAGCAACAACGGGAAGATGTAGGCAAAGTAGCCCAGCACCATGAACAGGATGTCAGCGCAGAAAGCACCCGCACGCCCGGCCGCGTTCTGGACTTGCACCGCGCTGCTGGTGTGGCTCCAGCCGGGATCATTCTGGTCGTAGGTCAGCAGTGCCATCATCAAATACAGGCACAGGGCGCCGAAAGCGATCAGCGCACCTTCCTTGAGCCGGTAGTGCAATTGCTGCCGCCAAAGCGGAACGGGGCTGGGTGCTGCGGTGGATTTCTTCAAAACGCTTTTTTTCCTGCGCTGGAGCGCGAACATCTGATGGTTGACGTCGAACGTACTGTATTCACGAAATAAGGATCGTCAGTCCTGAAAACGGGTGTAGACGGCGCGCTGCCAGGCGCTGACCGGACGATAACTCGAAAGACAAGCAACACGGTTGGCATTGTACGGGTTTGCACCGTCGATGCCACGCTAGTCTGGCTTGGGTGTAGCATATCTTCAAGGCTCACCGGGAACGGTCAATTTGAGCACGCATTGCCTTTGCTGACAAAGACTTATGAGACGTACCTTGCTCAGCTTCGCGAAACGTTACAGGCCGTACGAATTCAGGGTGACTTATCGCCCAAAAAGCCATCATACGGTCAGGAGACCGACCTCAAAAGGACGACCGCTTATGACCACACATGTTACGCAGAGTTGCAGCATTGCGCTTATCGCCCTCCCCTCTCGCACAGTCTTGACCTCATGCTGACCTGGTTGCAACGCAACAGCCTGGTATTTCCGCCGCTGGAAAAAGCCCTGCGCGAGCCTGACGGTTTGCTCGCCGCAGGCGGCGACCTGTCCGCAGACCGGCTGATTCAGGCTTACCGCCATGGCTGCTTCCCGTGGTTTCAGGAAGGCCAGCCGATCCTCTGGTGGTCGCCGGATCCGCGCACGGTGATATTTCCCGAGGAGCTGCATGTATCTCGCAGCCTGGGCAAGGTCATCCGGCAGGCGCGCTTTCAGGTGACCTTCGATCAGGACTTTGCCGGGGTAATACGCGCCTGCGCAGGGCCGCGCAGTTATGCGGACGGCACCTGGATCACCGGCCCGATGCAGACCGCTTATCTGGAATTGCACCAGCGCGGTCACGCCCACAGCGTTGAGGTGTGGGAAAACGGTACGTTGGTGGGCGGCTTGTATGGCCTGGCCATGGGGCAGCTGTTCTTCGGGGAATCGATGTTCAGCCATGCCGATAACGCCTCGAAAGTGGGTTTTGCCACTTTGGTGGAGCGTTTGAGCAGTTGGGGGTTCGTATTGATCGACTGTCAGATGCCAACCGACCATTTGCACAGCTTTGGCGCTCGGCCCATCCCGCGCCGGGAGTTTGCCGATTACCTGCGTCGACATCTGGACCAGCCGAATAACGCCGACTGGTTGCCTAGGCGAGTTCAGCAGGCTGACATACACTCTAACTAAAGGTTTTTATCAGGGGGGCGATCATGACAGAGCTGGCCCGGCTTAAGTTTTATGCCACTCAACCCCACTCCTGCAGCTATTTGCCTGAGGAGCAGGCGACCACGCTGTTCCTGGATCCCAGCCAGCCGATGGACGTCAAGGTCTATGCCGACCTATCGGACATGGGCTTCCGCCGCAGTGGCGATCATCTGTATCGACCTCATTGCCAGAATTGCAGTGCATGCGTGCCTGCCAGAATCCCCGTCGACCTGTTTGTACCGAATCGCCAGCAGAAGCGCATTTTCAAACGCAACGCGGATATCCAGGTCAGCAGTACCAAGCCGCACTTCACCGAAGAATATTTCGATCTTTATCAGCGCTATATCGAACAAAGACACGCTGATGGCGACATGTTTCCACCCAGTCGCGACCAGTTTTCGACTTTTTTGGTTCGCGACCTGCCCTTCTGCCGGTTCTACGAGTTTCGTGTCGAAAAACGCCTGGTTGCAGTCGCAGTTACCGACCTGCTGCCCAACGGCCTTTCAGCGGTTTACACCTTCTACGAGCCGACCGAAGAGCGCCGCAGTCTGGGGCGATACGCTATTTTGTGGCAGATAGCAGAAGCCTCGCGCCTCAAGCTCCACGCGGTCTATCTGGGGTACTGGATAAAGAACTGCCAAAAGATGAATTACAAGACCCAATATCGGCCCATTGAACTGCTGACAAATCAGAGATGGGTCACTCTTTACTGAAGCCCTTGGCTTAAACATCATTTTTCGGGCACAATGCACGCCGCTTTTGCCTGGCGCCACTTGCACCGGGCCACTCATTGGATACCGAGGGCTTTACTGCATGTCGAAAGAAGACAGCTTCGAAATGGAAGGCACTGTCGTCGACACCCTGCCCAACACCATGTTTCGTGTGGAGTTGGAAAATGGGCACGTCGTAACCGCGCATATATCCGGCAAGATGCGCAAGAACTACATCCGTATTCTTACCGGCGACAAGGTGCGTGTTGAACTGACGCCCTACGACTTGAGCAAAGGGCGCATTACTTACCGCGCCCGTTAAGCAGGTCTTAACAAAAACGCCCGGCATCTGCCGGGCGTTTTTGTTCGTCTGAATTTTGTTCGAATTCAAGCGTGCCGCCAACAAAAAGCCCCGCGCCTCTTGCGAGATGCGGGGCTTTTTCCCGGGAGCTGCCTCCGGGACTTAGGCCATTTCTGCCGTAGTCTCGAAATCGAAGGTCATCTCGCCATCCTTGACGTCGATGTGCACAACGCCACCGTGCTCAGCCAATTCGCCGAACAGGATCTCTTCAGCCAGCGGACGCTTGATCTTGTCCTGGATCAAACGAGCCATTGGTCGAGCACCCATCTGCGCATCGTAACCACCCGCCGCCAACCAGCTGCGCGCTGCATCGGTGACTTCGAGCAGGACCCGCTTGTCTTCCAGCTGCGCCTGAAGCTCGGTGAGGAACTTGTCCACCACGCTCTTGATAACCTCATGACTGAGGCGACCAAATTGAATGATGGTGTCCAGGCGGTTGCGGAACTCAGGCGTGAAGCTCTTCTTGATCACTTCCATCGCATCAGACGAGTGGTCCTGATGAGTAAAGCCGATGGATGCACGCGCTGCGGTTTCCGCGCCTGCGTTGGTGGTCATGATCACGATCACATTACGGAAGTCAGCTTTGCGGCCGTTGTTATCGGTCAAGGTCCCGTGGTCCATCACCTGCAACAGCAGGTTGAAGACTTCCGGGTGAGCTTTTTCGATTTCATCGAGCAGCAACACGCAATGCGGCTGCTTGGTGATCGCTTCAGTAAGCAAACCGCCCTGGTCAAAGCCGACATAGCCCGGAGGCGCACCGATCAGACGCGATACGGTGTGACGCTCCATGTACTCGGACATGTCGAAGCGTACCAGCTCGATACCCAATGCCTTGGCCAACTGACGAGCCGCTTCGGTCTTGCCGACACCGGTAGGACCGGCGAACAGGAAGGAACCGACTGGCTTGTCCGGCGACTTCAGGCCCGCACGAGACAATTTGATGGCTGTCGACAGTGAATCAATAGCTGCATCCTGACCAAACACCGTCAGCTTGAGATCGCGCTCAAGGTTACGCAGCAGTTCCTTGTCGGAGCTGTTGACGTGTTTAGGCGGAATACGTGCAATTTTCGCGACGATGTCTTCAACCTGCGCCACTTCAATGCGTTTCACACGCTTCTCGATTGGCTGCAGGCGCTGATAGGCACCTGCCTCGTCAATCACGTCGATCGCCTTGTCCGGCATGTGCCGGTCATTGATGTAGCGTGAGGCCAGCTCAGCAGCTGCGCGCAGTGCTTCGTCGCTGTACTCGATATTGTGGTGCTGCTCGAAACGCCCTTTGAGGCCCCGAAGAATGCCGATGGTGTCTTCCACCGACGGCTCGGAGACATCAACCTTCTGAAAGCGGCGTGCAAGCGCGCGATCTTTCTCGAAAATGCCGCGAAATTCCTGGAACGTGGTGGAACCGATGCAACGGATATCACCGGAAGAAAGCAGCGGCTTGAGCAGATTCGAAGCATCCATGACGCCGCCGGATGCAGCACCTGCACCGATGATGGTGTGGATTTCATCAATGAACAGAATGGCATGCGGACGTTTTTTCAGCTCATTGAGCAGCGCCTTGAAGCGCTTCTCGAAATCGCCACGGTACTTGGTCCCGGCCAGCAATGCGCCAAGATCAAGGGAGTAGACGACGCTGTTGGCGAGCAGATCAGGCACCTGATTGTCGACAATACGTTTGGCCAGGCCTTCGGCGATTGCCGTCTTGCCAACACCAGCCTCGCCTACCAGCAGCGGGTTGTTCTTGCGGCGTCTGGCGAGGATTTGCGCAACGCGCTCGACCTCAAGCTCACGACCGACCAGCGGGTCGATACGACCCTGGCGCGCCAGTTCGTTGAGGTTGCTGGCATAGGCATCCAGAGGATTGCCTGAAGAAGAAGACTCACCGCCCTCGTCGTCCTGCATATCTTGCTCACCTTCAGAGTGATCGCCGTGCCCAGGCACTTTAGAAATGCCATGCGCGATGTAGTTGACAACATCGATGCGTGCAACGCTCTGCTGTTTGAGCAGAAACACTGCCTGGCTTTCCTGCTCACTAAAAATCGCAACCAGCACGTTGGCGCCAGTGACTTCACGCTTGCCGGAACTCTGCACGTGGAAGACAGCACGCTGCAGCACACGCTGGAAGCCCAGGGTTGGCTGGGTTTCGCGATCCTCGTCGTGGACCGGGATCAGCGGCGTGGTGGAGTCGATGAACTCCTGCAGATCATGCTTGAGCTTATCGAGGTTTGCGCCGCAGGCACGCAGAACTGTGGCGGCAGCCTCATTATCCAATAGAGCCAGCAGGAGGTGCTCGACGGTCATGAATTCATGACGCTTGGAGCGGGCCTCCTTGAAGGCCAGATTGAGGGTGACTTCGAGCTCACGGTTTAACATAGCTTCACCTCATACCCAAGTGGTCGGCGTTTAACCGTCCTTCTCGATCTCACAGAGTAGCGGATGCTGGCTTTCCCTGGCGTATTGGTTCACCTGCGTTGCCTTGGTCTCGGCGATGTCGCGGGTAAACAATCCACATACTGCCCGTCCCTCTGTATGGACGGCCAGCATGACCTTGGTCGCCAGCTCACGATTCAGGTTAAAAAACACCTCGAGCACTTCAACAACGAAATCCATCGGGGTGTAATCGTCGTTAAATAAAACCACCTTGTACATCGGCGGCGCCTGTAGCGTCGGCTTGGCGTCCTGAACTGCGATGCCAGCCGCGTCATCCTCACCGGAACCTGGACTGTCCTGATTGAATGTTAGTCGAATCTTGCTGATTGCATGCATGGAAAGAAAAGTTCGTAGAAGGCGGATTGAAAATAATTAGCCTCAGTCTGACCGGTTTTCAAACGGACCGCCGCATGACCTTGACTATCGGCTAAACGGTGTTACAAACAATAGAACCCACATTGGGTAAAAAGGGTCCGCGCAGTCAACCAAAATTTTTTTAGGTCCGGCGGATGAGGTGGATGATACTCCCAACGGAGTCCTTTGCAGAGGGATGTGACTATGCTCAGCGGTAAGGTCAAGTGGTTCAATAATGCAAAAGGCTATGGCTTCATCCTTGCCGACGGCAAAGACGAAGATCTGTTCGCCCATTACTCGGCCATCAAGATGGACGGCTACAAAACCCTCAAGGCTGGCCAGGCGGTCAATTTTGAGATCATTCAGGGGCCCAAGGGCTTGCATGCTGTGGATATTCAGGCAGCTGTCGTAAGCGAAAACGCTTCGGCACCCGCTGAAATCCCAAGTCACGCGAGCAAGACCGATAAAGTTACTGCCTGACGACTCCGGCGTGCGACCCACTACGCCAACTGACAAATCGGCCGGTTCAGAGACTTGAACCGGCCGATTTGGCTTACTTCACAGCAATCAGATTCACATGTGAGCTATCAGCGCATCTCCGAAGGCTGATGAAGACAGCAGCGTCGCCCCTTCCATCAAGCGCTCGAAATCATAGGTAACAGTTTTCGCGGAAATAGCGCCGTTTGTGCCCTTGATGATCAGGTCTGCCGCTTCCAACCAGCCCATGTGACGCAGCATCATCTCTGCGGACAAAATCAACGAACCCGGATTGACTTGATCCTTGCCTGCATATTTGGGCGCCGTGCCGTGCGTGGCCTCGAACATCGCGACCGTGTCGGAAAGGTTGGCCCCGGGCGCAATGCCGATCCCGCCCACCTCGGCGGCCAACGCATCGGAAAGATAGTCGCCGTTGAGATTCAGGGTGGCGATCACGTCATATTCGGCGGGACGCAGCAGAATTTGCTGAAGCATCGCATCGGCGATGGCGTCCTTGACGATGACGTTCCTGCCGGTCCTCGGGTTCTTGAACTGCATCCACGGACCACCATCAAGCAGCGTGGCACCAAACTCCTGCGCTGCGATCTCGTAGGCCCATTCCTTGAAGGCACCTTCGGTGAATTTCATGATGTTGCCTTTATGCACAATGGTCAGCGACTCACGGTCGTTGTCCACGACATACTGCAAGGCCTTGCGCGCCAGACGCTGCGTCCCTTCCTTTGAGACCGGCTTGACGCCAATCCCGCAGTCCTGATCGAAGCGAATCTTGGTGACGCCCATTTCCTCCTTGAGGAACTTGATGACTTTGATCGCCTCGGGCGAGCCGGCTTTCCACTCGATCCCGGCATAAATATCTTCGGAGTTTTCCCGAAAGATCGTCATGTCGACGTCGCCGGGCTTCTTGACCGGGCTGGGCACGCCTTCGAACCAGCGCACCGGGCGCAGGCAGACATACAGGTCCAGCTGCTGGCGCAGAGCGACGTTCAAGGAACGAATGCCGCCGCCGACCGGGGTGGTCAGCGGTCCCTTGATCGACACGACGTAATCTTTGACTGCATCCAGCGTTTCCTGGGGGAGCCAGGTATCCTGATCGTAAACCTGAGTCGCTTTTTCGCCAGCATAGACTTCCATCCAGGAGATCTTGCGCTTGCCGCCGTAGGCTTTATCGACGGCCGCATCGACCACCTTGATCATGACCGGACTGATATCAACGCCGATTCCGTCACCTTCAATGAAGGGAATGATCGGGTTATCAGGCACGTTCAAGGAGTGATCGGCATTGACCGTGATCTTTTCGCCGACGGCTGGAACCTGAATCTTCTGGTAGCCCATTGTTGTTGTACTCCCTATTGCTTGTATTGCGGTGGGGGTGTGGGTCTGTTGAGACATCCTGGCTGCGATTGAGCGTAGTCAGTCGTGGCCCTGCCCGCAAACTCCCGACCGCGCCGCCCGGCTGGCAAAGCCTCGCGGGCCGTTGCCGGGCAAGCGTACAGCTGGGGTTCTACCCACAACCCTCGACCAACGGCCTATATCGCTCATTCGTTAGCACGCATAGCATTAATGCTTAAGACCAAGGGTTTGATATACTCCCGGCGTGACTACCGGGTCATAGGGGCCGACCCGTCTGAAACATGACGTTCAGCCTTTATAGGCGTTGGGCTGCCATAACAGCTCACCGCTCGACGCTCGACTGATGCACCCACCATCATCAATCGCGAATAAACCTCGACTTAGGCTCATGAAGCGACTGTGAGCAAGAGTGCATACCCTGCGCGCATCGAGATTTTGTGCATGCTCAGCAAAAGAGAGTTCATACGAAATGTCCAACCGCTCGAAGATCATCTACACCTTCACCGACGAAGCCCCTGCCCTCGCCACCTACTCGCTGCTCCCTATCATCGAAGCGTTCACTGCCTCCTCTGATATCGACGTTGAAACGCGAGACATCTCTCTGGCAGCCCGCATTCTTTCCAGCTTCCCGGAATCGCTGCGCGCCGATCAGCAAGTAGCGGATCATCTTGCCGAACTGGGCAAACTGGCCACCACGCCAGAAGCCAACATTATCAAGCTGCCCAACATCAGTGCCTCGGTCCCGCAACTCAAAGCGACTATCAAAGAACTGCAGGAGCAGGGCTTTGCTATTCCCGACTACCCGGAAGCACCGAGCACCGACGCTGAAAAAGACGTTCGCGCCCGCTACGACAAAACCAAAGGCAGCGCCGTGAACCCGGTTCTGCGCGAAGGCAACTCTGATCGCCGCGCCCCGCTGTCGGTCAAGAACTACGCCCGCAAGCACCCGCACAAGATGGGCGCGTGGAGCCCCGAGTCCAAATCTCACGTTGCACACATGAGCGAAGGCGATTTCTACGGCAGCGAGAAAGCTGCCCTGATTGAAGCCGCCGGCAGCGTCAAGATCGAACTGATCGCTCAAGACGGCACGACCACCGTCCTGAAAGAAAAGACCGCCGTGAAAGCAGGCGAGATCATCGATTGCTCCACCATGAGCAAAAAAGCCCTGCGCAGCTTCATCGCCGCCGAGATCGAAGACGCCAAAGCCAAGGGCGTACTGTTCTCCGTGCACTTGAAAGCCACCATGATGAAGGTCTCCGACCCGATCATGTTTGGTCAGATCGTCGCCGAATACTACAAAGATGCGCTGGCCAAGCACGCTGACATTCTCAAGGAAATCGGCTTCAGCCTGAACAACGGCATTGGCGATCTGTACGACCGCATTACTGTGCTGCCGGCCGAGAAACAAGCCGAAATCAAGGCAGATATCGAAGCCGTCTACGCCGTGCGCGCTCCGCTGGCGATGGTCAACTCCGACAAAGGCATCACCAACCTGCACGTGCCAAGTGACGTAATCGTCGACGCATCGATGCCGGCAATGATCCGTGACTCCGGCAAAATGTGGGGCGCCGACGGCGAACTGCACGACACCAAGGCGGTGATCCCGGACCGCTGCTACGCAACCATCTATCAGGCCACCATCGAAGACTGCAAGAAACACGGTGCCTTCGATCCGACCACCATGGGCAGCGTGCCTAACGTGGGCCTGATGGCGCAGAAAGCCGAAGAGTACGGCTCTCACGACAAGACCTTCCACATCCAGGCCGATGGCGTTGTTCGCGTCACCGACAGCGACGGCAAACTGCTGATGGAACAAAAGGTTGAAGCCGGCGATATCTGGCGCATGTGCCAGGCCAAGGACGCACCGATCCAGGACTGGGTCAAACTGGCCGTCAACCGCGCTCGCGCCAGCAATACCCCGGCGGTGTTCTGGCTCGATCCGGTCCGCGCCCACGACGGCGTGATGATCGAAAAGGTCCAGAAGTACCTGCGTGACCACGACACTTCGGGTCTGGACATCCGCATCATGTCGCCTGTCGACGCGATGAACTTCACCCTGGAGCGCACTCGCGCCGGCAAGGACACCATTTCGGTGACCGGTAACGTGCTGCGCGACTACCTGACTGACCTGTTCCCGATCATGGAACTGGGCACCAGCGCCAAGATGCTGTCGATCGTACCGCTGATGAGCGGTGGCGGCCTGTTCGAAACCGGCGCTGGCGGTTCGGCACCGAAACACGTTCAGCAACTGGTCGAAGAGAACTTCCTGCGTTGGGATTCCCTGGGTGAATTCCTGGCGCTGGCGGCTTCCCTGGAACACTTGGGCAGCACCTACAACAATCCGAAAGCGCTGGTTCTGTCCAAGACTCTGGATCAGGCCACCGGTGAGTTCCTGGACCGCAACAAGTCGCCTTCGCGCAAAGTCGGCAACATCGACAACCGCGGCAGCCACTTCTACCTGGCGCTTTTCTGGGCTCAGGCACTGGCGGCACAGAACGACGACGCGGCGCTGAAAGCGCAGTTCACCCCGCTGGCGAAAACCCTGGCCGACAACGAAGAAAAAATCGTTGCCGAGCTCAACGCCGTTCAAGGCAAGCCTGCGGACATCGGCGGTTACTACTACCCGAACGCCGAGCTGACCAGCAAGATCATGCGTCCAAGTGCAACCTTGAACGCAGCGATCGCTTCACTGGTTTAAGGCTGCATCGGTCAGGCGTCTTAAAACGCCTGCTCTAAAGGAACCCCGGCCTCGCGCCGGGGTTTCTGTATCTGCGACAGGCAAAACCGCAACACTGTCGCACCCACCGTTCGCTCAGAGAACATTGACCATGCAATGGCAAGCCCACGTTACCGTCGCGACCATCGTCGAAGATCAGGGCCGCTTCCTGATCGTTGAAGAACTCAAAGCCGGGAAAGCCGTACTCAACCAGCCTGCCGGCCATCTGGACCCGGATGAAACCCTGCAAAACGCCGCAGTGCGCGAAACCCTGGAAGAAACCGGCTGGGACGTCGAACTCACCAGCGTCATCGGGATTTACCTGTACACCGCGCCCAGCAACGGCGTGACTTATCAACGTATCTGCTTTGCCGCCAAACCCCTTCGCCATCATCCCGAGTATCAGCTGGACGACGGCATCATCGGCCCGTTGTGGCTGACCCGTGACCAGTTACAGGCTGAACAGGAGCGCTGGCGCAGCGAGCTGGTGATGCGCTGCGTAGACGACTACCTGAGCGGCGAGCACTTCAGTCTGAGCCTGCTGCGCGACAGCGTGTGAGACTCGGCGACCTCAGCCTGTTAGAATCGCGTCCTTTTCGAAGCCACCCATTGAATCCTTATGCGTGATCCAGCCCTTTCCGATTCAGCAACGAAGCGCGTCATCGTCGGCATGTCCGGCGGCGTAGATTCTTCCGTTTCCGCCGTTCTGCTCATGGAGCAGGGTTATCAGGTGGAAGGCTTGTTCATGAAGAACTGGGAAGAAGACGATGGAACGGACTACTGCACCGCTCGCGAAGACCTGGCCGACGCCCAGGCCGTCTGCGACAAGATTGGCATCAAACTGCACACCGCCAACTTCGCCGCAGAATACTGGGACAACGTGTTCGAGCATTTCCTGGCCGAATACAAGGCCGGCCGCACGCCGAACCCGGACATCCTCTGCAACCGCGAAATCAAGTTCAAGGCGTTTCTCGACTACGCCCTGATGCTCGGCGCCGACCTGATCGCCACCGGCCATTACGTGCGCCGCCGCGATATCGACGGCCGCACCGAGCTGCTCAAGGGCCTGGACGCGAACAAAGACCAGAGCTACTTCCTGCATGCCGTGGGCGGCGAGCAGATCGCCAGGACCTTGTTTCCGGTCGGCGAGCTGGAAAAGCCCGCGGTGCGCGCCATCGCTGAAAAACACGGCCTGGCCACCGCCAAGAAAAAAGACTCCACCGGCATCTGCTTCATCGGCGAACGACGCTTCACGGATTTCCTGCGCCAATACCTGCCCGCCCAACCCGGCGAGATCAAGACCACCGAAGGTGAAGTCATCGGGCGCCACAGCGGCCTGATGTACCACACCATCGGCCAGCGCCAGGGCCTGGGCATCGGCGGCCTGAAAGACGCCAGCGATGATCCGTGGTACGTGCTGGTCAAGGATCTGGAAAACAACGAGCTGATCGTTGGCCAGGGCAACGACCATCCATGGCTGTTTTCCCAGGCACTGATCGCCTCGCAGATCTACTGGGTCAACCCGGTTGATCTGAGCACACCGCGCAAGCTGACGGCCAAAGTGCGTTATCGCCAGGGCGATCAGCAATGCACGCTGGAACAGACCGCTGATGGCTATCGAGCCACGTTCGACGAGCCTCAACGTGCCGTGACACCCGGTCAGTCCGTAGTCTTCTACGACGGCGAAATCTGCCTGGGTGGTGGCGTGATCGAAATCGCCGAACCGTGGCACAGCAAGGACAAGCGTTGATGACCCCGATTCAGGAACAACTGATTGCCCTGGCCGGCGTCTTTCAAGCAGCAGTGCTGGTGGACCGCATCGCCAAGACCGGGCAATCCAGCGAGGCCGCGATGAGCTGCATGCTCGGCAGCCTGCTGGTGCTGGACCCCAAGGACACGCTGGACGTGTATGGCGGCGACGATCTGAACCTGCGCGAGGGCTATCGGGCACTGGCCAGCGCTCTGGAGCGCGATCCGGCGACCCTGCAACGCGAGCCGCTGCGCTACGCCTTGTCGATGCTGGGCCTTGAGCGCCAGCTGGCCAAGCGCGACGACATGCTGGAAGTCATCGGCAAGCGCATGCCGCAGATTCAATCCCAGGTCGAGCATTTCGGCGTTGTCCATGAGAATGTGGTTTCCGCCTGCGGTGCGCTGTATCAGGACACCCTGAGCACGCTGCGCCAGCGGATTCAGGTTCACGGTGACATGCGCAACCTGCAACAACCGAACAATGCATCGAAGATCCGCGCGCTGTTGCTGGCCGGTATCCGCTCGGCCCGTCTGTGGCGACAAGTTGGCGGTCACCGCTGGCAGTTGGTCGTGAGCCGGCGCAAGCTATTGAAAGAATTGTACCCACTGATGCACGGCTGATTCGCCGGGCATCAGTAACCGATACTTACAAACGCCGCGCAGCATACGCTGGTCAGACCGCACGGATCTGGCCCGTTTTTCATGTATGATACGCGCCCCATTTCGTTGCCCGACTGTCCGAGAACACCCCATGCAGCTTTCTTCGCTCACTGCGGTTTCCCCTGTAGACGGCCGCTACGCCGGCAAAACTCAGGCCCTGCGCCCAATTTTCAGCGAATACGGCCTGATCCGTTTTCGCGTCATGGTTGAAGTGCGCTGGCTCCAGCGCCTGGCCGCACACCCGGAAATTACCGAAGTCCCGGCGTTTTCCGCCGAAGCCAACGCAATCCTCAACACCCTGGCTGAAGACTTCTCGATCACCCACGCCGAGCGCGTGAAAGAGATCGAGCGCACCACCAACCACGACGTCAAGGCCGTGGAATACCTGCTCAAGGAACAGGCTGCCAAGCTGCCTGAGCTGGACAAGGTCAGCGAGTTCATCCACTTCGCCTGCACCAGCGAGGACATCAACAACCTGTCCCACGCCTTGATGCTGCGCGAAGGCCGTGACAACGTCATGCTGCCGTTGATGCGCCAGATTGCCGAGTCCATCCGCGAGCTGGCCATCCGTTTCGCTGACGTGCCAATGCTGTCCCGCACCCACGGCCAACCGGCCTCGCCGACGACCCTTGGTAAAGAGCTGGCGAACGTCGTCTACCGTCTGGAGCGTCAGATCACCCAGATCACAGCGGTGCCGCTGCTGGGCAAGATCAACGGTGCGGTCGGCAACTACAACGCACACATCTCGGCTTATCCGGCCATCGACTGGGAAGCCAACGCGCGCGCCTTCATCGAAGATGAACTGGGCCTGGGCTTCAACCCCTACACCACCCAGATCGAGCCGCATGACTACATCGCCGAGCTGTTCGACGCGATCGCCCGCTTCAACACGATCCTCATCGACTTCGACCGCGATATCTGGGGTTACATTTCCCTGGGCTATTTCAAGCAGCGCACCATCGCTGGCGAAATCGGTTCGTCGACCATGCCGCACAAGGTCAACCCGATCGACTTCGAAAACTCCGAAGGCAACCTGGGTATCGCCAACGCGCTGTTCCAGCATCTGGCCAGCAAACTGCCGATCTCCCGCTGGCAGCGTGACCTGACTGACTCGACAGTGCTGCGCAACCTGGGCGTGGGCTTCGCTCACAGCGTCATTGCCTATGAAGCCAGCCTCAAGGGCATCAGCAAGCTGGAGCTCAACGAGCAGAAGATCGCCGCCGACCTGGACGCCTGCTGGGAAGTCCTGGCCGAGCCGATCCAGACGGTCATGCGCCGCTACGACATCGAAAACCCGTACGAAAAACTCAAGGAACTGACACGCGGCAAGGGCATCAGCCCTGAAGTGCTGCAGACGTTCATTGACGGCCTGGACATGCCAGCCGAGGCCAAGGCCGAGCTGAAAAAGCTGACCCCGGCCAATTACATCGGCAATGCCGTGGCGCAAGCCAAGCGAATCTGAGTTGCGGTAATCGATTGCACACGCCCGGCAGTGCCGGGCGTTTTTATTCCTGTCTATAAAATACGCTTTTTCAATAGGTTACACATGAATCCTGATATTCCTCTTCAATTGTTGGGCGGCATCAGCGCTCGCGTCTTCCTGCGTGACTACTGGCAGAAAAAACCTCTGCTGATCCGTCAGGCGATACCGGGCTTCGAAAGCCCGATCGATCCTGACGAACTGGCCGGCCTTGCCCTGGAAGAAGAAATCGAGTCGCGCCTGGTCATCGAAAACGGCGAGCGCCCGTGGGAGCTGCGTCGCGGCCCTTTCGCCGAGGACGAATTCAGCAAACTCCCGGAACGTGACTGGACCCTGCTGGTACAGGCAGTGGACCAGTTCGTCCCGGAAGTCAGCGAGCTGCTGGAAAATTTCCGTTTTCTGCCTAGCTGGCGCATTGACGACGTGATGATCAGCTATGCCGCACCGGGTGGCAGCGTTGGCCCGCACTTCGATAACTACGATGTGTTCCTGCTGCAAGGTCACGGTAAGCGCCACTGGCAGATAGGCCAGATGTGTGATTCCGAGAGCGCCCTGCTGCAACATGCCGACCTGCGCATTCTTGCTGACTTCCAGGCCACCGAAGAATGGACCCTGGAACCCGGCGACATGCTGTATCTGCCGCCACGCCTTGCTCACTGCGGCGTCGCGGTCGATGAGTGCCTGACCTATTCAGTCGGTTTTCGCGCACCCAGCGCTGCCGAAGTGCTGACCCACTTCACCGACTTCCTCAGCCAGTTCATCCCTGACGAAGATCGCTACACTGACGCCGACGCACAACCGGTCAGCGATCCGCACCAGATTCAACATGACGCGCTGGATCGTCTGAAAGCCTTGCTGGCCGAGCACATGGGCGATGAGCGCCTGCTGCTTACCTGGTTCGGCCAGTTCATGACCGAGCCGCGCTACCCTGAACTGGTGGTTGGCCCTGAGCTGGAAGAAGAAGACTTGCTCGGTAGCCTGGAACAGGGCGCAGTTCTCATCCGCAACCCAAGCGCACGCCTGGCGTGGTCCGAAGTTGACGAAGACCTGCTACTGTTCGCCAGCGGCCAGAGCCGCCTGCTGCCCGGTCACCTGCGTGAGCTGCTGAAAATGATCTGTGCCGCGGATGCGCTGCACAGCGAAAATCTTGCTCCGTGGTTGAGCGACGAACAAGGAAGAAACCTGCTCTGCGAGCTGGTCAAACAAGGAAGCCTGGGGTTTGCCGATGAATAAAATCCACGTCCGAGTCGCCGACTGGCAAAAGGACAACATTGAGATTCGCAGAATTCGCGAAGCGGTGTTTATCGCAGAACAGTCCGTACCTGCAGAACTGGAATGGGACGCCGAAGACGCTGGCGCGATTCATTTCCTGGCCTATGAAGGTGATTTTCCGATTGGCACCGCACGGCTGCTGCCGGACGGCGAAATCGGCAGACTGTCGGTTCTCAAGGACTGGCGCGGCCTGAAAGTCGGCGATGCGTTGCTCAACGCCGTCATCGACGATGCCGAACGACGGGGTCTGAAGCCACAGAAGCTCAGCGCTCAGGTGCATGCCACAGCGTTTTATCAACGCCATGGCTTTACTGTCGTCAGCGCAGAGTTTCTGGAGGCCGGCCTCCCGCACGTGGATATGGTTCGCGATATCCGCTGATCTCCCGATACAGCAAATAAGCGCCCCACTTCCCCAGTTCAGCCTGACCAGGCCGAAATGAGGTCGCGGGGCGTTTTGCCGTGCACGATTCAACTTGCCCCCTTTCAAGCCGACAAAGTGGCAAACTCAAGTCTTTCCAGACGTATCAGTGGAGATAGGGACATGTTCCTGCGCAGCCTGCTCACCTCAGTACTCATCACATGTAGCGTGTGTGTCATGGCCGCTACGGAAGTCGTCCCGCTCAATTTTCGCACCAGCGATGAGCTGCTGCCGGTGGCCAAGTCGTTCCTCGGCCAGGATGGCAAAGTCAGCGCTTACAACAACCAACTGATCGTCAACGCAGAGCCGCGCAAGATCGACGAGCTGCGCGCCTTGATCACGCAACTCGACACCGCACCCAAGCGCCTGCTGATCAGCGTCGATACCAGCGACAGCGCGGCGCGCAATGCTCAAGGCGCCAATCAGTCGCGCATCATCAATTACGGCACCGCCAGCCGTGAAGGGGGCGTTCAGCAGGTGCAGACCACTGAAGGTGCGCCAGCGCTGATCCAGATCGGGCAAAGCGTGCCACTGACCACCTCGCAATCCGACTCCTACGGCTATGCACAAAGCAACACCGAGTACCGCAACGTCACCCAAGGCTTTTACGTGACTGCCAGTGTCACCGGCGACACGGTACACCTGAGCATCACCACCAACCGCGACCGCCTGAGCCAGGAACGGCCGGACGTCATCAAGGTACAAAGCACTGACAGCCAGGTCAGTGGACACCTGGGCGAATGGATCACCCTCGCCGGCGCCAGCGATCAGTCGGTCGCCGATCAGCAAGGCCAGGCGCAGCGCTACTCCACGCAAGGCCGGGAAGACATGACCTTGCGCGTCAAGGTCGAAACGCTCGACTGAAGCCACTACCTGCGGGCAGTCGCAGAAATATCAGCACTCAAGGGCCCGAAACTGACTGATTAGTCGTATTAGACCAAAGATGTAGTGGCATTGAAAAAGCACTACAAAACGTTTGACGGACTAAAAACGACGAGGCATGATTGCCCCGCTCCCGCTAATCAGAGGCCCTGCAAAGAGCCTTCGGATCGCTGCTCTAACCTACCCACCTGAGCCGATTCGTGTCTGTACCGCCCACAAGGCAGTTTGACGAGGTTGCTACTGGAACGAAGTTGTCCTGAGGGACGGAAGCGTAATAGGTCGATAGCTCAACCCGTCAAATGACTGC
This sequence comes from Pseudomonas sp. DSP3-2-3, assembly GCF_049898225.1. Lineage (NCBI taxonomy): Bacteria > Pseudomonadati > Pseudomonadota > Gammaproteobacteria > Pseudomonadales > Pseudomonadaceae > Pseudomonas > Pseudomonas sp. DSP3-2-3. The sequence goes on along the minus strand of NZ_JAFCXH010000005.1, from coordinate 23,780 downwards.
ATCAAGGCATCCACGAGCCGAACTGCAGACAGGGGTCAGGCCATATACCCGCTCTTCCCGACTTGAGCTCATCGTTCACCCGTCGCAACCACGCAAACCAGGCTCGATCAGCCACTTCTCTGATCAGCGAGCAGCCATCCATGTGCCTTCGATAACCGGGGCGTTTTGGCGGAGCAAGGAATTTTCCACCCAAAACCGATGCGATACTTTTGCGACGAGGTTTATCTCCATGGCACTGACACGCGAACAACAAATAGCAGCTCTCGAAAAAGACTGGGCTGAAAATCCGCGCTGGAAAAACGTGACCCGTACTTATTCCGCCGCTGATGTCGTCCGCCTGCGTGGCTCGGTTCAACCTGAACACACATTCGCCAAACTGGGCGCGGAAAAGCTCTGGAATCTGGTCACCCAAGGTGCCAAGCCTTCGTTCCGTCCTGACAAAGACTTCGTCAACTGCATGGGCGCCCTGACCGGTGGCCAGGCTGTGCAGCAAGTCAAAGCTGGCATTCAGGCGATTTACCTGTCCGGCTGGCAAGTGGCCGCCGACAACAACTCGGCCGAGTCGATGTACCCCGATCAGTCGCTGTACCCGGTGGATTCGGTTCCAACTGTGGTCAAGCGCATCAATAACTCGTTCCGCCGCGCAGACCAGATCCAGTGGAAAGCCGGTAAAAACCCGGGCGATGAAGGCTATATCGACTACTTCGCGCCAATCGTTGCCGATGCCGAAGCCGGTTTTGGCGGCGTACTGAACGCTTACGAACTGATGAAAAGCATGATCGAAGCGGGCGCTGCAGGCGTTCACTTCGAAGATCAGCTGGCCTCGGTCAAGAAATGCGGTCACATGGGCGGCAAGGTGCTGGTGCCGACTCAGGAAGCCGTGCAGAAGCTGACGGCTGCGCGTCTGGCAGCAGACGTCGCCGGCGTACCGACCATTATTCTGGCCCGTACCGATGCTAACGCCGCAGACTTGCTGACTTCGGACTGCGACCCGTACGACAAAGAGTTCGTGACCGGCACCCGCACGCCAGAAGGCTTCTATAAAGTTCGCGCCGGCCTGGACCAGGCGATCTCCCGCGGCCTGGCCTACGCGCCGTACGCCGATCTGATCTGGTGTGAAACCGCCAAACCGGATCTGGACGAGGCCCGCCGCTTCGCCGAAGCGATCAAAAAGGAATACCCGGACCAACTGCTGTCGTACAACTGCTCGCCATCCTTCAACTGGAAGAAGAACCTGGACGACGCGACTATTGCGAAATTTCAGCGCGAGCTGTCGGCAATGGGCTACAAGCACCAGTTCATCACCCTGGCCGGCATCCACAACATGTGGCACAGCATGTTCAACCTGGCGCATGACTACGCCCGCAACGACATGACTGCCTACGTAAAACTGCAAGAGCAGGAATTTGCTGACGCAGCCAAAGGCTACACCTTTGTGCAGCACCAGCAGGAAGTCGGCACTGGCTACTTCGACGACATGACCACGGTCATTCAAGGCGGCGCTTCATCGGTGACGGCGCTGACCGGCTCAACCGAAGAAGAACAGTTCCACTGATTGGCTTGTACCTGATGTGAAGAAACCGCCCTTCGGGGCGGTTTTTTTATGGGTGAAGCCTGAGCGGACGCCGCAATGGATCACATCACTCAGTTGGCGCGAGGCTTGCCCGCGAAAAGTTCGACACGCTCACCGGACATCGGGATCTGAACTATGGCCTTCGCGGGCTAGCCTCCAACGGATCTGCACGTACAGCCGATGCATTTGCGTCTACTGGAATGCCGTCTTCCCGGCTAAAGCCGGTCCCACAGTGGGACCGGCTTTAGCCGGGAAGGCGTCGGTTCAGACAATACGTCTGGCGCCTGGCGGTTGCCCCCGGACATAGAATCTCCAACGAACACCCTTCCGGCTGACAGTCCATTACTAGTTGCAACTTGCTGTTGTATTAAACACTCCACTGTTTTGCGTGTTTTATTGAAAACTGCCGGGACAGCATCAAATGATACTTATTATCATTTAGCAATCAATCCTTGTTCCTTACATTTTGCAGGAAACATAATTAACCAAAACCCTGCCAATGCCCGCCCAGCCTGCCCTCAAGCCGATCCTCCTATGCGCAAGTGATTAATTCATCAAATTAATTTGATGTAGAAAATTTACTTGCCAACTGTTTACCCATAAAATCACCGCGGTTGATGTCGCTGCGACATATAGTCACTGCCTATACTCTATTCAAGCCCAGAGACCTTTGATCTCTGTCAAGGAAATCCAGCATGCACGAACCGACAGGATTGATTGCCCACAACTGGGGCTTCGCCATTTTCCTTTTAGGTGTTGTCGGCCTCTGTGCCTTCATGCTCGGTGTCTCCGCCCTTCTGGGCAGCAAAGCCTGGGGCCGCAGCAAAAACGAACCGTTCGAGTCCGGCATGCTGCCTACTGGCAGCGCCCGCTTGCGCTTTTCGGCAAAATTCTATCTGGTCGCGATGCTTTTCGTGATCTTCGACATTGAAGCCCTCTTTCTCTTTGCCTGGTCTGTGTCCGTCCGCGAAAGCGGCTGGACCGGATTCGTCGAAGCACTCGTTTTCATAGCAATTCTGTTGGCAGGTCTTGTCTACCTATGGCGGGTAGGGGCGCTCGATTGGGCTCCCGAAGGTCGCCGTATTCGGCAAGCGAAGCTAAAACAATGAGGCTTTGGCGATGCAATACAATCTCACCAGGATCGACCCGGATGCTCCCAATGAAGAGTATCCAATCGGCAAGCGGGAAACTGTTTCCGATCCGTTAGAAGACCAAGTCCACAAAAACATCTACATGGGCAAGCTGGAAGACGTGCTGAACGGTGCAGTCAACTGGGGGCGTAAAAACTCCCTGTGGCCGTACAACTTCGGCCTGTCGTGCTGCTATGTGGAAATGACCACCGCCTTCACGGCGCCCCACGACATCGCCCGCTTCGGCGCCGAGGTTATCCGGGCATCACCGCGTCAGGCGGATTTCATGGTTATTGCCGGGACCTGCTTCATCAAGATGGCGCCGATCATTCAGCGTCTCTACGAGCAAATGCTCGAACCCAAGTGGGTCATCTCCATGGGTTCGTGCGCCAACTCCGGTGGCATGTACGACATCTATTCCGTGGTTCAGGGCGTGGACAAGTTCCTGCCCGTGGATGTCTATGTGCCTGGCTGCCCGCCCCGCCCCGAAGCATTTCTGCAAGGCTTGATGCTGTTGCAGGAATCCATCGGCCAGGAGCGTCGCCCTCTGTCCTGGGTCGTCGGTGAACAAGGCGTGTATCGCGCCGAGATGCCGTCGCAAAAGGAACAGCGCCGCGAACAGCGAATCGCAGTGACCAATCTGCGCAGCCCCGACGAAGTCTGATCCAGTTCTGCTCCTGTTAAAGAGACGAGAACCTGGCTTCATTCTTTACGTTGACCGAAAGCGATAAAAAAATCATGACTACAGGCAGTGCTCTGTACATCCCGCCTTACAAGGCTGACGACCAAGATGTCGTCGTTGAACTGAACAACCGTTTTGGCGCCGAAGCGTTCAGCGCCCAGCCGACCCGCACTGGCATGCCTGTGCTGTGGGTCGAGCGCGCGCGGTTGATCGAAGTGCTGACGTTCCTGCGTCAGCTGCCCAAACCCTACGTCATGCTGTACGACCTGCATGGCATGGACGAGCGTCTGCGTACCAAGCGTCAAGGCTTGCCGGGCGCCGACTTCAGCGTGTTCTACCACTTGCTGTCGATCGAGCGTAACAGCGACGTGATGATCAAGGTCGCCTTGTCCGAGAGCGACCTGAGCGTGCCGACGGTGACTGGCATCTGGCCAAACGCCAACTGGTACGAGCGCGAAGTCTGGGACATGTTCGGTATCGACTTCCCTGGTCACCCGCATCTGACCCGGATCATGATGCCGCCGACCTGGGAAGGTCACCCGCTGCGCAAGGACTTCCCGGCCCGTGCCACCGAATTCGACCCGTTCAGCCTGACCCTTGCCAAACAGCAACTGGAAGAGGAAGCCGCGCGTTTCCGTCCGGAAGACTGGGGCATGAAGCGTTCCGGCACGAACGAAGACTACATGTTCCTCAACCTGGGTCCGAACCACCCTTCGGCCCACGGTGCGTTCCGCATCATCCTGCAGCTGGACGGTGAAGAAATCGTCGATTGCGTTCCCGACATTGGTTACCACCACCGTGGTGCCGAGAAAATGGGCGAGCGTCAGTCCTGGCACAGCTTCATCCCGTACACCGACCGGATCGATTACCTCGGCGGCGTGATGAACAACCTGCCGTACGTGCTTTCGGTAGAAAAACTGGCCGGCATCAAGGTGCCGGAGAAAGTCGACGTCATCCGCATCATGATGGCGGAGTTCTTCCGGATCACCAGCCACCTGTTGTTCCTGGGTACTTACATCCAGGACGTGGGCGCGATGACTCCGGTGTTCTTCACCTTCACCGACCGGCAAAAAGCCTACACGGTGATCGAAGCCATCACCGGTTTCCGCCTGCACCCGGCCTGGTACCGGATCGGCGGCGTCGCGCACGACCTGCCGCGCGGCTGGGAAAAGCTGGTCAAGGATTTCGTCGAGTGGATGCCCAAGCGTCTGGACGAATATCAAAAGGCGGCTCTGGACAACAGCATCCTGCGCGGCCGGACCATCGGCGTCGCGGCGTACAACACCAAGGAAGCGCTGGAATGGGGCGTCACTGGCGCCGGCCTGCGTTCGACCGGTTGCGATTTCGACATCCGTAAAGCGCGGCCGTACTCGGGTTACGAGAACTTCGAATTCGAAGTGCCGCTGGCCGCCAACGGTGATGCCTATGACCGCTGCATCGTGCGTGTCGAAGAAATGCGCCAGAGCATCAAGATCATTGATCAGTGCATGCGCAACATGCCGGAAGGCCCGTACAAGGCGGATCACCCGCTGACCACGCCGCCGCCGAAAGAGCGCACGCTGCAACATATCGAAACCTTGATCACGCACTTCCTGCAGGTTTCGTGGGGCCCGGTCATGCCAGCCAACGAATCCTTCCAGATGATCGAAGCGACCAAGGGCATCAACAGTTATTACCTGACGAGCGACGGCGGCACCATGAGCTACCGTACCCGGATCCGCACCCCAAGCTTCCCGCATCTGCAACAGATCCCTTCGGTGATCAAAGGCAGCATGGTCGCGGACTTGATCGCGTACCTGGGTAGTATCGATTTCGTTATGGCCGACGTGGACCGCTAAGCATGAATAGCCCGCTTATCCAGACAGACCGTTTCGCCCTCAGCGAAACCGAGCGCTCGGCCATCGAGCATGAGTTGCATCACTACGAAGACCCGCGTGCGGCGTCTATCGAAGCCCTGAAAATCGTGCAGAAGGAACGTGGCTGGGTGCCTGACGGTGCCATTTATGCCATTGGCGACCTCCTGGGCATTCCCGCCAGTGACGTTGAAGGCGTGGCAACGTTCTATAGCCAGATCTTCCGCCAGCCGGTTGGCCGCCACATCATCCGGGTCTGCAACAGCATGGTCTGCTTCATTGCCGGTCACGAGTCAGTGGTCGAAGAAATCCAGAACTCCCTGGGCATTGCGCCAGGCCAGACCACTGCCGACGGGCGTTTCACCCTGTTGCCGGTCTGCTGCCTGGGTAACTGCGACAAGGCTCCGGCCGTGATGGTCGACGATGACACTTTCGGTGACGTGCAGCCTTCGGGCGTTGCCAAGATGCTGGAGGGTTACCCATGACCATCACTTCCTTCGGCCCCGCCAATCTCATTGCGCGCACGGCAGAAACCCATCCGCTGACCTGGCGCTTGCGCGATGACGGCGAGCCGGTCTGGCTCGACGAATATCAGGCCAAAGACGGCTACGCAGCTGCCCGCAAGGTGTTTGCCGAGCAATCGCCTGATGAAATCGTGCAGTCCGTGAAGGACTCCGGCCTCAAGGGTCGCGGCGGCGCGGGCTTCCCCACAGGTGTGAAGTGGGGGCTGATGCCTAAAGACGAATCCATGAACATCCGCTATCTGCTGTGCAACGCGGATGAAATGGAGCCCAACACCTGGAAAGACCGGATGTTGATGGAACAGCTGCCGCACCTGTTGGTGGAAGGCATGCTGATCAGTGCGCGGGCCTTGAAAGCCTACCGCGGCTATATCTTCCTGCGTGGCGAATACGTCACCGCTGCCAAGCATTTGAACCGCGCCGTGGCCGAAGCCAAGGCGGCGGGCTTGCTCGGCAAGAACATTCTCGGCACTGGTTTTGACTTCGAGCTGTTCGTGCACACCGGTGCCGGGCGTTACATCTGCGGTGAAGAAACCGCGCTGATCAACTCCCTGGAAGGCCGCCGCGCCAACCCGCGTTCCAAGCCGCCCTTCCCCGCCGCTGTTGGCGTGTGGGGCAAGCCGACCTGCGTGAACAACGTCGAAACCCTGTGCAACGTGCCAGCCATCGTTGGCAACGGTAACGACTGGTACAAATCCCTGGCCCGCGAAGGCAGTGAAGACCACGGCACCAAGCTGATGGGTTTCTCCGGCAAGGTGAAGAACCCTGGCCTGTGGGAACTGCCTTTCGGCGTGCAGGCCCGCGAGTTGTTCGAAGACTACGCGGGCGGCATGCGCGATGGCTTCAAGCTCAAGTGCTGGCAGCCAGGCGGCGCCGGTACCGGCTTCCTGTTGCCGGAGCATCTGGACGCGCAAATGTATGCCGGCGGCATCGCCAAGGTCGGTACGCGGATGGGTACCGGTCTGGCCATGGCGGTCGACGACAAGGTCAACATGGTTTCGCTGTTGCGCAATATGGAAGAGTTCTTCTCGCAGGAGTCGTGCGGTTTCTGCACACCTTGCCGCGATGGCTTGCCGTGGAGCGTGAAGATTCTGCGCGCCATCGAGAAAGGTCATGGTCAGCCGGGGGATATCGAAACCCTGCTGGGCCTGGTGAACTTCCTCGGCCCTGGCAAGACCTTCTGCGCCCACGCACCGGGCGCCGTGGAACCTCTGGGCAGTGCGATCAAGTACTTCAGGCCTGAATTCGAGGCAGGTATCGCGCCAGCAGTGGCGGGCAGCCTGACCCAGGTCATCAGCCCGACCCTGGTTGGCGCATAACAAGACAGACCGGTCGGCGGCCCACAAGGCTGCCGTCCTTATCCGACTGCGCCATGACAGGCTGTTTGAGTCGGATAGCACCGAGATTCCATTAGCCACGCCCGCTGACACCGGGCCAACGAAGAACTTTGAACCATGGCCACTATCCACGTAGACGGCAAAGCGCTCGAAGTCGACGGTGCAGACAACCTGTTACAGGCTTGTCTGTCGCTAGGCCTCGACATCCCTTATTTCTGCTGGCATCCCGCCCTTGGCAGCGTTGGCGCCTGTCGCCAGTGCGCGGTCAAGCAGTACACCGACGAGAACGACACCCGTGGTCGCATCGTCATGTCCTGCATGACGCCCGCCACCGACAACACCTGGATTTCCATCGAAGACGATGAATCCAAGGCCTTCCGCGCCAGTGTCGTCGAATGGCTGATGACCAACCACCCGCACGACTGCCCGGTCTGCGAAGAAGGTGGTCACTGTCATTTGCAAGATATGACCGTGATGACCGGCCACAACGAGCGCCGTTATCGCTTCAGCAAACGCACTCACCAGAATCAGGACCTCGGCCCGTTCGTCGCTCACGAGATGAACCGCTGTATCGCCTGCTACCGCTGCGTGCGCTTCTATAAAGACTACGCGGGCGGCACTGACCTCGGCGTATTCGGCGCCCACGACAACGTGTACTTCGGACGCGTCGAAGACGGCACTCTGGAAAGCGAGTTCTCCGGCAACCTCACCGAGGTCTGCCCGACCGGCGTGTTCACCGACAAGACTCACTCCGAGCGCTACAACCGTAAATGGGACATGCAGTTTTCGCCAAGCATCTGCCACGGCTGCTCAAGTGGCTGCAACATCAGCCCCGGCGAGCGTTACGGCGAGATCCGCCGGATCGAAAACCGCTTCAACGGCTCGGTAAACCAGTATTTCCTGTGTGACCGTGGTCGTTTCGGCTATGGCTATGTGAACCGCGAAGACCGCCCACGCCAGCCGCTGCTGGCTGACGGCCAGGTCAAACTGAGCCTCGACGGTGCCCTGGACAAGGCTGCCGAGCTGCTGCGCGGTCGCAACATTGTCGGTATCGGCTCACCGCGCGCCAGTCTGGAAAGCAACTTTGCCCTGCGTGAACTGGTAGGCGCCGAGCATTTCTACTCCGGCATCGAAGCCGGTGAACTGGAGCGTCTGCGCCTGATCCTCAAGGTGCTGAACGACAGTCCGCTGCCGGTTCCGACCTTGCGCGACATCGAAGACCACGACGCGATTTTCGTGCTCGGCGAAGACTTGACCCAGACCGCTGCGCGCATGGCTTTAGGGCTGCGTCAGGCTGTCAAAGGCAAGGCTGAAGACATGGCCGCAGCGATGAAAGTCCAGCCGTGGCTCGACGCCGCCGTGAAAAACATCGGTCAGCACGAACTGAATCCACTGTTCATCGCCAGCCTGGCAGAAACCAAGCTCGATGATATCGCCGAAGAATGCGTTCACGCAGCGCCGGACGATCTGGCCCGTATCGGTTTCGCCGTAGCCCACGCGCTGGATGCCAGCGCACCCGCCGTGACCGGTCTGGACAGCGAAGCATTGGCGTTGGCGCAACGCATTGCCGATGCCCTGCTGGCCGCCAAGCGTCCACTGATCATTTCCGGTAGCTCGCTGGGCTCTACCGCATTGATCGAAGCCGCGGCCAACATCGCCAAGGCGCTGAAACTGCGTGACAAGCAAGGCTCCATCAGCCTGATCGTGCCGGAAGCCAACAGCATGGGTCTGGCGATGTTCGGCGGTGATTCCGTTGACGCTGCCCTGCAAGCGGTGATTTCCGGTCAGGCCGACGCCATCGTGATCCTTGAAAACGATCTGTACCGTCGCGTTGATGCGGCTACGGTCGATGCCGCATTGAACGCCGCCAAAGTGGTAATCGTTGCGGACCATCAGAAAACTCCGACCAGCGAACGCGCTCACCTGATCCTGCCAGCGGCCAGCTTCGCGGAAGGCGACGGCACTTTGATCAGCCAGGAAGGCCGCGCCCAGCGCTTCTTCCAGGTGTTCGATCCGACTTACCTGGATGCCAGCATTCTGGTTCACGAAGGCTGGCGCTGGCTGCATGCTCTGCGTTCGACCCTGCTGAACAAGCCGGTTGACTGGACTCAACTCGATCACGTCACCGCCGCCTGTGCTGCAAGCACGCCGCAACTGGCCGGGATCGTCAACGCTGCGCCGTCCGCATCGTTCCGCATCAAAGGCTTGAAACTGGCGCGCGAACCGTTGCGCTACAGCGGCCGGACCGCCATGCGTGCCGATATCAGCGTGCATGAGCCACGCACTTCCCAGGACCAGGACACCGCGTTCGCGTTCTCCATGGAAGGCTACTCGGGTTCGGTCGAGCCTCGTCAGCAAGTGCCATTCGCCTGGTCTCCGGGCTGGAACTCGCCGCAAGCCTGGAACAAGTTCCAGGACGAAGTCGGTGGTCATTTGCGTGCAGGCGATCCGGGCACTCGCCTGATCGAAAGCACCGGCGACGCACTTTCCTGGTTCGCCAGCGTACCGGGCGCATTTTCGCCAGCGCGCGGCACTTGGCAAGTGGTGCCGTTCTACCACCTGTTCGGCAGTGACGAGACTTCGTCCCTGGCTGCGCCGGTGCAGGAGCGTATTCCAGAAGCTTATGTCGCTATCGCCAAATCTGAAGCTGATCGCCTTGGCGTCAACGACGGCGCTCTGCTGAGCTTGAGCGTTGCCGGCCAGACCTTGCGTCTGCCGCTGCGCATCAACGAAGAGCTGGGTGCCGGTCTTGTTGCACTGCCAGCCGGTCTGGCCGGCATTCCGCCTGCCGTGTTCGGCAAAACCGTTGATGGTCTGCAGGAGGCAGCGCTATGACCTGGTTCACACCTGAAGTGGTCGACGCGATCATCTCGGTAGTCAAGGCGATTGTCATTCTGCTGGCCGTGGTGGTCTGCGGTGCATTGCTCAGCTGGGTCGAGCGTCGCTTGCTCGCCCTCTGGCAGGATCGTTACGGCCCGAACCGGGTTGGCCCTTTCGGTGCCTTCCAGATTGCCGCCGACATGATCAAGATGTTCTTCAAGGAAGACTGGACGCCGCCGTTCGCTGACAAGGTGATCTTCACCCTGGCGCCGGTCGTGGCCATGAGTGCCTTGCTGATCGCCTTCGCCATCATCCCGATCACCCCGACCTGGGGCGTGGCGGACCTGAACATCGGTTTGCTGTTCTTCTTCGCCATGGCCGGTCTGTCGGTGTATGCGGTGCTGTTCGCTGGCTGGTCGAGCAACAACAAGTTCGCCTTGCTCGGCAGTCTGCGGGCTTCGGCCCAGACCGTGTCTTATGAAGTGTTCATGGGCCTGTCGCTAATGGGGATCGTTGCGCAGGTCGGTTCGTTCAACATGCGCGACATCGTTGAATACCAGGCCCAGAACCTGTGGTTCATCATTCCGCAGTTCTTCGGCTTCTGTACGTTCTTCATCGCAGGCGTTGCAGTGACTCACCGTCACCCATTCGACCAACCGGAAGCCGAGCAGGAACTGGCCGACGGTTATCACATCGAATATGCCGGTATGAAGTGGGGGATGTTCTTCGTTGGCGAATACATCGGGATCGTGCTGATCTCGGCGTTGCTGGTGACGCTGTTCTTCGGCGGCTGGCATGGCCCGTTCAACATCCTGCCTTCGCTGGCCTTTGTCTGGTTCGCCTTGAAGACCGCGTTCTTCATCATGCTGTTCATCCTGCTGCGCGCATCGATTCCGCGCCCACGGTATGACCAGGTGATGGATTTCAGCTGGAAATTCTGCCTGCCGCTGACCCTGATCAATCTGTTGGTGACCGCCGCGGTCGTGTTGCTGAACACGCCCGCCGGCGTGGCTCAGTGAGGATATAAACCATGCTCAAGTATTTGTTCAATATCGTGCATGGCACCTACACCCAGCTTCGCAGCCTGGTGATGGTGTTCTCACATGCATTTCGCAAGCGTGACACGTTGCAGTACCCGGAAGAGCAGGTTTACTTGCCGCCGCGTTACCGTGGCCGCATCGTCCTGACCCGTGATCCCGACGGCGAAGAGCGTTGCGTGGCGTGCAACCTGTGCGCGGTGGCCTGCCCGGTCGGCTGTATCTCGCTGCAGAAAGCCGAGACTGACGACGGTCGCTGGTATCCAGAGTTCTTCCGTATCAACTTCTCGCGGTGCATTTTTTGCGGCCTTTGCGAAGAAGCCTGCCCGACCACGGCAATCCAGCTGACACCGGATTTCGAAATGGCCGAGTTCAAGCGTCAGGATCTGGTCTACGAGAAGGAAGATCTGCTGATCTCCGGCCCCGGCAAGAACCCCGACTACAACTTCTATCGCGTCGCCGGCATGGCCATCGCTGGCAAGCCTAAAGGCTCTGCGCAGAATGAAGCCGAACCGATCAACGTCAAGAGCTTGCTGCCTTAAGGAAGAAAGATGGAATTCGCTTTCTATTTCGCATCGGGTGTCGCTGTGGTGTCCACTCTAAGAGTGATCACCAACACCAACCCGGTGCACGCCCTGCTCTACCTCATCATTTCACTGATCGCCGTGGCGATGACATTTTTCAGCCTCGGCGCACCCTTTGCCGGCGTGCTGGAAGTCATCGCTTATGCAGGCGCGATCATGGTGCTCTTCGTCTTCGTGGTGATGATGCTCAACCTGGGTCCGGCTTCGGTTCAGCAGGAACGGACCTGGCTCAAGCCCGGCATCTGGATCGGCCCGGTCATCCTCGGCACGCTGTTGCTGGCTGAACTGCTGTACGTGCTGTTCAGCAGTTCGACCGGCGCCAGCATCGGCCACACCACTGTCGATGCAAAAGCGGTCGGTATCAGTCTGTTTGGACCGTATCTGCTGGTGGTGGAACTCGCCTCGATGCTGCTGCTCGCTGCAGCCGTCACGGCATTCCATCTGGGCCGTAACGAGGCGAAGGAGCCAAGCCAATGAATGCAATCCCTCTGGAACACGGCCTGGCTGTCGCCGGTATCCTGTTCTGCCTCGGCCTGGTCGGCCTGATGGTGCGCCGCAACATACTCTTCGTGCTGATGAGCCTGGAGATCATGATGAACGCAGCTGCACTGGCGTTCGTTGTTGCCGGTAGCCGCTGGGCGCAGCCGGATGGACAGATTATGTTCATCCTGGTGATCAGCCTCGCAGCCGCCGAGGCCAGTATTGGTCTGGCGATCCTGATGCAGCTGTATCGCCGCTTCCACACTCTCGATATCGACGCTGCCAGCGAGATGCGCGGATGAACCTTCTCTTTCTGACTTTCGTATTTCCCCTGATCGGTTATCTGCTGCTGTCGTTCTCTCGCGGACGCATCTCGGAAAACCTCGCGGCGCTGATCGGCGTCGGCTCCATCGGGCTGTCGGCCATTGTTTCGGCCTGGGTCATCTACCAGTTCAACGTTGCGCCGCCTGATGGCGGTCACTACACCCAGGTGCTATGGCGCTGGATGACGGTGGATGGCTTTGAACCGAACTTCGCACTGTATCTGGATGGTCTTTCCGTCACGATGCTCGGCGTCGTGGTCGGTGTCGGCTTCCTGATCCACCTGTTTGCATCGTGGTACATGCGTGGCGAGGCGGGTTACTCACGCTTCTTCGCGTACACCAACCTGTTCATCGCCAGCATGCTGTTCCTGATTCTGGGCGATAACCTGTTGTTCCTGTACTTCGGCTGGGAAGGCGTGGGCCTATGCAGCTATCTGTTGATCGGTTTCTACTACAGCAACCGCAACAACGGTAACGCCGCACTCAAAGCCTTTATCGTGACCCGGATTGGCGATGTGTTCATGGCCATTGGCCTGTTCATCCTGTTCCAACAACTGGGCACCCTGAACGTGCAAGAGTTGCTGGTTCGGGCGCCGGAGCACTTCAAGGTCGGTGACTTCTGGATTGTGCTGGCGACCCTGATGTTGCTCGGCGGTGCAGTCGGTAAATCCGCGCAACTGCCGCTGCAAACCTGGCTGGCGGATGCGATGGCCGGTCCTACTCCGGTTTCGGCACTGATCCACGCTGCAACCATGGTGACCGCAGGCGTCTACCTGATCGCCCGTACTCACGGCCTGTTCGCGCTGGCTCCGGACATCCTGCATCTGGTCGGCATTGTCGGCGGCGTTACCCTGGTGCTGGCAGGTTTTGCAGCACTGGTGCAAACCGACATCAAACGTATCCTCGCCTACTCGACCATGAGCCAGATCGGCTACATGTTCCTGGCGCTGGGCGTCGGTGCCTGGGAAGGCGCGATCTTCCACCTGATGACGCACGCGTTCTTCAAGGCGCTGCTGTTCCTCGCATCCGGTGCGGTAATCGTTGCCTGCCACCACGAGCAGAACATCTTCAAGATGGGCGGCCTGTGGAAGAAACTGCCACTGGCCTACACCAGCTTCATCGTCGGCGGCGCGGCCTTGTCTGCCCTGCCGCTGCTGACCGCCGGCTTCTACTCCAAGGACGAAATTCTTTGGGAAGCCTTCGCCAGCGGCAACCATGCGCTGCTATATGCAGGTCTGGTCGGCGCATTCATGACTTCGCTGTACACCTTCCGCCTGATCTTCATCGCCTTCCATGGTGAAGCCAAGACCGAAGCCCACGCAGGTCACGGTATCGCTCACTGGCTGCCGCTGTCGGTGCTGATCATTCTGTCGACCTTCATCGGCGCCATGATCACGCCGCCACTGGCTGATGTATTGCCGCAAAGCGTCGGCCATGCCGGCGGCGACGCCAAGCACAGTCTGGAAATCGCTTCGGGCGCCATCGCCCTGGCCGGAATTCTGCTGGCAGCCTTGCTGTTCCTCGGCAAGCGCCGTCTGGTTACTGCCATTGCCAACAGCGGGCCGGGACGTTTCCTCTCGGCCTGGTGGTTCGCGGCATGGGGCTTCGATTGGGTTTACGACAAGCTGTTCGTCAAACCTTATCTGGCTATCAGCCATGTGCTGCGTGGCGATCCGCTGGATCGCACCATTGGTTTGATCCCACGTCTGGTCAAGGGGGGTCATGACGCCATGAGCCGCACCGAAACCGGCCAACTGCGTTGGTACGCTGCTTCGATTGCCGTAGGTGCCGTACTGGTACTCGGCGCCGTCGTTGTGGTTGCGGTCTGACATGAACCTTGCGAATTTGCGAAAGGAATTGAGCCCGTCATGATTCTGCCTTGGCTAATCCTGATCCCCTTTATCGGCGGCCTGCTGTGCTGGCTGGGTGAGCAATACAGCTCCACCCTGCCGCGCTGGATCGCGCTGCTGACCATGTCCCTCGAACTGGCCCTGGGCCTCTGGTTGTGGAGTACTGGCAACTTCAGCTACGCACCGGCTCCCGGCGCCGATCCAACCTGGGCGCTTGAATTCAAGCACCTGTGGATCTCCCGCTTCGGTATCAGCGTGCACCTGGCGCTGGACGGTCTGTCGCTGCTGATGATCCTGTTGACCGGCCTGCTCGGCATTCTGTCGGTGCTGTGCTCGTGGAACGAGATCCAGCGCAAGGTCGGCTTCTTCCACCTGAACCTGATGTGGATTCTGGGCGGCGTCATCGGCGTGTTCCTCGCCATCGACCTGTTCATGTTCTTCTTCTTCTGGGAAATGATGCTGGTGCCGATGTACTTCCTCATCGCGCTCTGGGGTCACAGCTCATCGGACGGCAAGAAGACTCGAATCTACGCTGCGACCAAGTTCTTCATCTTCACTCAGGCCAGCGGCCTGATCATGTTGGTGGCGATCCTGGGTCTGGTGTTGGTCAACTTCAACCAGACCGGCGTGATCACCTTTGATTACGCCACGCTGTTGAAGACCCAACTGGCGCCGGGCACTGAATACATCCTGATGATGGGTTTCTTTATCGCCTTTGCGGTGAAGCTGCCGGTGGTGCCTTTCCACTCCTGGCTGCCGGACGCTCACGCCCAGGCGCCAACAGCGGGTTCGGTCGATCTGGCCGGTATCTTGCTGAAAACCGCCGCGTACGGTCTGTTGCGCTTCGCCTTGCCGTTGTTCCCCAACGCATCGGCTGAGTTCGCGCCAATCGCGATGGTGCTGGGCCTGATCGGCATTTTCTACGGTGCTTTCCTGGCGTTTGCCCAGACTGACATCAAGCGTCTGATTGCCTATTCCAGCGTCTCGCACATGGGCTTCGTCCTGATCGGGATTTATTCCGGCAGCCAGCAAGCGCTGCAAGGCGTTGTGGTGCAGATGATTGCCCACGGCCTGTCGGCAGCTGCGTTGTTTATCCTCAGCGGTCAATTGTACGAACGCATGCACACTCGGGACATGCGTGAAATGGGCGGCTTGTGGTCGCGCATCGCCTATCTGCCGGCGATCAGCCTGTTCTTCGCTGCCGCCTCTCTGGGTCTGCCGGGAACCGGTAACTTCGTCGGTGAATTCCTGATCCTGCTGGGCAACTTTGTCGCCTCGCCATGGATCACGGCAATCGCCACTTCCGGTCTGGTGTTTGGCTCCGTCTACTCACTGATCATGATCCACCGCGCCTACTTCGGACCGTCCAAATCGGACGAGGTCCTCAAGGGCATGGACGCGCGGGAACTGATCATGGTGCTGGGACTTGCCGTATTGCTGGTGGTGCTCGGGGTTTACCCGCAGCCGTTCCTCGATACTTCGGCAGCGACCATGCATGGCGTGCAGCAATGGCTCGGCACCGCCTTCACTCAACTCGCTTCGGCCCGGTAAGAGCGCTATGGACCTGACGATTCAACACTTTATTGCGCTTGCGCCGCTGCTGATTACCAGCGCCACGATTGTCGTGGTGATGCTGGCAATCGCGTGGCGCCGCAATCACTCGCAAACATTCCTGCTGTCCGTTGCAGGCCTCAACCTGGCATTGCTGTCGATCTACCCGGCGCTGAAAGTCGCCCCGCTGGTCGTCACGCCACTGCTGCACATCGACAGCTTTGCCTGTCTGTACATGGCGCTGATCCTGGCTTCGACCCTGGCCTGTGTGACCATGGCTCACGCCTATCTCGGCGACGGCAAGGTTGGCTATCCCGGCAATCGCGAAGAGCTTTACCTGCTGATCCTGATGGCCGCTGCTGGTGGCATGGTTCTGGTCAGCGCGCAGCACCTGGCCGGATTGTTCATCGGTCTGGAGCTGCTGTCGGTGCCGGTGTACGGGCTGGTGGCGTATGCCTTCTTCAACAAGCGCTCGCTGGAGGGCGGCATCAAGTACATGGTCCTCTCGGCCGCAGGCTCCGCTTTCCTGCTGTTCGGCATGGCGCTGCTGTACGCCGAAGCCGGCACTCTGAGCTTCGACGGGATTGGCAAGGCGCTGGCAGCAACAGGCCTGCCGAGCCCTATCGCAAGTCTGGGCCTGGGCATGATGCTGGTCGGCCTGGCGTTCAAACTGTCGCTGGTGCCTTTCCACTTGTGGACGCCAGACGTCTACGAAGGCGCCCCTGCCCCGGTAGCAGCCTTCCTGGCAACCGCCAGTAAAGTCGCAGTGTTTGCCGTGCTGGTGCGTTTGTTCCAGATTTCCCCGGCAGCCAGCAGCGGTGTGCTGCATGACGTACTGGCGGTCATCGCCGTTGCGTCGATCCTCGTGGGCAACCTGCTGGCACTGACTCAGACCAACCTCAAGCGTCTGCTGGGTTATTCGTCCATCGCTCACTTCGGCTATCTGATGATCGCGCTGGTTGCCAGCAAAGGCATGGCGGTTGAAGCGATTGGCGTTTATCTGGTGACCTACGTCATCACAACCCTGGGCAGCTTCGGCGTCATCACCATGATGTCGTCGCCTTACAGCGGTCGTGATGCCGACGCGATGTTCGAATATCGCGGCCTGTTCTGGCGCCGTCCGTACCTGACTGCCGTGATGACCTTGATGATGCTGTCCCTGGCGGGCATTCCGCTGACTGCGGGCTTCATCGGCAAGTTCTACATCATCGCTACCGGTGTCGAAGCGCACCTGTGGTGGCTGACCGGCTCGCTGATCATCGGTAGCGCGATTGGCGTGTTCTACTACCTGCGCGTGATGGTCACCTTGTATCTGGTTGATTCGAAACTGCCGCGTCACGACGCACAGTTCAACTGGGCACAACGGACTGGCGGCGTCATGCTGCTGGCCATCGCTATCCTGGCATTCGCCTTGGGCATTTACCCGCAACCCCTGCTTGATCTGGTATTGCACGCGGGTCTGCAAGTCGCGAGCTGATCCGACCCGTATAAAAAAACCTGCTCACATGAGCAGGTTTTTTTTGGACTGATGAAAGCTAGCCTGGCAAGCGCACGGTTTTTTTGGCCCCGACGAACAGGCCCCAGGTCGACATGAACAGCGCCGCGACCATTGGGCCGATGACGAAGCCGTTCAGGCCGAATACCGCCATGCCGCCCAGGGTTGAGATCAGGATCAGGTAATCCGGCATCTTGGTGTCCTTGCCCACCAGAATCGGGCGCAGGACGTTGTCCACCAGACCAATCACGAATACCCCGAACAGCGAGAGCACTACGCCCTGCCAGATCATGCCGCTGAGCAGGAAGTACGCCGCAACTGGCGCCCAGACGATCCCCGCCCCGACCGCTGGCAACAGCGACAGGAACGCCATGATGACCGCCCAGAGTAATGCGCTGGGAATGTCGAGACTCCAGAAGATAAACCCGCCCAAAGCGCCCTGAGTGATCGCCACTACGACGTTGCCTTTGACCGTGGCGCGAACCACCCGGGTGAACTTCAGTTGCAGGCGACGCTTCTGCGGTTCGGCCAGTGGCACGGCGATACGAATCTTGCGTACCAGTTCCTGGCCGTCGCGCAGAAAGAAGAACAGCAAATAAAGCATGATGAAGAAGCTCACCACGAAATCGAACGTACCCTGCCCAAAGCTGAAAGCTTGAGTCGCAAGGTACTGGCTGCCCTGCATTGCCCCCTTGGCAATTTTGTCGCGCAGACCGTTCAGGTCACCCATGCCGAGGCGATCAAGCCAGTGCTGCAGGTACGGTGGCAGCAATTGTTTGAATTCAGCCAGATAGCTGGCGATATCCAGCTGCCCGCTTTCCACGTTTTTGTACAACGTGGCGCCCTCTTGAACCAGCAAGGCGCTGATGACAATGACTGGCAGGATGGCGATCACCAGACAAATCAACAGCGTGCACAAGGACGTCAGGTTCCGTTGCCAGCCGAATCGCAGCAGCAAGCGACGTTGCAGCGGAGCAAAGATGATGCCGAGGATCACAGCCCAGAATACCGCTCCGTAAAACGGCAGCAGGATCCAGACGAATGCGATGGTGACCAGCACCAGCAACATCAGTAAGGTTTTGTATTGCAACGTGGTTTCGTTCATGTCCTTTCCATGTCAGAGGCCCGCGAATCGCTGGACCTAGTGCTTAGTCCGCCAATCCACGGGCAAGTGCCATCATCCTGGCAATCAGCGAACTGATTGCTTGAGGATGGTGGAACAATGCTTGTCGAGTCAGGATTTCGGACAGGGCGCGCGCGCGCCCTGGAAAGGATCAGACGCGGAACTGGTTTACCAGCGCGCCCAGGCGACGGCCAAGGTCATCCAGATTGCGAGAAGTTTCGGCGCTCTGGCGGGTCTCGTCGGCCACGATATCAACGGCCGAAGCGATCTGGTGCACGCTGCGATTGATCTCTTCAGCTACGGCAGTCTGTTCTTCGGCCGCACTGGCAATTTGCGCGTTCATCGAGTTGATGGTGCCGATCAACTGGCCGATTGTATCCAGCGACGCACCTGCCTGATTGGCTTGCACGGAAGTGCCATCGCCGGCCTCGCTGGAGCGGCGCATGGCATCTACTGCCGTCTGCGTGCCCTTTTGCAGTCGATCGATCATCCCCTGAATTTCCTGGGTGCTTTGCTGAGTGCGACTGGCCAAGGCCCGCACTTCATCAGCCACCACCGCAAACCCACGCCCCGCTTCCCCGGCCCGCGCCGCTTCAATGGCGGCGTTGAGGGCAAGCAGGTTGGTCTGCTCGGCAATGGAGCGAATCACGCCGAGTACGCTGACAATTGAGGAAACGTCCTGCTGCAGGCTGTCCAGGGACGTGCCGCTATTACGGATATCCTCCACCAGCGCATGAATCTGCTTGATGCTGCCGTCCACCACACGCTTGGCAGACTGACCTTGCTCGTCAGTCTGCTGCGCGGCGACCGATGCGCCCTGTGCACTTTTCGCCACTTCCTGGGCTGCCGCAGACATTTCGTTGATCGCGGTAGCCACCTGATCCGTTTCGTGGCGCTGACGCTCCATCGCTTGTTCGGAACGTTGCGCCTGACTGGAAACCTGACCGACAAGCCCGGTCAACTGCGTTGTCATACCCGCGATTTGCTGCACCAGACCGTGGATTTTGTCGACGAAGCGGTTGAAGGATCCGGCAAGGTCACCAAGCTCGTCCTGGCTGGTAATCGCCAGGCGGCGAGTCAGATCACCCTCCCCTGCGGCGATGTCATCAAGATTGGCTTTCATCAGGCGAAGTGGGCGCAACAGCGTGCCCGCGAGGATGGTTCCGACTGCGGTGATGATGATCAGCACCAGCACAGCGATGCCAATGATGCTAAGCAGCATCTCCTGCAGACGTGCTTCGACGCTTGTTTCAACCACCGCAAGCTGAGCGTCGATGCCATCCAGATTTACCGATGACCCGACCGCCATGTCCCATTTAGGCAAATACTCGGTGTACCCGAGTTTTGGCAACAGCTCGGTTTTGCCCGGCAGCGGTGATGAATAAAGGAGGTAATGCGTACCGGCTTTGGCAACGGCGACCAGTTCGTTGTTGACATAAACGCCGTTGGGATCACGGGCGTCCTTGAAACTTTTGCCGATGCCATCCGGACTGCTGGCCTTGAACAGGCGCACCGATTGGGAATCGTAACCGAAGAAGTAGCCGTCTTTGCCGTAGGTGATATTAGAGAGCAGCTTGATGACCTGAGCGCGTGCAGCGTCGTCACCCGGCGCAGCAGCGTCGTAGATCGGCTTGATGGCGGTCATGGCGACCGCGACATAACTTTGCAGGGTCGACTTGGCTTCCGAGAGCAAACGCTCGCGCGTCTCACTGACCTCGCGCTTTGCCTGCTCGCGGAGCATGACGACGGTCGCAACGCTGATCACCAGCGCAAATATCAGCACCGGCAGCACCGCCAGCGAAAGTACTTTGGCTTTCAGGCTAATACGCATAGAGCTCCAGGAATCAGTTTGTTTTTATTGAGAAAACTGCAGTTACCTGTTTAACGGCCATTTGTCCGAAAAGTTGAGAATCCTCCGAATTGTTCGTAGGACCAAACCTTTATCGACCGCAGAAGTGTTGCACAGCCTCAGAGCAAGACCGGACCCAACGGCAGATCGATACGTACTTGTAATCCGCCTAGCGGACTTTCCAACAGCCTGAGTTCGCCACCCCAGGCCTGGATGATGTCTCGCACAATACCCAGGCCCAATCCGTGCCCGGTGATTTGCTCATCCAGCCGGGCGCCGCGGCTGAACACTTCCTCCCGTCTGGATTCAGGAATCCCCGGACCATCATCGTCAACCAACAAGCAAAAGCCCTGCTGCTGCTCAGTAATCGTCAGCAGCACCTCGCTGTCAGCCCACTTGCAGGCGTTGTCCATCAGGTTGCCGAGCAGCTCCAGGATGTCTTCGCGGTCCCAGGGCAGGCACAGACCGCTGGCCACCTTGGTCGCCAGCTCAAGATGATCGCCGTGAATCATGCGTAACGTCGCCAGCAGCCCCCCGAGTTCTGCATCGCAGTCGAAATGCGCGCCGGGTAAGGCATCTCCGGACAAGCGTGCCCGATTGAGTTCGCGAACCAACCGCTGCTCAATGTGCTCCAGCTGTTCGCGCAAGGTATTGCGCAATGCGGGGTAGGCATCTAGCTGGGAATTCGATGCCAGGCTGACTAGCACGGCCAGCGGGGTTTTCAGCGCATGCCCGAGATTGCCCAAGGCGTTACGGGAGCGCTTGAGGCTGTCTTCAGTGTGGGCAAGCAGATGATTGATCTGGGCAACAAGCGGCTCCAGCTCAAGCGGCACCTCACTATCAAGTTGCGATCGCTTGCCCTGTTGCAGCTGGAATATCTGCTTGCGAACATTCTCCAACGGCCTCAATGCACGACGTACGGTAACGCGCTGCAGAACAAGAATGACCAGCAGCGCCGTAAGTCCGAGCCCAAGGCCAAATTGCTGTACACGCTGGAAGCTGGCTCTGACGGGGGTGTAATCCTGTGCGACGGTGATCGAAATAGATTGCCCGAACTTGCGATATTCCGTGTTGAGCAACAACAGGGATTGGCCGGTCGTGCCCAGCTCAAGATTGGCATGCAGCCCGACGCCGTCGAGGTCAGGCAACTCAAGGTCCCACAGCGACCTGGACCGCCAGTGCCCTTGTTCGAAGTCCACGCGAAAGTAATGACCCGAGTAAGGTCGCTGATACGCCGGAGACAAGCGATGCTCATCAAGTTGCAAGCCGGTTGGCCCACGCACGAGCGCAACCAAGAGGTTTTCGCTCTCGTTACGCAGGCCTGCTTCAAGATAACGCTGCAAGCCAAGTTCAAATAGCCACAGGCTGGTTTGCGCCAGAATCACGCATACGACCACCATGACGCTGATCAGCCCCAGGCTGAGACGTCCCTGAATAGACTTCAAACAGGCGCTCCGCCAAATCGATAACCCTGGCCCCGGCGGGTTTCTATGACGGCCTTGCCAAGCTTGCGACGCAGGTGATTGACATGCACCTCAATCACATTGGAATCACGTTCATTTTCTCCGTCGTACAAGTGTTCAGCCAAATGACTCTTGGACAGGATCTGTTCGGGGTGAAGCATGAAGTAGCGCAGCAGCCGGAACTCTGCGGAAGTCAGCTGGATATCTACGCCATCACTGCTGACGCTTTGCCGTCCCTCATCAAGATGAAGGCCTGCGGACTCCAGACGGGGTTGATTGGCGAGTCCATGGGCGCGTCGCAACAGCGCCTGAATGCGCAACTGCAATTCTTCAGGATGAAACGGCTTGGTCAGGTAGTCATCCGCCCCAGCCTTGAGTCCTTCGATACGCTCGGACCATGATCCCCTGGCGGTCAGAATCAATACCGGGATGACGAGTCCCGAGGCGCGCCATTGCTCCAGAACCTGTAAACCCTGAAGGCCGGGAAGCCCCAGATCCAGGACGATCAAATCATAAGGTTCACTCTGGCCCTGATGCACCGCATCGCGGCCATCAGCGAGCCAGTCAACGGCATAACCCTGCTTACCCAGGCCGACCAGTAGCTCATCGGCTAATGGAACGTGATCTTCCACCAATAACAAGCGCATCAGTCATCTTCCTCGTCTTTCAAAAGTCGGCTGTCACGCGCATCGAACTTCAGTTCACGGACAACGCCTTCCCTGGTCAGCACCTCAAACTCATACACATAGACGCCGTGTTTCTCTTCAAGCTCGGCTTCGAGCAGCCTGGCGCCGGGATAACGCCCCAAGGCCAAATCGACCAGTTGTTCGAGCGGCAGGATGACACCGGTCTGACGCAAGGTCAGTGCTTCGTCTTGATCAAGGTCTCGTGCTTGCCCAGCGACGCACACCAGCATCAGGCCGCAGACGACTGCGAGACGCTTTTCAACTGTCATCTACTTGTCCTGATGGTCCTTGAGTATGGCGCCATTGGTGGCATCTACCTCCACGTCCCACTCAATACCTTGCGCATCACGCAAGTCGACCTGATAAACGTGTTTACCGTACTCTTCGTCCAGTTCGCTATCAGTAATGGTGGCGCCGGGGTGCGTGGTTAGCGCTGCGGCCTCCAACTGTTGCGTTGATTGAATGATGCCGGAGGCGCGCAATTTCGCTGCTTCCTCCTGACCAATATCGCGGCCGAAGGTCATACCGGCAGAGCAGACGAACAAAGCGGCAGTGAAAAGGGTTATCAATGTCTTCATTATCGATCTCCACTGAGACATTTGTTTTCCAGATTCAGAGGATACCCCGCTCAACTTAATTGAAGCTGAATCTGTCTGGCCAGAGGCCATCAACACAGATTTCGACATCCATTGATGCAAAGCGCGCGTTCGTCAGTATCGCAGGCAGGAGTCTGGAAGCGGTTTTAAACGCATCCGTCAAACCATTGCTGATAAACTCGTTGACTGCACGTATCGCTACGGCGATCGCCATTTTTAAGAGTTGATTGATTGTGGAAATTTTTAAAGAGTTTACCTTCGAGTCCGCCCATCGCCTTCCTCACGTGCCCGAGGGCCACAAGTGTGGCCGCCTGCACGGGCACTCGTTTCGGGTGGCAATCTATCTAGCGGGCGATGTCGATCCGCACACCGGGTGGATACGTGATTTTTCGGAGATAAAAGCAATCTTCAAACCTCTCTATGAACGCCTCGATCACAACTATCTGAACGACATTCCAGGCCTGGACAATCCAACCAGCGAAAACCTGGCGAAGTGGATTTGGAACGAGCTCAAGCCACTGTTGCCCGAACTCTCTGCAATTCGCATCCATGAAACCTGCACCAGCGGGTGCGAGTATCGCGGCGACTGACGCTGCGATAGATAAGAAGCCACCCAATGAGGTGGCTTTTTTATGGCTGCGATTTGAGGGCGTATAAATCGAGCAGACAAACAAAACCCCTGAACGCGTAAGCGATCAGGGGTTCTGCAATTCAATCTTGACGATGACCTACTCTCACATGGGGAAACCCCACACTACCATCGGCGATGCATCGTTTCACTGCTGAGTTCGGGATGGGATCAGGTGGTTCCAATGCTCTATGGTCGT
>NZ_JAFCXH010000004.1:292318-292576 GCF_049898225.1 Pseudomonas sp. DSP3-2-3 | reverse complement strand
GCACTCGACTCTGCTTTACGTAAGCCCGATGCAATACGAGAAGAACTGGCAAATGCAACAACCTTAGATACTCAACCCCGACGCCGGGTTAAGGGATACGTTTCTCGGGGGCAAGGTCAAAATGTATGGGCGCTACGTTTTATCCAGGTAGCACGCGTTATCGTTGAGCTCCTTCGCGAGCAAGCTCGCTCCCACAAGGGGAATGGGTACATATCCGTTGCTGCGGTCACGGCGACTTTTGGTTCCGCCCTTACGGCG